>JAFUOK010000062.1 GCA_017481925.1 Alistipes sp.
GGGGGCTATCGAAGTATTGATTGCTGTAAAGATAGGATCAACTCCATAATAAAAAAACGTAGCCGACTCAAATTGGCTACGTTATCTATATCATATACACAACTCCCGTTTCAATAACTCATATATGTATGAAGGACTTTGAGCATAAAGACCTCCATCTTCGTCTTGAAGTTGCTGGTATGTTTTTGATTGATACACGATTTTTAGCGCATCCGTAATTTCCATATCGTGGTCTATGACAAGATATTCGGTCAAGCGGTCAACGATATGGCTAACTAAAAAATCTCTCTGTACTTGTGCTGTCATAGGCGTTTCAAGTATTTAAGTGATTTCTCGGTGCCGAAAAAGTATTGGCTATTGAGTTTGCGGTAATCCAACTTTTTGCTTAGTTCCTCAATCGTGAGCGTACCCTCCTCATATCTACCCAAAAGATAGGCAACGCCGTCATTGGCTATTGGACCAATTACAATATCGTAATCGTGAGTGAATTTAGACTCTCTATTACGATTCTTGAAAATAAACTCTGCCCATTCGGTTGTTGGGGCATCAAACTTCAAAACGTGCAAATCAGCACTTGCCAACAATGATTCGTCAAACTCATACTCTTGGATAACGGGATAACCTCCAAAGAGTCGAGATTTCTTCGCCGCGAGTTCTTCTGCCTGCGTGCGAATGTCAGTCAAATAGAAACCCTGGCCGAAATCCTTGTACTTATTGGATTTGGTCAAATCAATCACTTTGAAATCTATATTTGTTCCGTGGTAGAGTTTCATCTGAGCGTTCCTCCATTATTTTGGCAACAAACGATTAGGTCATCCACTGCATCATCAATCGACTGCAAGTGCTCAATCTCATAAAACTCCACCAAAAAGTGAATACCCTTAAAGTTATAAAGGTACTCAAAAGCACTCTGCACCGAGAGCCTAAAACGCTTGGCGAATGCTCTGATACAGGCATTTATGTATGGAATTTTATATTTGTTACCCATATTGCTTTTCAAGGACAACCTATGTGCCATCCTTTAGCGCAAATATAGTGATAATTTTTTTAATGTGTATATTGCGATAATTATATTGTGTGTTTACGGGATTCAAATTGTGCTTATGCAGATGTTATATACTCTCAACATCTTTATGCAATATACCCTCCGCACACACAGTCACTCCCCAAAAAGCCCCGCCCCATAGTTTCAATGGGAAGGGGTTTTCTGTTGCGGTTTTCTGCCGAGATTTTTCGCCAATATTTTTCAACACGATTTTTTCTCTAACGATTCCTCAGACAAAAACCTCCCAACACATCACTAAGACGTAACATTGGTTGTTAGTTATTGTATGTTTAACCATTTAATTGTTTTTGTATTATGCAGTTACGACAATCAATGCGCCGAGCAGCAAAAATGCGCTTGGCCCTTGCTGGTGCGAGTGGCAGCGGCAAAACCTACTCTTCACTCCTTATCGCCTACGGTATGACGGGCGATTGGTCGAAGATCGCAGTTATCGACTCTGAGAATTGTTCTGCCGATCTCTATGCTCACTTGGGAGGTTATCAAGTGCTCACGCTCGACAACTATTCGCCCGAAACCTACATCGAGGCTATCTCCATTTGTGAGCAGGCGGGTGCCGAGGTAATCATCATTGACAGCATTTCTCATTGCTGGGATTATCTGCTCGATTTTCACGCCAACCTGCAAGGCAACTCATTTGCCAATTGGGCAAAGGTAACGCCTCGTCAGAACGCCTTTATTCAGCGTATCCTGACCTCCTCTGCACATATCATCTGCACGATGCGATCGAAGCAGGATTATGTTCTCTCGGATAAGAACGGCAAGATGGTACCAGAGAAAGTTGGTCTCAAAGCCGTACAGCGTGATAACGTAGATTATGAGTTCACAGCAGTTCTCGACATTGCGATGAATCACAAGGCTACTACATCGAAAGACCGTACAGGACTCTTTACAGGTAAACCCGAGTTTATGATTACCCCTCAGGTGGGGCAAGCTATTCTTCGTTGGTGTAATCTCTCTACAAATGTTCAACCCTCTAATACGATGCCTTATGTACAGCACAGTTCTGCAGCCTAATGATAGTTTCTCTACGGGTCTAACCGTATGGAATGACATAGCACAACAACCGACAACAGAGAGTAGGGTTATCCCTCTCTCTGCTAATCGTGCGATTCACTCTCGCCACTTTATCGAGGCTAACACCAAAGCCGTCGATATAGACCACCTGCGAGATGATTGTATCGTGCCTGTATTCTCAAAGGATAACGAACTGACCATTTCGCATCAGATGTTTATCGAGACCATACTGGGTGCAGCATATCGGATGTTCCCCAATGAGGCGATAGACGCTCCCGATATAGTCGTGTCGCATATAATCAAGGGCAGAATACCCGAAGCCATTCACAAGCCTGTATCGCAGTTATTAGAAAGCGACAAGACTATCTACTATGAGCGAATGGCCTTTTGCTTTGAGATACCTACTATCTACGAGGATATAGCGGGAAATAGGCTTAACCTTTCGATTGGAGGCGTTCGTGCCTATAACCACGAGAATCTATACTCTCGTAAGACAATGGAGCGATTCAAGGTCTTTATCGGCTTCAAGAACCTTGTGTGTTGCAATCTATGTGTTTCGACAGATGGACTGAAAAGCGATATGCGAGTTATGAGCGTGCAGGAGTTGTTCGAGCAGTCTTTGGGATTGTTTCAGCAGTACGACACGCAGAAGCATCTATCGCTAATGAGCCGTATGCAGGAGCAATCGCTAACGGAGCATCAGTTTGCACAACTCATTGGCAAGACGAGATTGTATCAGTTCCTGCCACCAAAGGAGCGCAAGGCACTCCCTGCAATGGAGTTTACCGATAGCCACATAAATGCCATAGCCAGAGCCTACTACTCGGATGAGAATTTTGCGAGAGAGGGCACGGCAACGGACATTGACCTTTGGCGAGTATATAACCTCTTCACGGGAGCAAATAAATCGAGTTACATTGACACGTTCCTCGACCGCTCACTCAATGCTACCAACCTTATTACGGGCATCGGCAGAGCATTAGAGGGCGACGATGAATATCGGTGGTTTATCGAGTAACCCTACCAACCATCAGGCAAGAGGAGTATAGCGATATATTCCTTTTGCCGTTGGTTTTTAAGACGCAAAGACACCCACTCTTACGAAAATATTACAAACCATTTTACTATCTAACAATCAGCATGATAACCATTTCCATATTTTTTGATGATGAAATAGACTCTTTCTTTATATAGAGGATTATATTATCAGAAAATGTGGAAATAAGTGTAAGTAGGTATTGTTATTGAAGTGAATTTGACGTAAATTTGTAAAGGCAGATGGAGATAAGATAATCGTATTTACAACCTATCCACAGCCATCTACCAAATTAACACTCATTTTATTAACCAAACCGACGTATTTTGGAAGTATATAATCGTTCTTAATAAATTGATTTTCATCGTGATATTTTTACCGTAGGTAATCTGACAAATCGTCGTTCAAAAACCATTCTTACGGTATGACAGATACTTTGGGTCGTATGCACTCTGACGCTCAGTTTGCAGGTTCTTCATCAGTACCAGCACACGTTGAGATGATGGGCTTCCTCGGTATGGGTAACAACCCGATGGTAGGTGCTACCGTTGCTGTTGCCGTTGCCGTTCAGCAGGCTATGACTGAGTAATTACACTCTGCTCTATAAATGAAAATCCCCGCCTACGAAGCGGGGATTTTTGTTTATACACCTTATTATGCAAAGAGCGAAATCACAAGAGCCACGACAAAACCCGTTGCGCCGACCAGAGTCTCCATTATGGTCCACGTTCTAAGTGTAGTCTTTTCGTCCATCCCGACAAGTGTCTTTACGAGCCAGAAGCCCGAATCATTGAAGTGCGAGCACACGGTAGCACCACCTGCTATTGAGGCCGTCACGCAAGCCAGATGCAGGGGTGAGAGAGCCGCTATCTCGGGCATTGCGGCGATAATTCCTGCCGCCATAGTCATAGCGACCGTAGCCGAGCCGACCGATATACGCACCAATGCCGCAACGACAAAAGCCACAACGACAATAGGCAGCGAAGCCGATGCCACAGCACCGCCGATAATCTCTCCCAAGCCTGAATATTGAAGGATATAACGCAGTACGCCACCGCACGCCGTGACGAGCAGAATCAAGCCCACAGGTTCCAGCGACTTAGTCATCACACGCTCCAGCTCCTTCGACGAGTAGCCATTACGATAGCCCAGTAGAGCCATAGCCACAAGCGTCGCAATAGTGAGCGCCACGAACGGCTCGCCCAAAAAATTTATCACCGAGCGCATAGGCGCCATAGCCTCCACGACACCCGCTACGGACTTCAGTATAATCAGCACCAGCGGAATGAGGATAATCAGCACAACGGTAGTAAAACTTGGCAGTTTCTTTGTGTCAATGTCGGGTTGCGAGGCAACATGCTCGGGCACGGGGATAAAATACCTCTTACCGCAATATGCACCCCATACGGGACCCGCCACAATCATTGCAAAGGCACCACAAACCACGCCAACCATAATCACCCAGCCCAAATCAACACCCAGCATCGTAGCTACCAGCACGGGACCGGGTGTAGGTGGAATAAAGGCGTGACCTACGGCCAAACCAGCCAACAGCGGAATAGCATAGTAGAGCGACGAGCGCGAGGTACGCTTTGCCAACGAGAAAGCCAACGGGATAAGGATGATAAGTCCCGCATCGAAAAACACGGGCATAGCAATCACCAAGCCCGTAATACCCAATGCCCAAGCCGCCTTCTTATCGCCAAAGCGATCGACCATCGTCACGGCCAAGGTCTGTGCACCGCCCGAAATTTCGAGTATAGCGCCAAACATAGAGCCCAGACCTACGAGCAGGGCGATGCCTTCGAGCGTATTGCCCATACCGTCGTTTACCGACTTTATAATCAATTCAAAGGGCATACCGGCAGCCAGACCGATAGCCACGGCACCGACCAGGATAGCAATCATAGCCTGCATACGGTAGCGTATGATCAGCACCAGTAGTAGTATGAGTCCCGCAACGGCGGCAATGACAAGACGTGTAGGATCCAGTGGAGTCATATAATTTCGTTATCTGTTAATCTTCAACTTTCATATATCCGCCATCGATGGCCGAGAGTGCGTGACGGGCAAAAAGTTTCAGCACGCCACCCTTATACTTTGGCTCACGGGGTTGCCACATAGCACGTCGCTCCGCAAGCACACGCTCTACCTCCTCAGCCGAGAGTTCCTGCCCTGCAATACCGACAATGGCTAACACTCGACCCTCAATATCGAGACGAATCAAATCGCCCTCCTCAACCAACGCAATAGGGCCTCCCACAGCAGCCTCAGGCGAGATGTGGCCTATGGCAGGGCCTCGCGAAGCACCCGAGAAGCGTCCATCGGTGAGCAGAGCAATCGAACGCCCCAACTCGGCATCCGACGAGATGGCCTCCGTAGTGTAGAACATCTCCGGCATGCCCGAACCCTTCGGGCCCTCATAGCGGATAATCACGGCGTCGCCCTTCTCAATACGGTGCGAGAGGATAGCCTCGATAGCCTCCTCCTCGCTATCAAAGGGTCGGGCACGCAACGTGGCGCTGAACATCTCACGTGGCACGGCCGTATGCTTAACTACCGCCCCGTCGGGAGCGAGGTTGCCTTTAAGGATAGCCACCGAACCATCCACACCGATAGGATTATCGAAGGGACGTATCACGTCGTGACGCTTCAATCCCCAGCGCTCCAAGTGGCGTTCACATTTATCATAGAAGCCGTTACGCTTCAACTCATCAAGATTCTCGCCCAATGTTTTGCCCGTCACAGTCAGGGCGTCGAGGTGCAATACATCGCGTATCTGCTCCATAACCGCAGGCACTCCGCCCGCATAGTAGAAGAACTGCGCCGGCCATTCACCCGCAGGGCGTATATTGAGCAGATAACGTGCCCCACGGTGCAGACGATCGAACGTCTCGGCATCAATCTTAAAGCCCAATTCGTGCGCTATGGCGGGAATGTGCAGTAGCGAGTTCGTAGAACCCGATATGGCAGCGTGCACCATGATGGCATTTTCGAAGGCCTTCATCGTCACGATGTCGCTTGCCCGAATACCCTGTTCCACAAGGCGCATAACCTGACGACCTGCATCGTAGGCGGCCTGCATCAGCTCCTCGCTCGTAGCGGGCATCAGTGCCGTGCCCGGGAGCATAAGGCCGAGAGCCTCGGCAATGATCTGCATCGTGCTGGCCGTACCCATAAATGAACACGCACCACACGAAGGGCAGGCATTATGTTTATAGTAGGCAAACTGCTCGACCGAAATCTCTCCACGCTGATACATAGCCGAATAGGTGCCTATCTGCTCCAGCGTCAGCAGGTCGGGACCAGCGTCCATCACGCCACCCGTCACCACTATCGAAGGCATATCCAAACGGCAAAGACCCATCAGGCAGGCGGGCACCGACTTATCGCAACTCGCCACAAAGACTCCTCCATCAAAGCCCGTTGAGCGACCGTGAATCTCAATCATCGAAGCGATCATATCGCGATGTGGCAGCGAGTAGTTTATACCATCGTGTCCCTGCGCAATGCCGTCACAGATGTCCGTAACGAAGTAACGAGCGCCACGGCCACCCTCGTCTTTGATGCCTCGCATCACCTCATCCACAAACTGCATCAAATGGGCACTACCCGGATGCGAATCACCAAAGGTGCTCTCGACAAGAATCTGCGGGCGGTCCAAATCTTCGATTGTCCAACCCATACCAATTTTCAGAGGGTCGTTTTCGGGTGCGAGCGCGCGCACGCGCTGACTATTAAGGGGCTTTGTCATAAGCGAAAATTTATATTTATACAAACTTAATCATTTTTTCTGGTATTTACAGTCTGTAAGGTACAAAAAGAGCTCGGCTCAAACAATTACGATAGAAGATTTTTGCCTTGGGGTGAGGTTTTTGCCAATATTATTGCTATATTTGTTTAATATAACGACAAGTGATGAGCACTGCACAATCGAAAATACGCCTCGTGTGGGTTGATGTACTGCGTCTGGCGGCGATGCTGATGGTTATCGCCGGCCACAGCGTAGATATATACAACGCCACACCGCAGGACGACCCCATGAACGGTTTCTGGGGAGCCTTTATCGGCTCGCTCATGCGTCCGAGTGTGCCTCTGTTTGCCATGATGACGGGACTGCTGCTCCTGCCCATTGGCGAGAGTGCCTCATCGTTCTATCGTCGCCGCATTCCGCGCGTCCTCATCCCGATGCTCTTCTGGTCGGTTATTTACTACCTCATACCGTGGTTTACGGGCGTCATCGGCCTGGACAAGAGCGTAATCTCGGTGCTCTTCCCCTTTGAGTTTGCACCCTCGCAGGAGTGGGGCGATGCGGTGAGTAACATAGCCATGATACCGCTCACGTTCAACGGCTACACCACACACATGTGGTATCTCTACATGCTCATCGGCCTCTACCTCTTTATGCCATTCTTCTCGGCGTGGGTGGAGAAAAACGACCATACGCTCATCCGCACATACATCATACTGTGGGGCTGTTCGCTGATGCTACCCTACCTTGCGCAGTTGCTCTCGCCCAACCTCTTTGGCGTATGTGCATGGAATCAGTTCGGCACGTTCCACTACTTCGCAGGATTCACGGGTTATCTTCTGCTCGGCCATCTGCTTGGCAAGGGCAATCCTCTGCCCTCACGCAAGATTGTGGCCGTGGGTGTGATGCTCTACTTCGCGGGTTACGTGGTGACATATACGGGCTTTACCACCATCATGGCACAATATAGCTACGAGCAGGCTCCCGACCTTATCGAGATGTTTTGGCAGTTCTGCTCGCCCAACGTGGTGCTGATGGCAATTGGGTTGTTCCTCATTGCTCAACGAGTAAAGATTCGTTCGGAGCGCTGGCAGCGGGTATTGCAGAGCACGACACGATGCAGTTTTGGCGCATATCTGATGCACTATATCTTCATCGGCCCCGTTATTATATTGCTCTCACCGCTGGGATTGCCAACACCCGTGTGTGTGATTGTGACGGTTGCAATAGTATTTGCCGTTTGCTGGGCCTGCACGTGGGCAATTTACCGTTTTATGCCTCGTATAGCGAAATATATAGTAGGATAACAAATTAACGATTAACAACTTATAACTTTATTATGGGAAACAAGATTAACGATCCTATCGCCCGACTCATGGGCCTTAGATACAAGTCACACCCCTGGCACGGCCTGGAGGTGGGCGACGGAGCACCCGAAGTGGTGACAGCATTCATCGAGATGGTACCTACCGATACCGTTAAGTACGAATTGGACAAGGTAAGCGGCTATATCCGCATTGATCGTCCGCAAAAATACTCTACCGTCGTTCCTGCACTCTACGGATTCATTCCACAGAGTTATTGCGGCGATACGGTTGCCGACTACTGTATGGAGCAGTGCGGCCGCCAGAACATCAAGGGTGACGGTGACCCGTTGGATGTATGCGTGCTGACAGAGCGCACGATCGCTCACGGCGACATCCTGGCTACGGTGAAACCTATCGGTGGGTTCTGTATGTTGGATGGCGATGAGGCCGACGATAAGATTATTGCTGTACTGCACAACGATGCAACATACGACGGCTATAACGATATCAGCGAACTGCCCGCCGTAGTGGTTGATCGTCTGAAACACTACTTCCTCACCTACAAGGATATGCCTCAATCAGAACGTGGTGACCTGCCACGGAAAGTAGAAATCGTAGCCACATACGGTCGCGAGGAGGCTCACGAGGTGATTCGTTGCTCGTTGGAGGACTACAAGAGCCACTTCAACAGTCTGGAAGAGATTTTACGACACGTTTAAATATATGGAGTCACTTAAAGTTTTATACAAAATCGGCCACGGCCCCTCGAGTAGCCACACTATGGGCCCCCGCAAGGCCGCCGAGATTTTTCTGGAGAAGAATAGCGATGCCGAGGCCTTCCGCGTAACGCTCTACGGTTCGTTGGCTGCAACGGGCAAGGGTCACCTTACCGATGCCGCCATACGCGAGGTGTTGGAGAAGAGCGCCCCCACGGATATTATATGGCGACCAGAAGTGGTCAAGGAGTACCACACCAACGGTATGCTGTTCGAGGCATTGAAGGGCGGCTCGGTGGTGGATGAGTGGACGATATATAGTATCGGCGGTGGTAACATCGCATCTCCCGAGATGCCACAACTCGCCGGGGAGAAGGTCTATCCCCTCACTACGGCCGAGGAGATCCTGGCGTGGTGCGACCGTGAAGGAAAGACATGGTGGGAGTATGTGCAGGACTGCGAAGGCGACGAGATTTGGCCCTATCTGGAGAAGATCTGGGATACTATGTGCCACACCATCGACAACGGTCTGTGTAACGACGGCGTACTGCCCGGCGGCTTAAAGGTGGCACGCAAGGCGAGTACATATTGGCTGAAAGCCAAAGAGTATGGCCCCACGGTGAGCAACCGCTCACGCCTCTACGCATACGCCCTGGCTACAGCCGAGGAGAACGCCTCGGGAGGTGAGGTTGTAACAGCTCCCACGTGTGGCTCGTGCGGAGTATTGCCCGCTGTATTACGACATCTCAACAAACTAAATGACTACCACACTGTCAGAATCCTGCGAGCCCTGGCTACAGCAGGTGTATTTGGTAACATCGCCAAGACCAACGCCTCTATATCGGGTGCTGAGGTAGGCTGTCAGGGTGAGATTGGTGTGGCGTGCGCTATGGCTGCCGCGGCTGCGTGCCAGTTGATGGGTGGCACACCCGCACAGATCGAGTATGCCGCCGAGATGGCCTTGGAGCACCACTTGGGACTGACGTGCGACCCCGTATGCGGCCTGGTACAGATTCCCTGCATCGAGCGTAATGCCGTAGCAGCAGCACGCGCTCTCGACTCGGCAACATTTGCTATACTCTCGGACGGTAAGCACCGTGTAACGTTCGACCACGTGGTAGCCGTAATGAAGGAGACGGGACATAACCTCCCGAGCCTCTACCGAGAAACGGCCGAGGGTGGTCTGGCAAAACACTATCGCGCAAAGGAGTAAATACTAACTAAAAACTGTAAGATATGAAACAACTTTTTCGTCTTTTGACCTTGGCAGCGTTGCTGTCATTGACATTGCCCGCAAAGGCTCAGCTCGTGAGCGGTCCTCGCGGATATGATGATTTTAAGATTGGCGTTGCGGGATATACCTACCGCTCATACGACATCGACCAGACATTGGCATTCCTACAGAGCATGGAGGTAAAGTATCTCTCCATAAAGGATTGGTGGTTGCCCCTGGACTCTACCAAGGAGCAGATGGACGCCTTCAAGGCAAAGTGCCGTGAATATGGCGTGAATCCCTACATCCTCGGTCCTATCTATATGCGTTCGGAGGCTGACGTTGATCGTGCCTTTGCATACGCTGAGCGCTATGGTGCCGATGTATTTATCGGCGTGCCCACATACGAGCTCACCGACTATATGATCAAGAAGGTAAAGGAGACAGGCATCAAGGTGGCTATCCACACTCACGGCCCCGACGGTCAGCCCTTCCCCAACATTCAGAAGGTTGTAGAGATCTATAAGGATCCTTCGCTCGGCATCGGTTGCTGCATGGATCTGGGTCACTCAGTACGTATGGGCGAGGATATCGTGAAAGATATCAAGAAGTATAAGGACTGGATCTACGACATCCACATCAAGGACGAGAGCGCAGCCTCAAAGGCTGGTCAGACGTGGGAGATGGGTCGTGGCGTGATGGACTTCCGCCCCATCGTTAAGGTTCTGCGCCAGATCAAGTATAAGGGCGTTGTATCGCTCGAGTTCGAGAAGAACGGCAACAACCCCCACCCCGGCGTAGCAGAGTCTATCGGCTACCTACGCGGCGTCAGCGACGGCACGAAGTAAATAACGAAATGTGTTAAATAAATTACCCTGCCTAACGCTATGTTAAGCGGGGTAATTTATTATTTATTGCCTATACATTACAATCTCACATTGCGGTCACAAGCAATACCTATCGCGGTTTGGAGCATATGCTGCACAAAGTTCCTATCATATACTTCATTGAACTTCCACCGCTGCTCAATAATATTTCGCACCTTCATATAACGGGTTTTCCAAAGCCCACTAACCCCTGATACATGCCTAGATGATTGTTCAAGAGTGTCCTTTAGAATCTTATCTGCATAACGGCTATCAGCCTTAAGCAATGTACTATTAAGGTCTAATCCCATATGCTGCGTACAAATATGATTCAAAGCCTCAACAAATCGAGTTGCTCCAGCCTCGTCACATTTTGCATTAAACTCACGCCAATCTATATTTTCTTTCTCAGCATTAACGAAATATGTCCAGTCCAACATATGACGCAACGTGATATTCTCGTGCAAGAAATGCTGCAACATATGCAGGATGATAAAAAGAGCGTGAAACTGCGGCGAAGGATAATAAACATTTGAGTTCTCAATACGTTTCTCTGAAGGAATCACAGCCTGCAAATATTGTTCAAGACGTTTATTGCGAGCATTACCGCGAATTGGCAGAAAATATTGATGATTTTCTATGGTTAGCCCTTTATAGTATATATGAGAATGACGATAATCGTGCGGATCAAACTGCGCGCCATTTGCAATGGCAATTTCATTACCTCTGGCAAAATCAGCTCCTAAATAACAATCAAAATCGCCACACTCACGTAACTCTGGTTTAGGGTAATATGTGCTCAACGCCCAACCTTTCAGTCCATACGTCTTAATCCCCTCCTGTGCCCAAATATCTGCAATCTCAATCGACAAAGCCTTGCGTCGATGATATTGCTTGATGATGTTCTCTACGGCAAGAGCCCAAGAGATCTTGTTTGATGTCGGTATTGTATTAATAGTAAAATGCGGTGGAAATAATAAATCGCAAAAATCGGCAGATAAATTGTGACCAAATAAATAATCACAAGTAATAGCACCTATACCTTGCTCATTCGCGATACGATATATATCCATATTAGGAGTGCATCAACACTATCAATAATTATCACTTACGATACTTGAAATATGAGATAACAGCCCAACAACTAAGGTAGTATAAGCTTTTAACAAATGAAAGTTTCTCAACCTTACGTAAGACATTCCATTGGGGTTTTATTACTTTCTTTTTACTTGCAGTCACAGAATCTTTGCGAATTCTATAATCTACCAAAATCTCCTTATTTCCATACGCGTAATCAATACTTTTTAGCATAGCAAGCCAATAAACATAATCATCACGCATACTACCCAATTGCTCATTAAAAAAGTATTTTCCACACTTTTTCGCATCATATATGGCTGTTGATGGAAATATTGGGCATGTTTTCAACAATGATTTATAATTTACTTTCTCAGGGACTATAAATGGACTAAGAATTTCCTCTTTTGTATTTTCGTCGATTCTACGATAAGATGAAAATACTATGGCTGCCTCTTTGTCTTTTATAAATTGCAATTGACTTGACAAAAAAGTAGGACTCCATAAATCATCTGAATCCAGAAATGCTATATAATCCCCACTCGCAGTCTGTAGCGCGATATTTCTTGCTCCCGAGGATCCTCTATTCTCTTTACTTGCAATTAACTTTATGCGACCATCTTTACTTGCATAAGACTCAACGACCGCAATCCCCGCTCCATCATCAGGAGAGCAATCATCAACAATAATCATTTCCCAATTTTCATAATCTTGCGCCAATACAGATTCAATTGTTTCTCCGACAAACGCAGCACCCTTGTACATAGGTGTAATGATAGATACTAGCGATTTATTCATTTTATCTTAGTGTGTAAAAATTTATGCCCATCGGATATCAATGTGCCTACTAATGGATTATAGTCAGAAATAAGTTTACGCTAGGAGTCTAGCGTACGTTAGAATTGTTATTGCTAAAACTAAATCGTTTTAGTAATTTGTAGCACTTTTTCCACGATTGGTGCCATATCATAATATTTGTATTCGGCCAAACGTCCTCCGAAGATAACATTACGTTGCCCGTCGGCCAAAGTCTTGTATTTTGCGTAGAGTGACGAGTTCTTCTCGTCATTTACGGGGTAGTAGGGCTCCATGCCGTCCTCCCACTCGGTCGAGTATTCGCGGCTGACGATAGTCTTGGGATTGGCATATACATCCGCACCAAAACTCTCGAAGTGCTTGTGCTCAATCACTCGCGTGTAGGGCACCTCGCGCTCGGTGTAGTTCACCACGGCGTTGCCCTGATAGTTGGGCATGTCGATCGTCTCCTGCTCGAAACGTACCGTGCGATACTCCAACTTGCCGTAGCAATAGCCGTAGTACTCATCAATCTTACCTGTGAATACAATCTTATCGGCCATCTGCTCCCACTGTTCTCGCTCTGCAAAGAAGTCCACGCCCGTGCGAACCTCTACGCCATCCAACAGACCATCTATTAACTTGTTATAGCCTCCAATGGGAATACCCTGATAGAGGTCGTTGAAGTAGTTGTTGTCGAAGACCATACGGACGGGCAGTCGCTTGATGATAAATGCCGGCAACTCCTTGCATGAGCGTCCCCACTGCTTCTCGGTGTAGCCCTTGATGAGTTTCTCGAAAATATCTCGGCCTACCAACGTCAGAGCCTGCTCCTCCAGGTTGGCGGGCTCTCTGCCTGCCAATGCCGCCACAGCCTCGGCACGCTGCTCGGCGATCTTTGCCTCAGCCTCGGCGGGAGTCTTCACGCCCCACATACGGTTGAAGGTGTTCATATTGAAGGGGAGATTGTATAGTTCGCCCTTATAGTTTGCCACGGGGCAATTGGTGTAGCGATTGAACTCCACAATGGAATTGACAAAATCCCAGACCTGTTTGCTATTGGTATGGAAAATATGGGCACCATA
>JAFUOK010000063.1 GCA_017481925.1 Alistipes sp.
GGAGATATACACTCAGTCGTATAATGAGGATGCCCCCTCAGTGCATTGGACGTGCGACGGCTCGCCCGAGTATGAGATGGAGGAGCTTGCCGAAAAGCGCGAGCGTGGCACGGAGATCGTGCTGCACCTTTCGGACGACTGCAAGGAGTACTGCGAGGAGCAGAAGGTGCAGGAACTGCTGAAGAAGTATTGCCACTTCCTGCCCGTGGAGATCGCCTTTGGCAAGGTCAAGGAGTGGAAGGACGGCAAATATGTCGATACAGAGAAGGATAATATCATCAACAACGTAGAGCCTCTGTGGACCCGCAAGCCCACGGAGATCACCGAGGAGCAGTACAAGGCATTTTATAGCGAGTTGTATCCGATGAGCGACGAGCCGCTGTTCAACATCCACATGAACATCGACTATCCTTTCAACCTCACGGGTATTCTCTACTTCCCCAAGATCAACTCTAACATCGAGCTTCAGAAGAACAAGATCCAGCTCTACTGCAATCAGGTCTTTGTGACCGACCAGGTCGAGGGCATCGTGCCCGAGTACCTGACGCTGCTGCACGGCGTTATCGACTCGCCCGATATTCCTCTCAACGTGTCACGTAGTTACCTACAGAGCGACTCTAACGTTAAGAAGATCTCGGGCTACATCACCCGTAAGGTGGCTGACCGTCTGAAGGAGCTCTTCACCACTATGCGCCCCGACTACGAGCAGAAGTGGGACGATCTGAAGGTGTTTATCCAGTACGGTATGCTCACCGACGAGAAGTTTGCCGAGAAGGCGGAGGATTTCATGCTCTTGAAATCTACCGAGAGCAAGTACTTCACCGTCAAGGAGTACCTCGATATCGTAAAGGAGAATCAGACCGACAAGAACGACAACATCGTCCTGCTCTACGTGGATGACGTGCTGGACAAGCACTCATTCGTCGAGGCTGCCAAGTCGAAGGGTTACGACGTGCTGGAGATGAACGGCCCGCTCGACAGCCACTACATCAACTACGTTGAGTCGAAGAACGACAAGGTACGCTTCGTGCGTGTGGATAGCGACGTAGTAGAAAAACTCATCCAGAAGAAGGATCAGATGTCGATGTCACTCACCGAGGCACAGCAGGATCTGATGCGTCCCGTGTTTGAGAGTCAGATGCCGCAGGATGAGAAGATTACCTACACCATCTCGTTCGAGCCTATGGCCGCCGACGATGCCCCCGTGGTGATTACGCAGAACGAGTTTATGCGCCGCATGAAGGATATGGCCAAGGTTGGCGGTGGCGGCATGAGCCAGTTCTACGGTCAGATGCCCGACAACTTCACCATCGCTGTGAATGGCAACCACCCGATTGTGATTGATATTTTGGGTAAGGTGGAGAACGAGTATGGCGATAAGTTGAAGTCTATCACCAAGAAGATCGACGCCGCCGTAGCCGAGGAGAAGCGCTTTGACGAGACCGTGAAGGGCAAGAAGCATGAGGATTTCACCCCCGAGGAGAAGGAGATGTCGGAGGAGTTGTCAAAGAAGGTGGTAACGCTGCGTGATGAGCGCAACGAGCGATTGAAGGAGATTGGCCGTGGTAATAAGTTGGTGCGCCAGATTATCGACCTCGCCCTCTTGTCAAATGGCATGCTCAAGGGCAAGAATCTCACGGACTTTATCCAGCGCAGCATTACGCTGATCGAGAAATAAAAAACGTCATTCCCCGACTTGCGAAGCAAGGCGATGGGAATCTCTAAATAATAATGAGATATAGAGATGCCAATCAGCAGGCTCTGCCCGCTGTGGCATGATGACGAGAAATTAGATAGTAGGGGAGTTGGCTCACGGGCTGACTCCTTTTTTTATTTATTGAATTTTATTGCAAACTTGAAAATGATTTACTAAATTTGTTATAACATATTAACAAACACGGAAAGTGTAGTCTATTCTTTTCAGACGAACGTAGGAAATTCGAAATGAAGTAGAGGATGGCTAAACATTTACCGCGTCATATCCATTATGGATTGTGGCGTGGGTTGTTGTCTATTTTATACTTCAAGGTTTTCCTACGACCCGTCTGATTAAAATTGGCTTCAGCACCACGCTTTCTTTTTTAATTATCGCTATTAAGGTGCGGATAGCTCAAAGTACACATCATGAAAAAGTTATTTGCTTTTCTATTTGTCGCTGTTGCTTTTGTTGCTTGTACAGAGGACACACCCGAGACACCTCCCGTGCCTCCTACAATTACCATTGAAACACCCGAACCTGAAGATATTCCCGATGAAGGTGGCGAAGCGGTGGTAGAGTTTACTGCACCCGAGCCATGGGTGGTAGAGGTTGCCACAACCCGTGCTGATGATTGGGTAAAGGTAGAGCCGATGAGTGGTGATGCAGGTAATGCTCAAATTACAATCACAACCACCCCCAACGACACCTATGACGACCGTGAAGCTACTATTACAATCAAAGCTGGTTCTATGGAAGAGACTATTTCTGTTAAGCAGGAACAGAAAAATGCTCTTGTCGCAGCTGATAATGAGTTTGAGATTGACTTCAATGGTGGTGTGGTAGATTTTGAAGTTGAGACAAATGTGGATCTCACAATCACTATCTCTGACAATGCAAAAGAGTGGATTCAGGAGGTAACTGGTACACGCGGTTTGGAGACTAAGGCGTTGAGTTTCGAGATTGCAGCACATAAGAGCACTGCCGACCGTTCGGGCGAGATTACTATCTCTGGTGGCGGTTTGGAGCAGAAAATCACCATTAATCAGGTATATCCCGTGCCTAATAATGAGATTTGGTACACCTCTACGGATGAGGAGATTGTAGTACCTGCATACGACAATGTTTTTGGTGTTACAATTGTCTCAAATGAGTATAAGGATGGTAAGGGCGTTATCAAATTCGATGGTGATGTGACAACCATTGGACAGAATGCATTTGCAGCAGGAGGTAAGAATAAGAACTTAAAAAGTATTCTCCTTCCTAATAGTGTTACAGAACTTGGTAATTTCGTATTCGGTAGTGGATATACTGCAGATGGACCGGTATATTGTAATATTACAGAAATTATTATTCCTGACAATGTTGTTACTTTTGGTAACAATCCATTCCGCAATTGTTTCCAACTGACTAACTTCTACGGCAAATATGCATCAAACGACCATAAATCTCTTATCAAAGATGAAGTATTGGTTAGTTATGCTATTGGCGATGCTACAGAAGTAACTATTCCTGAAGGTGTTAAAGAGGTTGGTGCTTATGTATTCTATAGCAACCCCAATCTCACCAAAGTAAACTTTTCAAGCAGTGTTATAACTATTGGCGAAAGTGCATTCGCTACTACAGGACTCACAAGCCTTGATATTCCAGCTAACATAACCACTATTAAGAAATCTGCCTTTGCGGCTTGTAAAGGTTTGACCGAATTGACAATTCCTTCAAACGTGATTACGATTGGTGAACGCGCATTTGAGAATTGTTCAAATATCGCCTCAATCACGCTTGCAGAAGGAGTTAAGGAGATCAAAACCTTAGCATTTGCACAAACTGGTATTACCGAAATAACGATCCCAAATAGTGTTGAAAAGATTGAGCAAGGAGCATTTTTCCTTAATCTACAATTGAGTGAATTTAAGGGTAAATTCGCTTCGGCAGATGGTACTGCACTGATTGACAATAATGTATTCCTCGCTGTTGCTGCAGCACAATATTTTGAAGAGTATAATATTCCAGATAATATCACAGAGGTTGGTGCGCGTGCATTTATGGATATTCGCAATTTTGGAACGATTAACATCCCTGCAAGTGTAACAAAGATTAGTGATTATGCTTTCACTGGCCAATTCTACACTACCATCAATTGGACTGACAATATCACTGAAATTGGTTATCAGGGTTTTGCATATAGTTTCCAAAATATGACAGAAAACCTTGTGCTTCCTGCAAGTCTAACATCAATTGGAGACAGAGCGTTTATGCAAATAGGTGCACCTAGTATTACTATTCCCGCAAAGGTTACAAGTATTGGCGAATATTTCATTAGTAATACACCTAATCTCACAACGATTTATTGTTTGGCCACTACTCCTCCTGTCATTAAGGAGAAAACATTTAGACAAGCAAATCAGCTTACCACTATCGCTGTTCCTGCTGCATCTGTCGATGCTTATAAGGCTGCAGAGTGGTGGAGTGCTTTGGCAGATAAGATTGTCGCAATCGAGTAAACCTCTTGCAATATATAACGATAAAAGGCTACCTTTCGGGGTAGCCTTTTTTACGAGAGTAGGGTAGCCACCACAACAGCGCATCCATCTTTGCCTTCAAGGTCTCCTTGCTGGTTGCACCTACAACCTTATCGACAACCTCGCCGCCCTTGATAAATACAACGGTCGGGATGTTACGCACACGGTACTGCGCCACGATGTCGTCGCAAGAGTCCACGTCGCACTTGCCGATGATGATCTTGTCACCGTACTCGTCGGCCAACTCGTCAATAATCGGGCCTACCATACGGCAGGGACCACACCACTCTGCCCAGAAGTCGATAACAACGGGCTTACCCTCGGCCATCAAAGCCTCATAATTCTCATTTGTAATTGCTAATGCCATAATCTTTTGTGTTTTAATTGTTTATGATAATGAATATTTAAATTCGTTCTTATCCAAATAGTCCGTCAGTCGCTGTGTCATCTCCACACGATAACGCTTCGAGTAGAGGTTGAGCGACGTGCCCATCTTCCTGTCCGTAACGGTCAGTCGCAGCAGCGTCTTACCCTTGCTCTTGCGCACGTGCGTCGAGAACTCCTCCACGAAGTCGTGCGTAATATCCTCGATAGGAATCTGTATATGCACCTCCTTGACCGAGTCGCGCACATCGGCGAGCTGCTGCATCGAGAGTATCTTAAACTCCAGCTCGGGGTTGTCGCCGTAGGGTCGTGGCTGGATCTTGCCTCTTACGAAGAGGAAGTAGTTGGGATACATCATCGGGCGGAACTGCTCATAATCCTTGCCAAAGAGGGCGAACTCGTGCGTGCCGCTATAATCCTCCATCGTGAACTTACCCCAATGGCGACCCGTCTTGGTGGTCATCTCCTGCACCCCCGTAACCACACCCGCCAGGGCTATCTCCTTGCCGTTGAGTGCTTCCAGATCGGCCAAATCCACAAGTTGTGCCTTGCACATGTGGCGTATGATGACCGAGTAATCATCCAGCGGATGTGCCGAGAGGTAGAGGCCAATCACCTCACGCTCCTTGCCCAGCACCTGCAACTGATTCCAATCCTCGGCCGAGGGAACGGTCGGGGGCTGTATATCGACCATCGCACCGCCACCGAAGAGGCTCTGCTGGGCGTTCAGCCGCTCCTGCTGCACACGCTGTCCGTAGCGCATCAGCAGTTCGATAAACTGCGCCTGCGAACCTGCCGCGCGGGCATCCTCGGCGAAGAACTTACTGCGGTGGAAGTCGATGATAGAGTCGAAACCACCCGAGTAGGCGATATTCTCCATACACTTGCGGTTCACCACGCTGAAGTTCACGCGCACCAAAAAGTCGTATATATTCTTATATGGACCTCCCTTCTCGCGCTCCTCAATAATCGAGCGCACGGCCGCCTCGCCAACGCCCTTGATAGCCGCCAAACCGAAGCGAATATCACCCGACTTATTCGAAGAGAAGTTCTGTTGTGACTCGTTAATATCGGGACCAAGCACGCTGATATTCATGCGCTTGCACTCGGTCATATACTGCGTGATGGTCTTTATATCGGCCAAGTTTCGGCTCAACACCGCCGCCATATACTCCGACGGATAGTTAGCCTTCAAGTATGCCGTCTGATATGCCACCCACGAGTAGCACGTGGCGTGCGATTTGTTGAAGGCATACGATGCGAACTTCTCCCAGTCGGCCCATATCTTCTCCAACACGTCGGGGTTGTGACCATTATCCTGACCACCCTTGATGAACTTGGGTTTGAGTTCGTCCAGCTTCGACTTGATTTTCTTACCCATCGCCTTACGCAACGTATCACTCTCGCCTCGCGTGAAGCCTCCCAGAAGACGCGAGAGAAGCATCACCTGCTCCTGATATACCGTAATGCCGTAGGTGTCCTTGAGGTACTTCTCCATGATATCGATATCATAGACGATAGGCTTGCGGCCGTGCTTACGATCGATAAAGTCGGGTATGTAGTCCATCGGGCCCGGACGGTAGAGGGCATTCATAGCGATCAGATCCTCGAAGGTCGAAGGCTTCAACTCGCGCAGATACTTCTGCATGCCGGGCGACTCAAACTGGAACGTACCCACCGTGCCACCCTCGCAGTAGAGGCGATAGGTTGCGGGGTCTTCTATATCGATGGTGTCGATATCTATATCTATACCTTTGGTATGCTTGACATTGGCCACGGCATCCTTGATGATGGAGAGGGTCTTCAGCCCCAGGAAGTCCATCTTGATAAGACCCGTATCCTCGATCACCGAGCCCTCGTACTGCGTCACGAGCATCTTCTCGCCCGTCTCCTTGTCGTCGGCCGTGCTGACGGGTACCCAATCGGTGATGTCGTCACGGCAGATGATCGTACCGCAAGCATGCACACCCGTGCCTCGCACATTGCCCTCCAGCATGCGGGCATACTTGATCGTCTCGCTCATCACGGGATCGTCCGAATCCTCGGCAGCCTTCAATTCGGGCACATAGTCGATGGCGTTGGCAAGGTTAATCTTCTTGTCGGGTATGCGGTCGGGCACCAACTTACACAGGCGATCAGACTCTTTGAGCGGTAGTTTCTGCACACGGGCAACATCTTTCAAAGCCATCTTCGTGGCCATAGTGCCATAGGTGATGATGTGCGCCACCTTCTCCTTGCCATACTTCTGCGTAACCCAATTCAGCACACGACCTCGGCCATCGTCGTCGAAGTCAATATCAATATCGGGCAACGATATACGGTCGGGGTTCAGGAAGCGCTCAAACAGAAGGTCATATTTAATGGGGTCTATCTGCGTAATACCCAAACAGTATGCCACAGCCGAACCTGCCGCCGAGCCACGGCCCGGACCCACCGACACATCCAACTGTTCGCGTGCGGCGCAGATGAAGTCCTGCACGATGAGGAAGTAACCCGGAAAACCCATCGTCTTCATGATGTGCAACTCGAATTTCAGTCGCTCGGCCACCTCGTCCGACAGCGGGTCGCCATAACGTACCTTGGCACGCTCCAACGTGAGGTGAGCCAGGTAGTCGGCCTCCAACTTAATACGGTATAGTTTGTCGTAGCCGCCCAGCTTCTCGATCTTCTTGTGTGCCTCGGCCTCCTCCATCACCACGTTGCCGTTCTCGTCACGCGTGAACTCATCGAAGAGATCCTGCTCCGTAAGGCGGGCACGATACTCCTCCTCCGTACCAAACTCCTCGGGAATCTCGAAGGTAGGCATAATGGGGGCGTGATCAATAGAATAGCTCTCCACCTTGTTGCATATCTCCACCGTATTCAACAAAGCCTCGGGCACATCCTCGAAGATGGCGTTCATCTCGGTCCGTGTCTTCATCCACTCCTGCTTCGAGTAGAGCATACGCTTCGGATCGTCCAGATCCTTGCTCGTCGAGAGGCATATCAGACGGTCGTGCGCCTCGGCGTGCTTCTCATCCACAAAGTGTACATCGTTCGTACAGATGAGTTTCACACCCAAGCGTTGCGACATATCTATAAGGTGACGATTCACCTCCAACTGCATAGGGTAGGCCTCGTGGTTGGCTCGCTCGACCGTAGCCTTATGCAACTGCAACTCCAGATAGTAATCCTCGCCAAAGAGCGACTTATGCCAGCGCACAGCCTCCTCGGCGGCAGCCAGGTCGCCAGCCGTGATCTTCTTGGGAATCTCGCCACCCAGACAGGCCGAGCAGCATATCAAACCCTCGTGGTACTTCTCCAGCTCCGCATGGTCGGTACGTGGACGCATATAGAAGCCATCGGTCCACGCCTTCGACACAATCTTTATGAGGTTCTTGTAACCTGTCTTATTCTTTGCCAGCAGTATGAGGTGCCATCCGCTCTGATCCTGCTTACCCTCCTTGTATTGCAGGCCACGACGTGCCACATAGACCTCACAGCCGATAATGGCCTTGAAATCCTCCTTCGGCAGCGAGTCATACTCCGCCTTCAGGCGTGCCAACTCGGTGCGCTGCTCCTCCGAAGCCTCGCCCGCATCGACCACAGCCTGCAACTCCGCCACAGCCGCCGATGTCTGCTTCACCTTATCGCGGCGAGCGCCATTCTTCTTCTTGACGTAGTTCCAGAACTCCTTGATGCCGAACATATTTCCGTGGTCGGTAATGGCAATGCCACGCATCCCATCGTCGATAGCCTTATCCACCAACTTCTGGATGCTCGCCTGACCGTCGAGAATCGAATATTGCGAATGAACATGTAGATGTACAAAGTCCTGCATAATCTTCCTTCTTTATTTATCCAACGCTGCCAACACGATGTTCTCCACCGTAGCACGCAAACGTGCAAGCGAACCATCATCAACAGGATGCACACGGTTGGAGAGCAGAATCACGGCTACGCCATTCTCCCCGTCGATAGTCATCGAGGTGCCCGTATAACCCGTATGGTTGATGCTTTCGTCCGATGCCAGGTCGCCAAAACAACCATCCACCCAACCTATCGTGCGGCCGTGCTCATCAAAGCCCTTGGGTGCGTGCATCATACTCTCTACCGTAGCCTCGGAGAGCACTCGCACACGCTCGCCAGCACCCACGCGGCCCTGCAAGCCATCCTTGTTGATGCGTATTACGCCCTTATTCATCAGCATCGAGGCTATAACGGCCAAATCCTCCGCCGTGGAGAACAATCCCGCATTGCCCGATACGCCACGATTCACGATGCGTGCCGTGGGGTCGTGCACCTCGCCATAGAGCAACGTGCCATCCTCCAGCACCTCGGTCGGGGCGATGCGAGTGCTGTCGGCATAGGGTTTAGGCTCGTCTATGTGGTTATACCAGGTGTTTCGCAGTTGCATGGGAGCAAATATCTCACGCTCGGCGTAACGATCCATTCGCTGCGAAGTGACACTTTCGATAATAGCCTGCAACGCAATGTAATTCAAACAACTATATCGCATCTGCTCGCCCGGACGTGACAGACGATCTGCCTCCGTAGCGAGGTATGTTATCAAAGAATCGCGCAGATTCTGTTTCATTGGATCGCCCCACTTCTCGTAACGCTCCAGAAACTTGGGTACATTGATTGCTGCCGGCATTCCCGATGTGTGCGTGAGCAGATGTTTTATTGTAATAGCCTCACGCTCTATGCGTTCGCCACGACGCACAGGCTTACTCTCCCAGCCTTTGTAGTGGGGGATATATCGCGAAACATTATCCGTCAGGCGCACCTGGCCACGCTCCACAAGCGTCATAAAGGCGAGCGTAGTACCCACACTCTTGCTCAGCGACGCAAGGTCGAATACGGCATCCGTAGTCATCGGCAGGGTGTCGGCTATCCACTCGCCATCGGGAGTACGTCCCGATGTAACCTGACGGTTGCCATACGCTTTGAGATAGAGCACACGGCCCATCGACTCGCCATCCAGCGCACGTCGTACAACACACAACACGGCACCAGGAAGCTCTCCATCGGCTATGGCACTATTGATGGCGCTGTCGGCATATATCATCTGTTCACTTCTCAGCTCATAGCCGCCACTTAGGTAGCCGTGACGCGACAGGACTATGGCGCTGATAGCCATATAGGCAATCAGAATCACAACCGATATAATGACAATAAAACGTTTCATATTAATAATCAGCGTATTACACCACAGCACGGCAGCCACGCTTATCCTCCATACAAATATAAAAAGAAAAAGCCGAATATTTTGGTTTACTCATTGTAAGTTATCAACAAAATAACTAACTTTGTTTATAGGCGCCGAGCCACACGGCCGTGTGCCCACGAACCATAAAATCGATTACTATGAACAGTGAGAATTTGGTTGTCGTAAGAGTTTACGACTCGGTAAATGAAGCGGAGTGGGATAAGTCGATTTTGGATAATGCAGGAATTTGGTCGATGATCCGCAACGAGATTATGTCGGCCCTCTATCCGACCGGTGTAATGCCCGCCGAACTGGTAGTAAGAGCCAACGACAAGGCTCACGCATTAGAAATTCTGGAGGCCTACTCGGCAGAGTGATTATTCATTCCAGATGCGCCACGCCGACTCGGCCTGCGCATAGAGCATCTTGAGTCCCGAGAGGGTATGAGCGCCGCGTTCTGCGCCACGCTCAACGAAGAGTGTGCGCTCGGGATTATAGACTAAGTCAAAGAGATAGTGCTCCGTGCCAAGCGCCTGATAAGGGATGTCGGGTGCTACGTCATTGTGCGGATACATTCCTACGGGTGAACAGTTGATAATCAGGTGATAAGCAGCAATCACCTCATTTGTTAGTTCATCGTACGTAAGA
>JAFUOK010000064.1 GCA_017481925.1 Alistipes sp.
CCACACGGTCGGCAACCATGAATGATGAGTAGAAACCCAAGCCGAAGTGACCGATGATAGACTGATCCTTATATTTTGCGAGGAACTCCTCGGCACCCGAGAAGGCAATCTGGTTGATGTAGCGGTCGATCTCGTCGGCAGTCATACCGATACCACGGTCGCGGATGGTGAGTGTCTTCTTATCCTGGTCGGCGCTGATGTGAATTGTAAGGTCGCCCAATGTGCCCTGGAACTCGCCCTTCGACGAGAGGGTCTTGAGTTTCTGCGTAGCATCTACGGCGTTCGACACCAGCTCGCGCAGGAAGATTTCGTGATCTGAATAGAGGAATTTCTTGATTACGGGGAAGATGTTCTCCGTTGTTACTCCGATTTTTCCGTTTCTCATTTTTATATAGTTTTTGTATTATTTCTGTTTCCATAGTAATACTCAAACTATGTGCCACTCCACGTTGTGCGCCATTTTGGCAGAAAGTTGGCAGACCTCGCGGTGCTTTGTCACTCCTCGCTCTGACGGCGCGACAAATGCAGCGTCAGGAAGAGCCCCTGTGCGGCATAATAGGTAATCATCACCCACTCTGAGCCGTGAGGCAGCGTGGTGATATACTTTCCGCAGACGATAAGCGAATCGGAGAGGATAAAGAGCACGGCCGCCACAACGTACCATGCGTAGTGCTTTCGGCGCTGGAAGATAGCCGTAGCGCCCATTATATATATTATAAGTCCATAGACTGCAACGGCCACAAACTCAGCCTGCGATGCGATATGCGAGAGCACCAGTCCCAAATAACCCAATGCCACCACAGCCAGCGCAGTAGCACCCACCATTCGACCACGGTCGGATGCACGGCGAGGAGCAAAGTCGCAGATGTAGCAGATGTGAGCCACGGCAAAGAATGCCACCTGTATAAGAAAGTTACCCGTAGAGCCTGCATAGTCGCCCGCTGAGGAGCAGAGCAGAGCCAACGGTATGGCTACCCCACCCGTGCGTGACGCCGTAGCCGCCACAACGGCAGCGAAGAGCGTAGGCACGGCAACGAACCATCCCCGTATAAAGAAGAAGGCAACGGCAAGGACAAGAAATGCCGCCGTGCAGATGTGTCGTTTTGCGGTGGACATTGTTTAGGCGTTTTGCTTGGCGATATACTCCTCCAGGGCTGCGATAAACCACTCGGGCGCACGGCAGGGACGGCGCGTAGAGACGTGCATAAAGCCCAGCGTCACGCTGCCTGTATTAATCAGCTTGCCAGCCTCGTTAAATACCTCCGAGGCGATTACAAGACGTGCCGCAGGCATCTCCTCCATCGATACCTTGATGGTCAGCACCTCGTCGTAGAAGGCGGGATAGTGGTAGCGTGAGTGTACCTCGATAATGGGCGACATAATACCTCGGCGCTCGATCTCGGCGTAGGTAAGACCCATATCGCGTAGCCACTCGGTGCGGGCCTGCTCGTAGAGGACAACGTAGTTCGAATGGTGCATAATGCCCATCTGGTCGGTATCCTTATAGCGTACGCGAACCTGTGTAGAATATGATATTAAAGCCATAGAAATTACAGCGTTAGATTATTTTAACTGAACCATCACTTTGCCTTTGAGTGAGGGCTCTGTGCGAAGGCGACGCTTGGTCTCTATTACAAGTGTAACGCTCTGTCCATCCACCTCGGCATCGTAACTCCCTTCCGTGGGCAGGAGCTTATGCTCTTCCACCTCGGCTACACCCCCCTCTTGAAAGTCGCAGAGGATAGTATAAGGATGACCGAGCAGTGTAGAGGCCTTCTGGGTAAGACCGCGCGAGAGCAACTGGCGCACAATGGTAGAGCTGACCTTGCTGCCTACGACCTGCTGCTGCTCGACCATATAGACCTTGATGTCGTGACGGCGCTCCAGAAGATCGTAATTACCCTCCTTCTTATGACCAAAGCGGTGGTTATACCCCACCACCAGCGCATTCAGATTAAGACGTGCCACAACCTGCTCGATATACTCCTCGGGCGTGAGCTGGCTGAACTCGGTCGTAAAGCGAATGACGATTACGTTATCTATACCTGCGCGTTCCAGAAGCCACAGTTTCTCCTCCAGCGTGGTAAGCAGCGACATCCTCTCGCCCGTACCCAACACATAGCGGGGATGGGGTTCGAAGGTGAGCACAACACTCTCGCCACCGACCTCGGCGGCAATCTGTTTCACCTTGCCGAGCAGGGCACGGTGACCGCTATGAACCCCGTCGAACGAGCCCATAGTAGCCACGGCATCGCGCAGCGCAGGCATATTATCTAATCCATAGAATACTCTCATATCAAAATCGTTTGCGCCTTAGTTCTTGTCGCTGTTCTCGTCGGCCTCCTTGACGAAGTAGGCGACCTTCTCCAGCACGGTGGTGATGTCGTAGTTCTCGGCTACGATACCCTGCGGGAAGTTAAGCGGCGCAGAGGTAAAGTTAATAACGCCCTTGAAGCCAGCATTGATAATGGGCACAACGAGCGATGGCGCAACGCTCGTGGGCGATGATATAATGGCGAGGCTGATATCCATCTCATCCACCATCTCGGCCAACTGGTCGATATGGTAGCACGGGATGTTATCAATATCGGTGCCTACCTTCTCCGGATCCACATCGAAGGCGGCGACGATACGTAGTTTGCGGCGCTTGCCGTTGAAATATTTTGTGATGGCCTGACCCAGGTGACCCATACCTATGATGGCGAGCTTCATCACATCGCGGCTGTCGAGGATGTTGTTGATGAACTCGATGAGCACCTTCACATCGTAACCCTTCTTCGTGTCGCTCGAGAAGCCTATGAGCATCAGGTCGCGGCGCACCTGCACAGCCGTGATGCCGTGCATACCTGCAAGGATGTGCGAGAAGACGTGTGTGATGCCCTGCTCGTGGCACGAGAGCAACGAACGACGATACTCGCTCAGTCGCTCGATGGTCTTCTTGGGGATGGGGTTTGTGATGGGTGGGGTCATGCTACTCAACCGTTATCGTGTAGTTACTATTGTAGTTTATGCGCATCCACTCCTGATTGACATACTTGCCATTCTCGCCCTCCTGCACGAACTTATAGACCGTCTGCAGAGGTGTGTAGCGCTTATCCAGCATATTATACTCTATATCGCCCCGCATACCTCCACAGAAGAGTATGGCGGCGTCGTAGCCTCGATAGGCGTATAGCGACGGCAGACCTCCATAGGCCTCGATATAGCGGCTGTCGAACTCCCTGACCGCTTGCGCATCGCGCTTGGCGTGATAGGTAGAGATCATCACCACGTTGTTGTTGAAGTATGTCGTATGGTCGATATTCGAGAAACGACCCCAGCGCGACGTACCCAGCACGGTATATTCGGCACAGGGGATGCTACGCTCCGAGATGGCCACCTTCGATGAAGATATGGTGCCAAGGATACGGTCCACATCGACCTCCTTGTTAGCCAGGACGATAAACAGACGCGGCGTCTCGCTCATCAGCACGGTATCCATACCATCAATAACATCGAAGGGTGCATCGGCTGTGCGGGCACGGAACTTCGACTTCTGATCGTCAAACGAGTAGGTGTATGAGTGGTAAGGGCGGCCGTGCAGCAACTGCTTGGCCTCGGCCTCGAACTCCTCGTCGTAAGAGTCGGCATAGATCATAAAGATCTCACGCTCGCCATTCACCAGATCGGCCACCTTGTCGTACTTGCGCTCCGCCGAGGGTGAGAGCTGATATAGTGCAGGGCTCTCAACGGCCGAGATATTGGCCAACGGCGACACCACGGGCACAGAGTTCTGCTCGGCGTAGCGAATGACGGGTGCCAGCTCATCCTCATATACGGGGCCTACGATAAGGTTGGTGCCCTCAAACATTGTGCTGCGGACAATCTCATCAACCTTCAACTGATCGTGCGAGGTGTTATAAACGGTGAGCTTCGACTCGCCACGGCCCGTATTCTTCAGCGTCTCCATACCCAGCAAAAAGCCCTGATAGAACTCCACATAACTTGCGTTGGCACGATTCTCGATATTCATCGGAAGCATAAGCGCAACGTTCAGCGGCTCGGTAGATGCCAGCGCACGGAAGTGTACATCGGCCGTTGATTGCGGCTGCTCAACCTCTACAACCTCCTCCTCGGCCTGCTCAGGGCGGGGAATACGGATCATAGCACCAGCCTTAAGGCCTGCGCTCACATCATTCAGACGTGCGAACTCCTCCTCCGTGATGCCGAAGCGACGCGAGAGCGAATAGATGGTCTCGCCCGGCTGCACGACGTGATGGTCGTAGCCGTCATCGTCGGTGACGCTGTTGAGCGTAGCGGCATACTCGGCAATCTCGGCCTGCGTCTGCTGCTCGTTGGATTTACCCACCGCCGCACGACGAATCCACAGTGTCTCACCCACGGGCAGCGACTGCGGATTGAGCGAGGGGTTATCCTCGCGCAGCGTAGCCACCGAGATGTTGTAGTCGCGCGCTATGGCGTAGAGTGTCTGCCCTGCCTGCACCTTGTGCGTAAGAAAATCCCTCTTGCGACGCTTCTCTACCTTGGCGCTCTTCTGTGCCGACTCGGGCACGGGAATCTTCACCGTCTGGTCGATCTTAAGCTCGCTGCCCATATTGGCATTGTGCTGACGAATCAGATCCTCGCTCACCTCGTAGGTCTTGGCCAGGGAGTAGAGCGTGTCGCCCGATTTGACGGTGTGGACGTAGAACTTCTGTCCGTTGATAAAAACTATAACTGTCGATTTCTCCACGGGCTGCACATCAATGGCCATTGCGGGCACTGCGAGCGCCAGCACAACGAGGAGAAACAATGTTTTCAGATATCTCATATCGTAACTTTCACGCCTCAGTGAGGGCGTAGTTTAACTATTTTTCAGGCGGAGGTAAATCTCCGTGATGACCTTCTTGGTGTAGAGCGGGAAGTCGCCATTCATCATCCAGGCGTAGTAGCTCGGCTCCTCGCGGAATACATCCTCCACACGGCGACCCTTATACTTGCCGAAGTTGAATACCTCCTCCTGCTTGTCATTAAAGCCTATGCGACCTGCAAAGTCGGCCGTCTGTCCTCGCTCCGAGAAGTCGGCCAGGGCGGCTACATCGTTCTGCAACTCGGGATAGCGGTCGAGCTGTGCCATCAGCACCTCGTATGTAGCACGGGTATCGGCCTCGGCCGAGTGCGCCTCCTCGAGGTTTTTGTCGCAGTAGAACTTATAGGCTGCCACGAGCGTGCGCTGCTCCATCTTATGGAAGATGTTCTGCACATCGACAAAGCGACGACGCTTGAAATCGACATCCACGCCGGCACGCAAAAACTCCTCGACGAGCATCGGCAGATCGAAGCGGTTGGAGTTGAAGCCTCCGAAGTCGCACCCCTCGATAAACTGTGCCATCGACTTGGCCACCTGTGCGAACGTAGGTGCATCCTTCACATCCTCGTCCGTGATGCCGTGAATGGCCGTAGCCTGCTCGGGGATATGCATCTGCGGGTTGATACGACGCGTGCGCACTATCTCCTCGCCGTCGGGCATAATCTTGATCATCGACACCTCGACGATGCGGTCCTTGGCTGTATCAACGCCCGTTGTTTCCAGGTCAAAGAAAACAATCGGGCGTTTAAGGTTTAGTTTCATACGTTATCCTTATGCGTTAATCATCATAGGCATCAAGAGCATCAGCGTCTGTGCCGAAGGTTGATCGTCGCTCACGGGCTTGAAGACGCCTGCACGGGTAGAGTCAGCCAACTCAACAACAACGGTCGGAGTGTCGATATTCGACAGAATCTCAACCAGGAACGTAGATTTGAAGCCGATGGTTACGGGCTGACCGTCGTAGCTGCACGAGATAGTCTCGTTAGCCGACACGGAGAAGTCGATATCCTGAGCCGTCAGGTTTACCTTATTGTCGGCAATATCCATACGGATAAGGTTGGTAGAGGGGTTAGAACATACCGCCACACGCTTGATGCCATTGACAAACTCCACGCGGTCGATCAGCACCTTGTTGGGATTCGATGCGGGAATCACGGCGTTGTAGTTGGGATAGTTACCCTCGATAAGACGACATACGAGGTTGAAGTTCTCCAGCGAGAAGGTAACATTCTTTGCATCGAACGATACCTCTACGGGAGCCTCCTCCTTTGCCAGAAGGTTGCGCAGAAGGTTTGCGGGCTTCTTCGGGAGGATGAACGATGAGGTGATGTCGCTCTCGTGCTCGGCCTGGAACTTAACCAATTTGTGTGCATCGGTGGCAACGAATGTAAGTGATGAGGGCGAGAAGTCGAAATATACACCATTCATTACGGGGCGCAACTCGTCGTCAGCCGTAGCGAAGATGGTCTTGTTGATACCGCTCACCAAAAGATCTACATCCAGCGTGAGGGTCTTGCGCTCGGCGCCGAGGCTCTGCACGGCGGGATAGCTTACGGCACTTGCACCGGGGATAGAGAGGTGACCGCTTGCCCAGGTGATCTTGATCTCCCAGGTTGTATCTACCACCTCCACAGAGAGAGGCATCTCGGGGAACTCCTTCAATGTGTCGAGCATCAACTTGGCGGGTGCTGCGATAACGCCCTCGCGCTCGATGTTATCAACGGCAATAGAGCCGATAAGTGTGGTCTCCAAATCTGACGTGGTAACGGTCAGACGACCCTCCTTGAGCTCCATAAGGAAATACTCCAGAATGGGGAGTGAACTCTTATTGCTGATAACCTTACCCGTGGTCGCCAAAAGCGACTGCAATGCTGAACTTGATACTGTAAATTTCATTGTGTTTTTCTATGTTTTTTTTGTTTATATTTTTTGCTAAAAATTTCTAATCCAAAGTGGCTAATCTGTCGAGTGCCGTACGGATCATACGCTCCACGAAGGGCTTGTAGTCGGGCTGTGCCTTGAGCGCCACACGCTGTGCGATGATGGTGCAAATCGTTGCGGCACGGTGACCCATCATAGCGGCCAGACCTGCCAGAGCCGAGCCCTCCATCTCGTAGTTGGTGATGCGACGACCATCATATCGCCACGCCTCCATCTTCTCATTGAGCGCGGGGTCCGAGGGTGCCAAACGCACATAACGACCCTGTGGCGCATAGAAGCCCGGGGCGGCAACAGTAATGCCCTCGGTGGTGTAGTCTCGGAAGAGTTCGAAAAGCTCCTTGTCGGCATCCACAAAGTATGGCGTGGGCAACTTCTCGCCCCACTGCATCTTCTCCACAAAATCCTGCTCCATCGAAAGGTTGCACACCCGATCACGATCGGCATAGTATCCCAGCAACGAATCAAAGCCTACCGAAGTGCGGGCAAAGACCATCTCCCCCACCTCAATATCGGCCTGCAACGCTCCCGAAGTACCCAAGCGCACGAGCGTCAGGCGGCGGAACTCCTCCTTCACTGTGCGGGTGGCGAAATCGACATTTGCCAGAGCGTCCAGCTCCGTGAGGCATATATCTATATTGCCGATGCCGATACCCGTTGAGAGCACACTCATACGGCGACCACGATAGCGCCCCGTGATGGTGTGGAACTCGCGATTCACCACATCGCACTCCACCTCGTCGAAATATGACGCAACGGCATTCACACGGGCTCTGTCGCCCACCAGAATGACCACGTCGGCCAACTGATCGGGGAGCAAGTGAAGATGAAAAATAGTGCCATCACCGTTGATTATCAACTCCGAAGCAGGTATGATTCTATGCTGCATTTGACTTTTTTCTGGAATTAACTTTTTTATATGGCATAAAAGTAATATATTTACATCGAATTACAAAATAATTCCCCTATTTTTTAATAGAAGTATATTTGCAAAAACAGAATAGAAATGACACTAATTAAATCTATTTCCGGCATCCGCGGAACAATCGGCGGAGTGCAGGGAGACAACCTAACGCCCATTGACATCGTAAAATTCACAACCGCCTACGTTCGCTTCATCGGCGAGAAGGTGGAGGGACGCCGCCTGCGCATTGTCGTAGGTCGTGACGCCCGCATCTCTGGCGAGATGGTGAACGACATTATCGAGGGTACATTGCTGGGTTGCGGTGCCGACGTAATCAACGTAGGTCTCTGCACTACTCCAGGCACCGAGATGGCCGTTATCACACATAAGGCTGACGGTGGTATAATCATCACCGCATCGCACAACCCCAAGCAGTGGAATGCCCTGAAACTGCTGAACGAAAAGGGTGAGTTCCTCAGCGATGCCGAGGGTAAGCGAGTGCTGGCTCTGGCCGAGGACGAGGGCTTCACATTCCCCGATGTAAACAATATTGGTAAAGTTATTCTTCGTGAGGACTTTAACCCCACCCACATAAAGCAGGTGTTGAGCCTTGAAAAGGTCGATGTAGAGGGTATCAAGGCGCGTAAGTTCAAGGTCGTTGTCGATGCCGTAAACTCTATCGGCGGAGTGGTTATCCCCTCGCTTTTGCGTGAGTTGGGTTGCGAGGTTGTTGAGCTTTATTGTACACCCGACGGCGAGTTTGCCCACAACCCCGAGCCGCTGGCCGAGAACCTGAAGGAGATCTCTCGCGTAGTGGTTAAAGAGGGTGCCGACCTGGGTGTTGTCGTGGATCCCGATGTGGATCGTCTGGCGCTGGTGAATGAGGATGGTACGATGTTTGGCGAGGAGTACACGCTGGTGGCTGTTGCCGACTACATCCTTTCGCAGACGGTGGGTAATACCGTGTCGAACCTGAGCTCTTCACGTGCGTTGAGCGACGTTACCGTAGCTCACGGTGGCGAGTACACAGCAGCAGCTGTTGGCGAGGTGAACGTAACAACGAAGATGAAGGAGGTAGGTGCCGTAATCGGTGGCGAGGGCAATGGCGGAGTTATCTACCCTGCGCTGCACTACGGTCGCGATGCGCTGGTAGGCGTGGCGTTGTTCCTGAGCCTATTGGTTAAGAAGGGCTGCACGATGACCGAGCTGCGTGCTACGTACCCTGCATACTATGCTTCGAAGAACAAGATTCAGCTTACGCCCGAGATCGACGTAGATAAAGTATTGCGTGAGATGAAGGAACGTTACTCTGCTGAGCGTGTGAACGATATTGATGGTGTAAAGATTGACTTTGCCGAGAATTGGGTACACCTTCGCAAGTCCAACACCGAGCCTATCGTGCGTGTCTATACAGAGGCCAAGTCGCAGGCCGAGGCTGATGCATTGGCGGAGCGTTTTATGGCCGAGATAGCCGAGATTTGCGGTTTGTAAACGCGACTACCTATATCGAAGAAAAACCTAAAACTAAAAGAAAATATGGACAAAGTAAAAAGTTATATTGACGCCAATAAGGAGCGTTTTCTGGAGGAGTTGTTCGACCTGCTGCGTATCCCTTCGATCAGCGCACAGTCGGAGCATAAGCCCGATATGGTGCGTTGTGCCGAGTGGCTGGCCGCATCGCTCGTCAAGGCGGGTGCCGACCGTGCCGAGGTGATGCCCACCGACGGCAACCCCGTAGTATATGCCGAGAAGATTATCTCGCCCGAGGCAAAGACCGTGCTGGTGTATGGCCACTACGATGTTATGCCCGTCGATCCACGTGAGGAGTGGCGCACAGAACCCTTTGAGCCCGTTGTAAAGGATGGTCGCATCTGGGGTCGTGGCGCGGATGATGATAAGGGTCAGCTCTTTATGCACGCTAAGGCTTTTGAGGCTATGTGCGAGACCGATTCGCTGCCCTGCAACGTGAAGTTTATGCTTGAAGGCGAGGAAGAGATCGGATCACCGAGTCTGTACAAGTTCTGCGAGGATTACAAGGAGATGCTCAAGGCCGATATTATCCTTGTGTCGGATACCTCGATGATCTCGATGCAGACACCCTCGATTACGTGCGGTCTGCGTGGCCTGACGTATATGGAGGTAGAGGTTGTAGGTCCTAACAAGGATTTGCACTCGGGTCTGTTCGGAGGTGCTGTGGCAAATCCTGCCAATGTACTGACAAAGCTGGTTGCGTCACTCGTCGATGAGCGTGGCCGCGTGACAATCCCCGGTTTCTACGACGATGTGCGTGATCTTACCCCCGCAGAGCGTGAGGCGTTTAATGAGGCTCCGTTCAACCTGGAGAACTACAAGCGCTCACTCGACATTGACGACGTGGCTGGCGAGGCCGGCTACACCACCATCGAGCGCACGGGTGTGCGTCCCTCACTTGACGTGAATGGTATCTGGGGCGGATATATCGAGGAGGGTACGAAGACCGTCATCCCCTCGCGTGCTTCGGCAAAGATTTCGATGCGTCTGGTTCCCAATCAGGATTTCGAGAAGATTGGCGAGTTGTTCGAGAAGCACTTCCGCGCAATTGCGCCTGCATCGGTTAAGGTGAATGTAAAGTATCTGCACGGTGGTGCGCCCTACGTAGCACCCACCGATATGGCGGCATACAAGGCTGCCGAGCAGGCTATCGTTGATACCTTCGGCAAGAAGCCACTACCCTTCTATTCAGGCGGTTCGATACCCATCATCAGCGGCTTTGAGCGTATCCTGGGCATTAAGTCACTGCTCATAGGCTTCGGTCTTGCCGAGGACGCTATCCACTCACCCAACGAGAGCTACGGCTTGGAGCAGTTCGAGAAGGGCGTACAGACGATTCCATTATTCTATAAATATTTCGCCGAGTCGAAGTAGTTATTATTTTACAGAGGGGCACGAATCTCGCTACGGCGGGGTTCGTGTTTTTTTATCTCCGCAATTGCCTATATAGCCAACGCACCGTAAGCAGAAAACCCACGGCATTGCCCAAAAGAAACAGCGTCACGAGAAGATTACTATCTCGCGTAAAGAGCGATGGCGTAAGTAGCCATACAAAATAGCCCGTAATGCCGAGCACGGCAATGGCGGCAAGGATTTTTCTATTCATAATAAAAAAGCGAAGCCCCGCAGGACTTCGCTTAACTTTTGGTTGGGGTTTGATTATTTTGCAGGCTCCTCCCAAACACCCAGCATACGCTGCAAGGTCTGTGAGAGTTCCGTATTCTCCATAATACCGTTGATGCGATCGGCACCTGTACCGTAGAGGTAAACGGGAAGCATGATACCCGTGTGACCCGTAGTGCTGAAGCCGTAGCTGATACCGCTCTCGGGAAGCGTAAAGTCGGTCTTGTTGCTGGGGATAGACAGACCACCAGTCTCGTGGTCACCAGTAACAACTACCAACGTACCAGGGTGAGCATCAGCGTAGTCCATCGCTACAGCTACAGCCTTTGCGAAGTCGCGAGTCTCGTTCAGCACGCCACCGATATTGTTGCTGTGGCCCTCGCCGTCGATCTGTGAACCCTCGACCATAAGCACGAAGCCCTCCTTGCCGTTCTTCTCAACGTTGTTGGTCAGAATCTCCAGAGCCTTGGCTGTTGCGTTGGGCAGGTAGTCGCCACGATCCTGACGCATCAAGGGAAGATTGGTCTCGGCAAACAAACCTACAACCTTACCCTCATTTACAGATGCCATCTGAGCCTGGTCAGTCAATACGGTATAACCCTTCTCCTGAAGAGCAGCCTCCCAGGTGGTATTCTGCTTTGCGAAATACTCACTGAACATACGGGTACCGCCACCGAACATTACATCCACATCGTTCTCCTTCATGAAGTCGTCGATGATGCCGTTGTTGTCGTTACGGCTATCCACGTGAGCGTAGAACGCAGCGGGTGTAGCGTGAGTAACGTAGCACGTTACAACGATACCAGACTCGTAGCCCACCTTGTCGGCCTTGGCCATGATAGACTCTACACGAGTGCCGTCGGGTGTCTGACCCAGCATGCTGTTGTTGGTCTTATAACCTGTTGCAAGCGCTGTGCCCGATGCCGCAGAGTCGGTTACACGGTTGTTAGCCGAGTAGGTCTTCTGCAAAGCGATGTTCTCTGCACGCTCAAAAGCTGAGGGAGCATACTGCTGCTCGATCTGCATCACTGATACCTGTGCGAGGCCCATACCGTCACCAATCATATAGATGATGTTCTTAACCTCGGGCTCTTGGTTGCATCCGCTCATAGCCATAGCCACGAAGGGAAGCGAGAGGAGTAAAAATAATTTTTTCATACTGTTTTTATTATGTTTAGATGAGCAAAGTTACATATTTTTTGTAAATTTACACCAAAATCACACCGAAAAAAAGTCATTATGGATGTAAAAATTGCAGAGGATTGGAAAGCACTCTTGCAGGAGGAATTCGACAAGCCCTACTTCGAGGCGCTGACACAGTTTGTGCGTGCAGAGTATGCGTCAAGACAGATTTTTCCTGCGGGGAGAAACATTTTTCGAGCCTTCGACAAGTGCCCTCTCTCGTCGCTCAAGGTCGTTATCATTGGTCAAGATCCATACCACGGCGACGGACAGGCTAACGGCCTCTGTTTCTCGGTGGATGATGGTGTGCCGTTCCCTCCATCGCTCAAAAACATATTCAAGGAGGTGCAGGACGACCTCGGACGCCCCATCCCTGCGTCGGGCAATCTCGACCGCTGGGCCGAGCAGGGCGTGCTGCTGCTGAACTCGGTGCTCACGGTCAGG
>JAFUOK010000065.1 GCA_017481925.1 Alistipes sp.
AGGAGTGTGAGGCGCTGATGAAGAATTTTTTTAAAGGATTACGCTAACGATATGCAATAATTTTTGCATAGCCGTGCAAAAAAATGTTGTAATAGAATATTTTTTTTGTAACTTTGTCAATTATACAAGCCGACAAAGGCTACATATACCTGGGAATTTTTACAAATTATAACTAATAAACACTAAAAAATTATGAGAAAGATTGTTTTGTTGGCAGTTGCGCTGATGGGCTTCACCGCCGCTTTCGCGCAGTCTGATGTACTCACCGTAGCACAGGAGGCAAACGACGCTCTCGGTGCAAAGGATTATGCAAAGGCAGCTACGCTGTTGGAGAAAGTTATCGCTGACGGTTCAGCTTCAGAGGATGAGGCTGTTCTGGAGCAGGTAAATAGCGCAAAGAAGAACCTTCCTATTGCACTCTTCCGTGTAGGTCAGAGCGCTGCTTCTGCAGCACAGAAGCTTACCGACGCTGCAGCACAGACCGCTAAGTATGACGAGGCTGTTGCCGCTTTGGATAAGGCTATCAAGACTGGTACCGACTATAAGGTAGTGGCTGCCGTAAATAACTCAAAGCGTATGAAGGGTATGGTTTACTCGGCTCAGGCTGCAACTCCCTTCAATAGTGGTGATTTTGCAAAGGCTGCTGAGCTCTTCGCAAAGGCTTATGAGGCTGACAAGACTAACAATAATGCTGCTTTGAACCTGGCTGAGAGCTACTTCAAGATGGATAAGTATGCTGAGGGTGTAAAGGTTTGCTCTGAGATCGCTGCTCTGCCCGCAGGTCAGAAGAACGACGCTGCTATCGCACAGGCAAAGGCTAAGATCAACCAGTACACTAATAATAAGATCGCTACCTTGCAGCAGGCTAACGACTTCGACGGCATCATCGCTATGGCAGAGTCTATCGCTGACGAGGCTTTGAAGCAGAAGGTTTTGGTTCAGGCTTACTTCCTGAAGAAGGATTACGACAAGGTTATCGAGATCGGTGACGCTGCTGCTGCTTTGCAGACTGACCCCGCTGATCAGAGCGCCGTTTACTTCAACCTCGGTTCTGCTTACAACGCAAAGGAGAACAAGGCTAAGGCTATCGAGGCTTTCGGTAAGGTAACTGCTGAGCCCTACGCAACTCCCGCAAAGGAGGCTGTTGCTGCTTTGAAGTAATCTATATTATAGGCAATAAAAATCCCGCTTCTTTCGAGGCGGGATTTTTTTATTGCTTATCGTAGGGCGACTAACGATCGAACGCGGGAGTTAAACTCCTGCTCCGAGCATAGCTCCTCCAGTGTGATATGCATACGATATCGCCAATAGTGATCGGCATCGGCGGGAATGTTGATGCGTTCGGCATCGGGATCCGTAAGGCGCAGCCGCTCATCTATGGCAAGCCAATCCTGCAGGGGCAGGATGGCAAATATTGAGCCCGATAACATCTCTCGTTCGATGATAAGCTTGGCTGTGGCACCCGAGCACTCCTCCTCGGCTGTGCCGTCATTGCGTAGCACTTCACGCCAATAGCGTTCGGTAAGAGCCCTATCCTCGCGCCACCAGCCTCGAATTGTGGACATATCGTGCGTCGATGTGGCGGCTACGGAGAGATATGGATAGCGACGAGTATCACCAAAGGCTACGCCCATCTGTTTGGGCATACGCTCTATTTCGAGCGAAAGAATATGCTCCTCATTCATCACTTCGGGCACACAAGCGGGGATCATACCCAAATCCTCGCCGCACGTAAGCATACGTGTAGCCTGCATCAGAGCCGGCAGGCGACGCAGGGCATTTTCGCGCCAAAAGTCGTTGTGGCGATGATAGAAGAAATCTTCATATAGACGCATATACGCCTGCTGCTGGTCGGGCGTGAGAGTATGGTACATTGCCGTTTTATAACCTTCGATGCGGGGCACATAACCCTCGGCATAAGGATAACGCACAAAGAGCACATCCTTTGCATCTTTGCCGTTAGTAGCGTGCTGCGTAGCGTTAAACTTAAAGCCACGCGATTCGATCTCCTGCACGGAGTAGGGTAGCGAGGGGTTGAAGTAGCCGAGTATGGCACTCGCCTCGGTGCGCGGCACCTCCCAGATGCGGAAGAATCCGAGGATGTGATCGATGCGATATGCGTCGAAGTAGCGGGCCATCTTTTGTAGCCTTGCGCACCACCACGCATAACCATCCTCACTCATACGTGACCAGTTATAGGTCGGGAAACCCCAATTCTGACCCTCCTCGGCAAAGGCGTCGGGTGGGGCACCTGCTGATGCCGATAGGTTGTATAGCTCGGGTGCACACCACACATCTACGCTCGACGGTGCTACACCGATAGGTATGTCACCCTTGAGCGTTACGCCGCGACGGTGGGCATAGTCGCGTACGTCGGATAGTTGCCTATCGAGCATATACTGCACAAAGTAGTAATAACCTACTTTTGCCGAGTGTTTTGCAGCGTATTGCTCGGTGCGTATGACGTCGTATGTAGCCATTGCTCCCCGTCGGTTCTTATCAGCCGTATGACGGTCACGCAGGGTGCAGAATACGGCATAAGGCACAAGCCACTCTTGGCTCTGCTTGAAAAAATGGCTGAAACTACGTGATGATAGCACAGCTTCGCCACATAGGGTATATATCGCGTGCAGGAATTTTTCTTTTAATTTGAAACATGCTGGATAATCTACCGCATTTTTCGCATTGAGGCGTGCACCTCTTTCGGCATAGTGATCTAAGCATTCACGCATCTGCTTGCGCTGCATGGGGACGGCATAGCGGCTACACGCTGTAACTACCTCGTGGGCAGATATGTATATGGGATGCAGAGCAAACGATGATACCGCATTATAGGGGTATGAGTCACGCCATGTACCACTTGCTGTGGTGTCGTTTACGGGCAATACCTGAATAATCGACATCCCCACCTTGGTGGCCCAATCGGCCATAGCCTTGAGGTCGCAGAACTCGCCACAACCCCAATCTCTCTGGCTGCGTAATGAGAATACGGGTATGGCGACGCCCGCACCTCGCCATAGTGGGCGAGCAGAACGAAAACGCAATCCTCGCACAACAGCGCAATCACCTTGCAGGGCGGGCAACGTGCGATTCTCGCCAGCCTCATAGCCGACTAATTGCTGTGTTGAGGTATCGATAATGATGAATTTATACTCGCTGCCCATCGCATCTCGGGGCACCACGGCTCGCCATAGCGGAGCCTGCTTGTCGCTCATTATAATAGCGTGCTTGACATCCCATGCCCCAAGCGCGGGGTGAGCACCTACGACTGCCACCTGCTCGTGGCTACGTATCTGCGTGGCCTCGACTTCGAGTAGGATATCTTCGTCGCCGAGCGTGACATCCGCGGCGGGTGCATTACGGCGAAATACGCTGTCGGTGAATAGTGATGAGTAGAACGGCTCGCCATCCGAACGGTCGTACCAACGGTCAAACACCTCACACCTTGCTGGCGCATTCTCCACACAATGTGGACGTGGCTCACAGCGCAGAACCTCTCCTGCCGTGTCATGTACCTCGTAGCGGTATGTGTCGCCCGCTGAAACTTCAAAGGTCGCATACCACTCTCCACCTTCGGCGCGGTGCATACTTCGTGCAGCCCCATCGCCGAAGCGGATGTGTAGAGTGTCGCCAGTGTGGTATTGGATACGAAACGTTATTCTCATCCGAACATCTTTAGAAGTCCTTACCCTCAAATGCTGCGCCAGAAGATACCTTGCCACCTCCGTGTTCCTTGGTCTTCGAGTTGAAGGCGTAGCTTACGGAGAGCATAATATTTGGATATCGCGGTTTAACGTGCGTTGTAGAGTGCAGCGTAGGCGATATTCGGTAGTTGTTGTAACGTGCCGTGCGGAAGACATCGTGGAAGACCAGTGATGCCGAAACCCTGCTCTTGAAGAGTTGCTGGCGCAGAGCCAGGTCGAAGTAGCAGTAGGCATCCTCGCGTCCCTGAGTAAGCACCGTAGGACCAACAACATTGGCATCGAACTGCAGGCGTGTGGTCTTACCCAACGTGAAGTTATTCATCATCATAGCCGTATAACCTGTATTCGAAGCGTCGGTACAGCCCTCGTAGTCGGCCATAAATTTGTAGTCGAACAAGCTGGCATTGATGGTCATATTCCACCAACGGGTAGCCTTGACGTGTGCGCTCATCTCGATGCCCCATGTGCGATCGTTACCAGCGTTGATGAGTGAGTCAAGCGTTACGCCCGGTTCGTGTGCTACACGGATAGTCTCACGCACACCCTTGCGGTGGCGATAGTAGCCCGTAAATGATAGTGTGTGCTCCTCGGCGATGGTCTTGCGATAGCCGATCTCGGCCGAGTGGA
>JAFUOK010000066.1 GCA_017481925.1 Alistipes sp.
GCCGTGTCGATCAAGAAGGTGGAGATCACCAAGAAGAAGTGTATCAACTGCGACCTTTGTCATAACTCATGTCCCGTGGATGCTATCCGTCCTCCCTATGCCAACACGCAGCAGGAGGAGCGTCGTGAGGGTGTTAAGCGTCTGTTGGGTTATATGTTGCTTATGCCTCTGCTGATGATTCTTGGCGCATTGCTGATGCGTATGTCGGCCGAGGGATTGAGCCGCGCCCATAAGGATGTGCGCCTGTACGATATGGTCGTAGCATACGAGGCGCAGGATGCTCCCGAGACTATCGAGTTGGAGGTTGAGGGTTTCTATATGCGTAATGGCACATTGGAGGAGCTCACCGTGGTAAAGGACTCGATCGTTGCCGAGTATCGCACCTATGGCACCTGGGCGGGTGCGCTGATGGGTCTGGTGCTGGCCGTAGCATTGATCCGCTTCTCGGTGAAGCGTCGTCGCGAGACCTACGAGATTGACCATGCGGCGTGCGTAGCGTGTGGACGTTGCTTCGAGTATTGTCCGCAGAATAGGGAGATAGAGAAATAGAGTAAGAAATAAACACAACTATATTCAATTCAAATGAAAAAGGATATTTACAGAACGATTGCTGTGGTGACGGGCGTATTTATGTTCACGGTTGCCATCATGCTCGTAATGAATTACTTTCAGGTGCGTCAGGTTACGCCCCTCGAAACCGAGGTAATGACCACGCTCAAGAGCCTGAATGAATCAAACCCCGACAATGCCGACCTGCAAGCGCAGATTCGCCAATTAGACTTGCTCTCTCGCAAGGCCTACTTCGTGCAGGAGGATCATCTCAAGACGGGTGTAATACTATTGCTCGTGATGACTGCAGTATTTGTATTCTGTCTGCGAGGCTACTATGCCGACGTGCTTCACATCGCACCCAAGGATATTGACATCTTTGACGAGTGGCTGGTCAAGAGCCGTTCGCGCAAATATGTACAGTGGCTCACCGCAACGCTCACCATCGTGGCACTCGTTGCCGTTGTTGCCTCTAATCCCCAGTGGCTCAAAAGCGACAAGGCTAATGAGGAGGAGACCCTCGTGGCCGAGCAGAGCGAAACACCTGCTACCGAAGCTGTTGTAGCCGAGGCAACTGCCCCAGAAACTCCTGCTGAAGCACCCGCCGAGAGCGAGGAGACAGCGGCTGAGACTACCGAAGAGGTTGCAGCAGAGCAGACCGCCGAGGCTGCACCCGCAGCACCCGCAGCACCCGCGGCAGCACGTGTAAATCACGGCATGTTCCGCGGCAATAACTCTAACGGTCACTCTTCGGCTCGTAATATCCCCACCACGTGGGACTTTGCCGGTGGAGGCAAGATCGCTTGGAAGCACGCCCTCACAACCAAGCAGGGCTTCTCTTCACCCGCCGTGCATAACAACCGTATCTTCTATACGGGTGGCGACGAGGCTGGTCGCGAGCTCTACTGCCACGACCTCGCTACGGGCGATCTGCTTTGGACTCTTCCCGCAACGGGCATTGCAGGCTCTCCCTCGACACCTCCTGCCGTAGCAAGCAACACGGGTTACGCTTCTGCGTCGCCCGCAACCGATGGTCGTTACGTATGTGCCGTATTTGCCACGGGCGACATCATGTGTGCCGATATGGATGGCAAGCGAGTATGGGCAAAGAACCTGGGCGTGCCCGACAACCAGTATGGCTTCGTGTCATCACTTCTGGTTTGGAACGGGATAGTATTCGTGCAGTACGATAATAGCGACTCACAGAAGATTATCGCCATGGATATTGCTACGGGTAACGTACGCTGGCAGAAGGATCGTAATCAGAAGGTTTGCTGGAGTTCTCCCATCATGGCTACCGTGGGCGGTCAGGCACAGCTCGTGCTGATGGGTAACCCCGAGGTACGTGCCTACAACCCCTCGACGGGTGAGCAGCTGTGGAGCGTCGATGGTATGTCGGGCGAGGTATGCCCCAGCCCGTGCAGTGGCGATGGTGTGATCTTCGCCGCTAACGAGTATGCCAAGATTATGGCTATCAACGGTGCCGACGGCTCAGTGCTGTGGGAGGCTACGGACTATCTGCCCGAGGTTGCCAGCCCCGTGTATGCTAACGGCCGACTGTATATCGCTACGACCTACGGCGTGTTGGCTGCTTTCGATGCCAAGACCGGCGAGCTGAAGGCCGAGCGTGAACTTAATATGGAGCTCTACTCATCACCTATGGTTGTCGATGGCAAGATCTACATCATCGGCACCAGCGGTCAGGTATATGTCTTCACGGCTGACGATAACTTAACACAGATAAGCACCTTCGAGACGGGCGAGATGACCTACGCTACACCCGCATTCCTCGATGGCAAGGTTGTAATCCGTTCATTGAATACGCTCTACTGCGTATCGGAGTAAAGAAAGGAGAAGATTATGTCGTGTCAAAACTGTTTAAATAATATTGATGACGAGCGTCGTGCCGTAGCCAAGCGTGTCGATGCCATCATCGAGCGTGTGGGTCGCACGCGTGAGATGACCATCCCGCTGCTGCAGGCCTTGCAGGAGGAGTTTTCGTATCTTCCCTCGGACGCTTTGGAGCGAGTATATGAGCGTACCGAAATTACACGCGCCAACCTTATCAGCGTGGCTACGTTCTACTCGCAGTTCAAACTCATACCCTACGGCAAGCACACCATCAAGGTCTGCATCGGTACAGCCTGCCACGTTAAGGGTGCAGGTGCCGTGTATGATGCGTTCCGCCGTGAGCTGGATATTGCCGAGGATAGCGTAACCACGGCCGACGGCAAATACTCTGTCGAGAAGATTGCCTGTCTGGGTTGTTGCGCTTTGGCTCCCGTAGTGCAGATTGACGAGCAGATATATGGCCACGTGCAGCCAGGTCGAGTGAAGGCCGTGCTGGAGGAGCATGAGGAGTTCCTGAAGTCGGCACCCAAGGGGGCAGATGACGAGGACGGAGAGGTTGCGTACGTAGGCGAGGTGCGTCTGGGTATGGAGAACTGCTGTCAGGTGAGTGGTACGGCCGAGATTTACAAGGCCGTGATGAAGGCACAGCGTGAGTTGGGCGTAGCCGTAAGGTTGAAGCCTATCTCGTGCGTGGGTGCTTGTAATCAGGTGCCGCTGATTGACGTTGTGGACTCTACGGGTGAGATCACCCGCTACCCCAACGTGCGAGCCGAGGAGATTAAGGAGATTCTTCTGCACCACTTCCCCGCAGCAAGTCCCCTGAAACGATTGAAGAATGCCGTGCTGAATCAGATCGACATGTTGCACACCGACCAGACGTGGGACAACATCCTCTATAAACCCGAAAAGGAGCGCACGGGCGAGATCAATACATTCCTCGACCATCAGGTGCGTATCTCTACCGAGGGCTATGGTCATATCAACCCGCTCGATCTGGACGAGTACCGTGCTCACGGAGGTTTTGAGGCATTGGAGAAGGTTATCAAGTCGGGCGACAGAGATGCCCTGATTAATGATGTCTTGGCAAGTGGTATCCGTGGCCGTGGAGGAGGCGGGTTCCCCTCGGGTCGCAAGTGGCAGTTGGTAGCAGCCGCCAAGGGCGAGAAGAAGTATGTCATCTGTAACGGTGACGAGGGCGACCCCGGAGCATTTATGGATCGTATCCTCTTGGAGTCATACCCCCTGCGAGTTATCGAGGGTATGCTCATCGCGGCATATGCTGTAGGGGCGCAGAAGGGTATCTTCTACATCCGAGCGGAGTATCCGCAGGCCGTTATCCGCGTCACGAAGGCACTCGACCTGTGCCGTCGTCAGGGTCTGCTGGGAGAGAATATTATGGGAAGCGACTTCTCATTCGAGATAGAGGTATTCAAGGGTGCCGGTGCATTCGTGTGTGGCGAGGAGACAGCCCTTATCGGCTCTATCGAGGGTAAGCGAGGTTTTCCTTCGCAGCGTCCGCCCTACCCCGCCGAGCAGGGTCTGTTTGGCTGTCCTACGCTGATTAACAATGTCGAGACATTGAGCCAGATACCCTACATCATCCGTCGTGGTGTGGAGGAGTACCGCAAGGTCGGCACCGACAACAGCAAGGGCACGAAGGTATTCGCCCTGGCAGGCAAGGTGCGCCACGGAGGTTTGATTGAGGTGCCTATGGGAACTACCATACGTCAGATTGTCGAGCAGATCGGCGGTGGCGTAGAGGGTGGCGAGCGCCTCAAGGCCGTGCAGACAGGAGGTCCGTCGGGTGGTTGTATTCCAGCCGAGTTATGCGACACGGAGGTCGATTTCGATGCACTGAACCGCTTGGGAGCTATCATGGGCTCGGGTGGTATGGTCGTATTGAGCGAAAGCGACTGCATGGTCGATGTGGCACGCTACTTCCTCAATTTCACCAGCGAGGAGTCGTGCGGAAAGTGTACGTTCTGCCGCGTAGGTATCCACCGCATGCTGGAGATTTTGGACCGTCTGTGTGGCGGCAAGGGTCAGGAGGGCGACATCGAGCGACTGGAGGAGTTGGCGCTGGCCGTCAAGGAGTCGGCATTGTGCGGACTTGGAAAAACAGCCCCCAACCCCGTGCTAGCAACGATAAAATACTACCGCGAGGAGTACGAGGAGCACGTCAAGGGCTACTGCCGTACGGGTACGTGCAAGGAGATGGTGAAGTATGTTGTAACCGACGACTGCATAGGCTGTACTCGTTGTGCGAAGGTGTGCCCCGTGGAGGCTATTGAGTATAAGCCCTATGAGATACATGCTATCGACACCGACAAATGTACGATGTGCGGATTGTGTATTACGGAGTGTGAATTTGATGCCATCAAAAAGATGCCGCTAAAAACTTTGTAGAGATGAAGATTACAATTGATAATAAGGAGATTACTGTTATCGAGGGTGAAACCATCCTCGAGGCAGCCCGCCGCAACGGCATCGAGATTCCGTCGATGTGTTATGCCGAGGGCAAGCGCCACCAGGCAGGTTGTATGGTCTGCACCGTAAAGGAGCTCAAGTCGGGCCGTATGCTCACCTCGTGCTCTACAAAGCCTACCGAGGGTATGGAGATTGACACCTCGTCGGAGGAGGTCATTCGTCAGCGCACGATGGCTCTGGAACTTCTGCTCAGCGATCACCGTGCTGACTGCGAGGCGCCCTGCACAATGGTCTGCACGCATAAGTTGGACGTTGAGCAGATGCTTGCCGCCTACGACCGTGGCAACTACGCCCTGGCACAGGCTATCATCCGTCGCGACTTCGGCGATAAGATCGCTTGCGAGGATTGCAAAGCACCCTGCGAGAAGGCTTGCCGACGTGGCACGGTCGATAAGGCTGTGGCCATACGCGAGATTATCCGCGAGGTAGCGGCAATGGACGTTGAGCAGGTTGAACCTACAGCTTCGATAGCAAAATTGGGTAAGGATGTATTTTTCTCACGCGTAGGTATTTTCAATCAGAAAGAAAAAGATTATCTTCGCGAAACGACTACTGCTCCGTCACGTTGCTTGCACTGCGCCTGCGAGGGTCGCGAGGCGTGCCGCCTGCGTCGCTACTCTACCGACTACGGCATCAAGCGTTCACGCTACGGTCTGAACTCGAAACTACCCGTAAAGTTACGCATCGAGGTCGGCGAGCGCCTGCGTTTCGAGCCTGCGAAGTGTATCCGCTGCGGATTGTGCGTATATAATACAGAAAATGGATTTACGTTCCTGCGTCGAGGGTTCGACATGCAGGTGACCATACCCGAACAGAATAAGATAAACACCTATGAGGAGTTGGCCGCCATCTGCCCCACAGGTGCACTCTACCTACAAAAACTATAACCTATGAGACGACTCTTACCTTACCTTGCCATTGCACTTATGATGCTCTCGTGCGGGCCTATACAACAGCACCTCGCATCGGGAAGCAGCATGAGCTGGTCGCTATTTCGTGGCAACAGGGCATTGAGCGGCTACACCAGCCAATCGTTGCCCGACCAGATGACTCTGCTATGGAGCCATCGCAGCGACGTGCGCACCATCTCCTCACCCGTTGTGGAGGAGGGCACAGCCTACTGGTGCGACGTTAAGGGCAAGGTACACGGAGTCGATATCAACGGAGAGAAGGCCTTTGAGTTCGATCTCAAAACCCCCGTTGAGGCTACGCCGATGATTTATGACTCGACTCTATATATCGGACGCATTGACGGTGCGCTTACGGCCCTCTCACTTCGTGAGCGGGACACGCTGTGGAGCCACTACACCGAAGGACAGATCTCCGCATCGCCCAACATCACGGACGATGACGGAACAATCGTCGTGGGTAGTTACGACAACTATATGTATAGCATCGACCGTCATACGGGTGCACGTCACCGCCGCTTTGAGTCGGGTTACTACATCAACGGTGCCGTTGCCATTCACGACTCGCACGCCCTGTATGGCAGTTGCGACGGCTGGTTGCGTGTAGTGGATTGCGAGCAAGGTATAACCACCGACTCGCTGGAGTTGGGAGGCTACATCCCCGCATCGCCTGCTATCACGGGCGACTATGCCTACCTCAGCGACTACTCGGGCAACATCTACGAATTGCGTCTGGATGACGGAGAGATCGAGAATTCGCGCATCGTGCTTAAAGCCGAGGAGGAGGATGGCTCGGTAGTATCGGTTCCTGCCGTGTCGAACACTACGCTCTACGTCACCTCGAGCGACAAGTACATCCACGCCATCGACCGCAAGGACGGCAGCAAGCAGTGGAAATATTTGCTCAAAGGCAATGTAGGCGAGAGTTCCCCTGTGGTTGCGTCGGATAAGGTTGTGGTATGTACCAAGTCGGGTGTTGTCACGATGCTCGACGCCAAGAGTGGTGAACTCATCTGGGAGTACGACACGGGCGAACAGATTATGGCATCGCCAGCCGTGGTGCGTGGCCACCTCTACATCCTCACTACGAAGGGTACACTATTCTGCTTTGGGAAAACGAAAAAGAGATAGATATATATGACGCTAATACGATTACGCAACATACAAAAGAGTTTCAGCGATGGAGAGAATCGCCAGCGCCAGGTTCTGCAACGCATCGACCTCAACGTCGAGCGTGGCGAGATGATCTCTATACGTGGCGAGTCGGGTTCGGGTAAGACCACTCTGCTCTCGATTCTTGGCACCATACTGCGTGCCGACGCAGGTGTATATACTCTTGACGAAGAGAATGTGTCGCAGATTGCCGACACCAGCCGACTGCGCGCAAGCAAGATCGGCTTTTTGTTTCAGGATCATCGTCTGATGCCCCAATATACCGCTTTGGAGAATATCCTCCTGCCACTGTTGGCCACCGCCGACACCACATCGGCAGAGGAGGAGGCATACGCCGAGCAACTGATGCAACTACTGCACGTAGAACATCTGCGCAACCAATACCCCTCAACGCTCTCGGGAGGTGAGGCAAGTCGTGTGGCACTATGCCGTGCGCTTATCCGCAAGCCACAACTACTGCTGGCCGATGAGCCGACGGGACAGCTGGATGATCGCCACTCGGAGCAGGTAGCCGAGTTACTCCACACGGTAAACAAGGAGCTGGGTACAACAATCATCATCGTAACACACTCCGAGCATCTGGCCACGAAGGCCCATCGTCAATTCCTTTTAACCGACGGCATACTGAATGAACTATAAGTCACTCATACGCAAACGCAACGTCACACACTTTGCTCGTTACTACCGACTGATTCTGCTCTCGGTAGCCGTTGCCGTGACCGTAATCGTCGGTTCGCTGATGGTTGGCGACTCCGTGCGTGCGACACTGCGTGCACAGGTGGATGAGCGTCTTGGCACAAGCCAAAGCATAGTCTTCGCCCGTGAGTCGTATCTCGATGAATCGCTCCTTGAGGCTCTACCCGATGCCGAAGGGTATCTGCTGATGCAAGGTTTTATCTCGCACAATGGCACGCTTATACCCGTTATGGTGTGGGGTGGCGATATGGATGGCGAGGATGCCTTGATAAATGAGCCTTTGGCAGAAGAGTTGGGCGAAGAGCAGTTAGAAAACCTCGTTCTGCGCCTGCCCTCGGCAGGAATGATTCCTTCGGGTAGTCTGTTCGTTACGGATAACTATACCACAAGTCTTCGTCTGCGTGTTGCGGGCACCCGCTCGGCCGAGCAGGGAGGCAATATGAACCTTCGCACCGAGCAGGTGCAACCCTTCAATATCTTCCTGCCACGAAAAATGCTTGCCGAGGCTATGGAGGTCGAAGGCAAGATAAATCTTATCCTCTCGCCACGCATCATCTCACCGGAGGAGTGGCACTCAGCCTGGCAAAGCCACCACTCGGGCTTACAAGTGGAGCAGAAACCAGAGTGGGTAGAGGTCACATCATCACGTGTATTCTTGCAGGAGCAGGTAACCGATATACTATGCAAGGCCGATACTGCGCCCAACCGCCTATATTCATATCTTGCCAACGGCATTGCCACCGAGCGCGACACCATACCCTACTCGTTTGTCACGGCGCTGGACAGTTATGCCGGCATAGAGTTACAACCAGACGAGGTTATCCTCTCCGACTATTCGGCTCGCCGACTTGGGGCTCGGGTAGGAGACGAGGTAAACATCTCATACTTCAAGGCCGAGGAGATGAAGAGCCTCTCGACCCACGACATCAATCTGCGAGTGCGAGCTATCCTTCCCCTGGAGCAGTTGCAGGCCGACAAGACGCTCAGCGCCGAGTTCCCGGGTCTGAGCGACGTGGAACGATGCACCGAGTGGAACAGCGACCTGCCCCTGGATATGGATCTTATCGAGGAGGAGGACGAGGAGTATTGGACTCTCTATCGTCAGACTCCCAAAGCCATACTACCCTACTCAGCCGTTATCGGCGACTGGGCAAGCGACTACGGCACAGCCACATCGTTACGCCTTGCCGCGATGCCCGACCTTAGGCAGTTAAGTGCCGAGATGTTTGGCGTGGAGGTGATGTACCCCCGCGAGGATGCCCTCTCGGCAGCAAGCAATGGTGTGGACTTTTCTTCGTTGTTCCTTGCCTTGGGATGTTTTATCGTGGCGTCGGCATTGCTACTCATCTACACTCCCCTATTGGAGATGTATGAGCGTCGCCGCGATGAACTGCACACAATGCTCACCATCGGCTATACCCCCTCGCGCATCAAGCGCATGCTCTCTCTGGAGGCTATGCCCGTGATTATAGCGGGATCGATAATAGGAATCTGCACGGGTGTTGCCTATACGGTGATTATTCTGTGGCTCCTCGAAAATGTATGGCAGGGTGCTACCCACACCGCCGCATTCCAACTCCACATCAACCCCATCACGGTCGCCATAGGTACCATCGTTTCGGTGATTCTCTCGGTGGCCGTTGCCTGGTGGGCTATACGTCGTGCCGTGAAGGATATAGAGTCACAGCATGCGGAGCAAAACACCGTAACCCTCAAAGCCGTAATCGCACGCCTTGCGCTGACTGCGGTGCTTGGCATTGCCACCGTTGCAACATACATCTATTCGCTCTCTTCGTCTGCTTCGATACTTGTAGCCGTTGTTGCAGGCTTTGGCTTTATGCTCACGGCTATGGTCGGCATAGATTGGTGGTTGCATCACCGCCGTTACAAGGCTTTGAAGCGAGCGACGCTCCATCCCCAGCGTCTTATCGAGGGTACGCTCTTCGCATCGCGAGGCGGTTCGATGCTGTCACTACTGACGTTGGCTTTTGGTGTCTTCATCACCTTCGTGGTGGGTCTTAATCGCCGTTCGTTCGACAATGGAGCAGAACTTGCGGGTGCCACGGGCGGCTATGACCTATGGTGCGAATCGACCGTTACGATGCAGCACGACCCCTCAACCGAGGCGGGCCGCAAGGAGTTGGGTATCGAGGCACAATGGGATGGCGAGGCTCTTGCGATGAAGCGCTACGGTGCCGACGATGCAAGTTGCATGAATCTGAACAAGATCTCGCTGCCGACCGTTCTGGGAGTCGATTTCGAGGCGTTGGCTCAGACGACATTCGAGGTTAGCGACAACCTATTCGATGAAAATCGTCGCACGCTCTTCCACACTATGCGTGAGCCTTTGGGCGAGGGCATATACCCCGCTATGGTCGATGCTACGGTTTTGATGTGGAGCCTGGGCAAGAAGTTGGGTGATACACTGCAATACAAGACTCACGATGGCCGTGATCTGCGCATCGTCCCCGTAGCAACGCTATCGGGTAGCGTATTCCACGGCAATATACTCATTGATCAGAACCTCTTCGACGAGGCGTGGCCCGAAACAAATGGCTGCAACGTATTCCTCGTTCGGAGCGATAATGCTGATGAGATGAAACAATATCTCCAGCAGAGCCTCTATGAATACGGTATGCGAATTACACCTACGCCCGAGCGCTTGGAGATGATCAACGAGGTTACGGATACCTACCTGAGTATCTTTATGTCGTTGGGCAGTATAGGCCTGCTGTTAGGTCTGCTGAGTTTTGCCATCGTGGTAAGGAAGAACCTTACGCGTTCGTTGGCAGATATACGCTACTATATGTTGCTGGGCTTTGCTCCCAAACGCATTGCATCAATTCTATACCGCGAAAACATATTTATTCCCCGTGTAGCAATCATCACAGGTGTTGTGGGTGCTATCGTCGGCATAGGCCGAGGATGGAGTGCCGTAGGCATCTGGATATGGATCGGTGGCGTGGCTGTTGTGGCGGCTATGGTAGTATTGGCCAACCTCTTTGTGCGCTACCAGATAGAAGAGATACTTTCATCGCAAACGGATAATTACAAACCATAAAACCTTAACTCAATGAAACGATTACTATTTATCGCACTCTTCGCAATGAGTGTTATTGCTGCCTCAGCACAAGTGGCCCCGCACGGTTGGCGTGGCCCCGCACGCGACGGCATATACCCCGAAACAGCTCTTTTGAAGCAGTGGCCTACGGCAGGCCCCGCGCTGAAATGGGAGGTTATGGATGCTGGCAAGGGGTATTCAAGCCCCGTAGTTGTTGGCGACCGCGTATATATCACGGGTATGAGCGACGACCAGTCGATGGAGATCTTCACAGCCTACACACTCGATGGTAAGAAGTTATACTCTGTCCCCTACAGCAAACCCTGGGATGGTCAGTATCCCGAGACCCGCACCACGCCTACGATCGACAACGGCAAGGCATACCTCATCAGCGGTGCAGGTCAGGTGGTATGCTTATCGACCGCCGATGGCAAGATTCTGTGGAGCGTCGATGGCGCAAAGCAGTACTCTCGCAAGACGGGCAACTGGGGCACATCGGAGTGCGCCCTTGTTTTTGACAACAAGGTAATCTATACCCCCGCAGGTGACGTGACGACTATGGTTGCGCTGGATAAGAATACGGGCAAGGAGATTTGGCGCTCAAAGGCGTTGGGTGATCCCTCGACCTACCTCTCGCCGCTGCTTATCGAGTATAAGGGCCGTCGTCAGATTGTGGGCGCCACGGCAAACAATATGATTGGTGTAAACCCCGACACGGGCGCTATCGAGTGGCAATACACCATCGAGCCCAAAACCAAGGCTTCGTGGGCAAACATTGCTCCCAACACACCGCTGTTCAAGGATGGCAAACTCTTCTATAGCCACGGCTACGACATCTTCTCGTTTATGTTGCAGATTGCCGACGACATGAAGAGTGTAAAACTCGTATGGCACAATGGCGATATGGATACACAGCACGGTGGTTACGTGCTCCTCGATGGCACTATCTACGGCACCTCGCACGACCGTGTAAGCTCGGCGTGGGTTGCTCTTGATTGGGCTACGGGCAAGACGCTCTATGCCGATCTGTGGGCAAACAAGAGTGCTGGCGTCGTGATCTCGGCCGACGGTATGCTCTACTGTTACAGCGAGCGTACGGGCGATGTGGCTCTGGTCAAGCCCTCTCGCGAGAAGTTTGAGGTCATCTCGCAGTTCCGCATCACCAAGGGTTCAGGTCCCCACTGGGCACACCCCGTAATCAAGGATGGCGTGATGTATCTGCGTCACGGCGAGGCATTGATGGCTTATAAGATTAAATAACAACTAAATAACGAAAGAACTATGAGTGTAAAAGTTTTGAAGAGAGTGGCATTATGCTCTTTCGCTTGTATGATGGCAGCTACTGCGGTAGCACAGGTTACACCCTACGGCTGGCGAGGCCCCGAGCGTAACGGCATCTATCCCGAGACGGGACTCCTGAAGCAGTGGCCCGCAGCGGGTCCGCAGAAGTTGTGGGAGACATTGGATGTAGGTAAGGGTTATTCAAGCCCCGTGATTGTCGGTGACAGATTGTACATCACGGGTATGAACGAGGATCAGACCAAGGAGACCTTCTCGGCATATACCCTCGATGGTAAGCGTCTATATACCGTAGCCTACGGCACGCCGTGGGATCAGACCTACCCCGAGACCCGCACTACGCCCGCCATTGTGGATGGTAAGGCCTACGTTATCAGCGGTTCGGGTGAGATTGTATGCCTCTCTGTTGCCGACGGCAAGGAGGTATGGCGAGTTGATGGCGGCAAGGTATATTCTCGCAAGACGGGTAACTGGGGCACATCGGAGTGTCCGCTCGTATTCGACAATAAGGTTATCTTCACGCCCGCAGGCGATGTGACAACTATGGTTGCACTTGACAAGAATACGGGTAAGGAGATTTGGCGCACCAAGGCGTGGGGCGACACGGGCGCATACGTATCACCTATGCTCATCGAGTATAAGGGCAAGCGTCAGATTATCGGCTCTACGGCGGTGCATATCTTTGGCGTGAATCCCGACACGGGTGCTGTGGAGTGGGACTTCACCGAGTGGGGTAGCCCCCGCAACGCTACGGGCTGGGCAAGCATCGCTCCCAACACTCCCCTATTCAAGGATGGTAAAATCTTCTTCGGTCACGGATACGATATTCACTCCTATATGCTGCAGTTAGCGGACGATTTGAAGAGCGTTAAGTTGCTGTGGAAGAATGAGACTATGGATACCCACCACGGCGGTTATGTTGAGTTAAACGGTGTGATTTACGGTTCTAACCACCACAACAATAGCCAGGGAACGTGGATTGGCGTAGATTGGAACACGGGTGAGACACTCTTCGACTCTAATTGGGAGAACAAGAGCAAGGGCTCTATCATCGCCGCCGACGGTATGCTCTACGCCTACAATGAGCGCTCGGGTGCCGTAGGTCTGGTGAAGCCCGCACGCGATAAGTTCGAAGTGGTATCGCAGTTCAAGATTTCGAAGGGCTCTGGTCCCCACTGGGCACACCCTGTAATTGTCGATGGCGTATTATACGTGCGTCACGGCGAGGCTCTGATGGCCTACAAGGTGAAATAACCAACAACAAGATACACACAAAAGAGGTTGCCCCGTAGGACAACCTCTTTCATTTTCTATCTATTTTACGCCTTCCCCTAAAGTCGTATAACAAGAGGGAGTTTAAGGCTTGCGAAGCACGAAAAACCGCAGTTTACTAATGCGTAAATGAGGATTTTGAGTGCGAGCGTAACGCAAAAATCACCTTGTTAGACGGCTTTACTTTATTAGTTCATAATCTCGTGTACCCAACCCAATCTTCTCGGCGTGCTCCAAGCATGAACGCCACTCCGACTCAGGTGTAGAGTTCTTGAAGTGGTCGTGATGATCGTGGAAGTCGGGCGAGTGCATATGATCATAGAGCTGACTGCCGGGCATAGGTGTAGCCGCCAAGCAAGCATCTACGCAGGCCTGATCCAATGCCAACGGATCGGCCGAAGCAAACATACCGATATTGGGCAGGATAGGAGCATCGTTCTCGGCATGGCAGTCGCAGTTGGGCGATACATCCAGCACAAGCGAGATATGGAAGTGAGGACGACCCCACACTACAGCCTTTGCATACTCGGCCATACGGCGGTTCAGCAACTCGGGCGCCTGCTCATTCTCGAATGAGATAGCATCGAAGTTACAAGCTCCAAGACAACGGCCACAACCTACGCAGTTGTCGGTATTAACCTTCATCTTGCGTGTCTCCACGTCGAAGTAAAGGCCATTGTTAGCACACTGTGCCAAGCACTTCTTACAGCCACGGCATAGTTCCTCGCTGATTTGGGGCTGACCACCGCTATGCTGGTCGGTCTTACCTGCACGTGAGCCACAACCCATACCGATATTCTTGATAGCACCGCCAAAGCCTGTCATCTCATGACCTTTGAAGTGGCTCAAGCTGATGAAGATATCGGCATCCATCACGGCGCGACCGATCTTCGCACTCTTAACGTATTCGCCACCCTCAACAGGCACATCCACATCGTCCGTACCCTTCAGACCGTCACCGATGATAATCGGGCAACCAACCGTCAGAGGAGTAAAACCATTCTCCCAGGCACAATAGAGGTGTTCGATAGCGTTCTTGCGGCTTCCGGGATACATCGTGTTGCAGTCCGTAAGGAAAGGCTTACCACCCAAGCTCTTCACCGCATCCACTACGGCACGAGCATAGTTGGGACGGAGGTAAGAGATGTTACCCAACTCGCCGAAGTGCATCTTGATGGCAACGAACTTGCCGTCCATATCAATATCCTTAAGACCAGCCTTTAGGATCAACTTACGAAGTTTTGTAGGAAGACCGTCTCCGTGAGCCTTGGTACGGAAATCGGTAAAGAATACTTTAGATTTCTGCATGGTTGTCTGTTTTATGATTACACAAAGTAAGTGATAAAATCACAAAATAACAAGTCATAAGGCAAAAAACACATCTTTGTTCGTATGTTTGCGAATAGCGAGTATTCGATTCTTAAATTTTCGCTTTGCAGAGCCTCTTTTTCGTTTTCCTACGAAAAACGAATATACATCAATAATAAATTTATATCTTTACAATGCCAAAAAAGATTATAAACAACATAAAAGATAAACTACTACTATGAGAGCAGAGAGCAAATTTTTGCAGTTGATGGGCCGCATCCAGGATGGTTACCGTATGACACAGGAGGAGTGCGCCTATCTTCTTTCGTTTGATGAGCGTTCGTTGGAGGCTGCCATTACACGTGGCGTGGCCGATGCAATGTCGCGCGAGAAGTTTGGTAACAAGGGTTTGGTATTCGGACAGATTGGTGTGGAGGTTGCTCCGTGTGCTGGTCGTTGCCGCTTCTGCTCTTTCTCCGAGGAGTTTACAACATTCACGGCTCACTCTTTAACGGACGAGGAGCTGATGGCCAAGGCCGACAACTTCTGCTCTACGGGCGAGCTGTACGCCCTGGCACTTATGGTATTGCACGACACATCGTTCGACCGCACGCTGAGCGTAATTAGTCGCGTACGTGAGCGCATACCCAGCACAACGCAGATTATGATCAACATGGGCGACTTCACCTACTCGCAGGCCGAGGAGCTGCGCGCCGCAGGTGCTAACGGCTCGTACCACGTATGGCGTCTGGGCGAGGGTACGGATACGATCTTTACCAAGGAGGAGCGCTTTGCCACCATCGAGAACATCAAGAAGGCGGGCCTCGACCTCTACTACTGCTGCGAGCCTATCGGACCGGAGCATACTCCAGAGCAGATGGCCGAGCAGATCATCAAGGGTGTAGATTACGAGTGCTTCCAGCACGGTGCTATGCGTCGTGTGCTGGTACCCCACTCTTCGCTGGCTTATCTGGGTCAGATCTCGGAGTTGCGTCTGGCGCAGATTACGGGTGTCGTAACCCTGCTGGCACTGCACAGCCCGCAGATCACGTCGGTGGGCGTTCACGAGCCCAATAAGTTGGGTATCACATCGGGTGCTAATGCCATCTATGCCGAGACGGGCTCAAATCCCCGCGACACGGAGCAGGAGACCACGGGTAGCCACGGTCTGACGATCGAGGACTGCAAACGTATGTATGCCGAGTGTGGATTCGAGATTTAGTTTGTGGAGTAAGTATAATTTCGGGCTGTCCGACCTGCGGGTTGCGACAGCCTTTTTATTTTGACTGAAAACAAATCGGTGGTGGATATTATTTTTCAAATTGAATTGCTTATATTTGTAGTGATAACACTATTATTCTCGGCACCATAACGGCGCAAAGAACAACACTACTACCACATGAAAAAACTACTCTTCTCTCTGCTCTGTCTTACGTTCGGCATCAACGCATTTGCTCAGGGCGAATCTGTTTACACTATGCGTTTCGACGACCCCACAGCCACATTCTTCACCCCCGAAGAGTTCGGCATCGTGGCCGACGGCAAGATGGATGTGAGCGACGCCCTGCAAAAGGCTATCAACAAGGTCAAGAGCGAAAAGAACTTCGGCACACTCTTTATCCCCGAGGGCAAGTACCTTATCAGCAAGACCATCTACGTCCCCGGAGCAGTGCGTCTTATCGGCTACGGAGAGAAGCGTCCCGAATTTATCCTGGCAAAGAACAGTCCTGGTTTCAACAACGAGGAGAAGTGGATGTTCTGGTTCACGGGAGGCCTTGTAACCGCAGAGCGAGTACCCTCGGATGCTGGTGCCGGCACATTCTATAGCGGAGTATCGAACATCAACTTCCGCATCGAGAAGGGCAATCAGATGGCTATAGCCCTGCGTACACACTATGCACAGCACGGCGTAGTGAGCCATTGCGACATATATGCTGGGGATGGCTACGCAGGCCTTAGGGATGTAGGCAACGAGATGGAGAACGTACGTTTCTTCGGTGGCCGCTACGGCATTACTACGGGACGTACGAGCCCGGGATGGCCGATGATGATGGTGGATGTATATTTCGAGGGTCAGCGCGAGGCTGCCATCGTATCACGCAATGCGGGACTGACGATCGTGAATATGGTCGTAAAGAGTTCTCCGCAGGGCGTTGTTCTGGAGAAGAACACAACCGACCGCCTCTACATCGAGTCATCGCAATTCGAGAATGTGCAGACCGCCCTGGTTTCGACCGTCGAGGATGAGGCGTGCAACCAGATAAATGTCATCGACCTCAAATGCAAGAATGTGCCTACGCTTCTGAGTCTGCCCACAAGTGGCAAGCGCATTGCCGGACAGGGCAAGGCATACGTTGTTGAGGATCTCACCTATGGTCTCACCTCTCCCGAGATGGGGGCAACGTCGCAATATACTCTTACGCACCATGTGGCGCCTACGGCCGACTTTAAGGCTACGTTCAAGCGCACAGTCCCTGCCCTGCCCGCGATGCAGGAGTGGGTAAGCGTACGTAAGTTCGGAGCCAAGGGTGACGGCACGACCGACGACACGGAGGCGATTCGCAAAGCCATTGCCGAGGCTAAACACATCTACTTCCCCGAGGGCTGGTATCGCATCACGGAGAGCCTCAAGATGCAGCCGCAGACTACCCTTATCGGCATGCACCCCTTCGCTACGCAACTGATTCTTGCCGAGAGCACACCATCATTCAGCGGTTTCGGCACACCCGTGCCGATGGTCGAGACGGCGCAGGGGGCAGACAATATCATCAACGGCATAGGTATCTCTACGGGCGGCTATAACTACCGTGCTGTGGGTGTAAAGTGGACCGCGGGCGAGCACTCACTGCTCAACGACGTGAAGTTTGTCGGAGGTCACGGCACAATGAGCCGTCCCAACCCCAACGCTGCACCCGCACAACGCCGCAACGCAGGCTCGCGCATCAGCTCACCCACCAACCCCATAGCCAATCAGGGTCTGGATCAGGCGTGGGATAACCAGTATTGGAGCCTCTGGGTAACCGACGGCGGAGGCGGCACGATAAAGGATATATGGAGCGCCAACACCTACGCCGCCAATGGTCTCTACATCAGCAACACATCAACTCCGGGACGTATTTATGCCATTTCGATTGAGCACCACGTGCGCACCGAGGCTCGTATGCGCAACGTAAAGAATTGGAAGATATACGCTATGCAGTTCGAGGAGGAGGGTCGCGAGGGCAAGGATTGCATCTCACTCGTTATGGACAACTGCGAGGACTTACGCTTTGCCAACACGTGGTTCTACCGCGTCATCCGTGCCAACACTCCGCGCGACTACGGTATGAGCATATCGGGTAGCCGCAACATCGACTTCCGCAATATGCGTAGCTGGACGCAGGTGCTCTACCTTACGGCCGCCACGGCTTACGATGTGAATAAAAACATCTCGATCTATCCCGGCGACTTTGCCCGCGTAGTGATTACAGGCAAGGAGAAGAGCCGTCGTGCGACGGGCAACGTTGGCGACGTTGTGAAGATTGGTCAGGGCTACACCTTCGCTACGGGTGCTGTGAGCGACAGCCATGGCAATGTCTATTTCTGCGAGAACCAACTCAAGAAAGTATATAAATGGGACGCTGAGACGCAGACAATATCACTGCTGGCCGATTATCCGTGGAAACCCTTCTCGCTGGCTGTCGATACCGAGGATAACCTCATCGTAATATGCCGCTACGACCCGCAACCGGGATATATGGTTGATGGTCGTCAGGAGAGCGTGGAGAAGCTGCCCGACGACAACCCCATGTATAGCAGTTGGGGCAATGGTGGCTGGATTGCCAAGGCGTACGCCATCGACACGAAGAACCCTGCGGATACGATGATTCCGCTCCAGCGTGTAGCAACATCGTCAGTCGCCTCGCCCAAGCGCATCATCCTGCCTACACACCGTTGGCGTGACGACTTCGACAAGGTGTCGCAGGCTATGCCCGAGACAAGCTTTGTGGCTCCCGATGGTGTCACGATCATCCCCGAGACCTACGACCTCGGTCGCTCGGTACAGCTCTTTGCCGTTGCGCCGTCACAGCCCGAACCTGTATATATAGCGTGGGAGGATCCCAAGACCACCTCGAAATTCAGCGTCGAGGCTGATGGGCGTCTGAGAAAGATCGATTTTACACCCATCAAACGTGGCGAGTATGGACTTGCAACCGATGCCGAGGGTCGTCTCTACCTTGCCGAGGGCGAGATTTTCATCTACGATAGGCAGGGCAAGCAGCAGGGCTCAATATGGGTTGAGGAGCGTCCGCTCTCGATCACTTTCGGCGACAAGGATCGCCAGACACTCTTCATCACCACCAACCGTTCGCTCTACAAAGTGAAGGTAAAATAAAAAGCAACAAAGCACTCCCACCCTCTTCCATTCGGGTGGGAGTACTTATTATATAACACTTTTTACATATTGCATTTCTCGGATTAATATATAACTTTGTAGGTGTATTGTATAACGCTGGAAATATAAATCTAACCCTATAAACCTATGAAACAAATACTACTTTCACTACTTGCGCTATGCTTGGGTGCAGCCTCACAGGCACAGTCATTGCCCCACTTGGCAAAGGTGGGTCAGAGCCTGTCACTCATCGTCGATGGTTCGCCTATGGTGCTTCGCGCGGGCGAGTTGAACAACTCTACCGCATCGTCAATACGCTATATGGAAGAGCAGCGTACGTTCGAACGTCTGAAGGCATTGAACCTTAACTCGGTTATCGCCACGGCATCATGGGAGTTGGTTGAGTACCGCCGTCTGAATGGCGACGAGCGCAATGTATTCCTCGCCGATGGCAAAATCACGGCTCTGAGAGTGAAGATGTACCACTATTAGTGATATGATGTAACGCAGATTCTGTTATTCTTCATTAATAAAAAACCTCCCGCCTAAAGTCTGTCAGGCGGGAGGTTTTTATTGGATTACTATCCTTATTTGCGGATATAGGTAATCTGTATATCCTTTTCACCGAGTGCTTTCTCAACAGCGGCGGGGAACTCTGCGTTGAATGGATAGTCACCCCACGGCTGACCTATGCGGCCACCTTCGGCATCGAGATACTGCACATAGGTGTTACCCTCCATTACGGGGAGCCACTCGGCCTTATCGGCCACAACATTTATAAGCGTAGATTTGCTACGGTCAAAGATATTGTTTCGAATCACAAAGTCGTAGGCCTGATTGTAGTGCATCCACCACGATTTGAGATGTGCGCCCCAACTCGAACCACGCTGGCTGCCCCAGCCGTAGCCCGACATACGCAGGATGTTACCCTCGTAGCGGATGTTCCGCATATAACCCTCGGTAGGCTTGTACTGTGCTCCGAGGTAGTATTCGATCGACATCTCGCAATATTCGATAAGGTTGTTGGTAAAGGCTACGTTATGCATCGAACGTGACGCATCGCTGACGTTCTCCTGATTCTGGTTGGTGATGCCGGCATCGTAGATTTGGTAGATATAGCAATTATCAACGATATACTTGCCGCAACCGCCATAAATCTCCACACCATTGCCATAGCGTGATGGGCGACCTCCTGTCTTGGGTGCTGGCGAGAGTATAGAGCCACCGATCCAGCCTATAACGCAGTTCGTGACGGTCAAGCCCTCGGTTGTACTGCCACCAATGCCGTGTGAGCCTCCATACATCACGCAGAGGTTGTCGATATGCACGTTGTCCGTAGTCTGCACCACGGTGCCGTGGGTAAGGAGTTCTATTGACGAAAAGCGCTCCTTAGGGTTGCCCTCCACCGAGCAGAGGTAGAGTCGATGCGACCCCTGATAGTCGTGGAAGAAGTCCAGATCTGTGTCCAGATCCAAACCGCTGTTGAACGGCTCGCCCGTAAAGAGATTGGTTGTTGAGCCATCGGGCTGTATGCGCTGTGTGATCTTGCGTGCCACCTGCTCACCCGAGTTGAAGACCAGCGTACCCACATCATCGGGCAGATCTTCGGAGAACATATATACGTTTTCGGTCTCGGTCTCGACCCACTCCCCCACCTTTGCGGCATCGTAGGGAGAGCCGTAGAGGCGGGGCTTCTCGCCACGTCCGTATGCCGAGTAGGTTACACCCTTCTTGGTATATATACGGCCACGCCACACATCACCACGGCGAAACATCACACCATCCGAGGGCTGCAACTCCAGCGAGTTCATCCTGTCCAGCGTGCGGATAGGGGTCTTGGGCGACAGGCCATCATTATTGTCATCGCCATCGGCTGACACATAGTATATCGTACCCTCGGGCGAAACCTCACTCTTCGAATTGAGTACCTTGCGCTTCATCTTCTCGGCCAGGCGGTCGATGGTCTTAATGCGCTGGGATGTGCTCTCCTGCTCAATCGCTCCGTTGGGCACCGTCGGTTCAGCGCAAGCCACTGCAAGCAGGGATATAAGGGATAGTATTATTGCTTTGTGTTGCATAAGATTCATATTAGGTTAGACAAACTCTATCTCATGTGCATAGCCAAAGTAGTTGGCGCCCACCGTATATTGGATGGCCGTAGGAGAGAATCGCTCCTCGAAAAATTCGTGCATATGTCCGCATAGGATAGCCTTCAACTGCGACTGCTCCTTGAGCCATGAGTGGAACTCAAACGTGGGCTCGTCGATGTCGTACGACACGGCACGGCTACGATAGGGCTCCACAGCGGCGCTTGCGGGGTCACGGCGGAAATCATCAATTACCTTGGGAGGTGTAGCCATCATATAACTTGTGCGGCCCTTCTGGCGGATAAGTGTTTCGAGGCAATGCTTGGGTGTATAGAACGGTATATGACACAACAGCACTACGGGAAGGCCCTTTGCGAACTCGCGCTCAACGGCGGCGTGCTGCTCCCGTGTGACGTAGTAATATACGTTGTCGATAGCGACAAAGTTCACTCCATTGATTACGCGTGAGGCAACAGTCAGGTCATTGGGGAATACAGCCTGCACCTTGTCGTAACTCTGCGCCTTGTAGGCGGCATCCTCCTTCGCCTCGCCCACATACTGCGAGAATTCATGGTTGCCTGCAGAGGTGTACCAATCGCCCACGCCGAGCTGTGAAGAGATGAAGTCGATGTTGGCTTCGCTCACAAAATCCTGCAGATCGCCCGTATGGAATATCATCAGGTCGCGCTCGTTGGCATAGCGCACGGCAGCGTCGAAGTAGTGTTCGGCCCAGGGGAAGGCACTCTGGCGTCGGGCGGCAAGCGTGTGCTTGCGCTCGTTGTCACGGCCATCCACGCGTGTGAGGTGCGTATCGGATAGGTGTAGAACTCGGAATGGGGTTGTGGCGCCCACGTTAATGGTCAGTCGCTTAACCTCCTTGAGTGAAGATGGACCCACAATAGGCTCTAACAATCGGGCATAGGCCTTATCGGGGAGTTGTGATGCAAGTATAACGCCACCACATAGTCGTAAAAATTCGCGTCTTTTCATTGTGGATTATTTTTCGTCACTACAAATTTAGGAAAAATAAATTTTCCATCCGTACTATGTGCAAAAAATGTATGTCCATAACAAAAAAAACTCCGCGGCATTTCCACGGAGTCTTCTGTACATATCATTAGTACCACAACGTAGGTTCTGCGCCCATCTCGAAGCGTAACTCTCCGCCGGCGGTAAGGTCGGCGTGTGAGATCCACGGCTGGCGATACTCTTCGCCATTGAGCCATACGCGCTGAATGTATCTATTCTGCTCGGAGTTATTCTCGGCTACAATATGCATCTCTCCGCCCTTGACCTTGAGTGTAGCCTCCTTGACGATGGGAGAGCCAAACCAATAGCGAGCCGAGGCGGGCTCTGCCTGATAGAAGCCCAGAGCCGACATAACATACCACGCCGACATCTGTCCCACATCCTCATTGCCCGACAAGCCAGCCTCGCCATCGAAGTAGAGTGTCGAGAGCACCTCACGCACCTTGTCGGCACACTTCCAGGGCTGGCCGAGCATAGAGTATATGTAGAGCGTATGGTGGCTGGGCTCGTTGCCGTGGGCATACTGACCGATAAGTCCTGATATATCCGACGAAGCATTTTCGCCCGTGATCTCCGAGCTGACCGTGAACAACGAGTCGAGTTTCTCGATCATCGCCTCACGACCTCCGTAGCAAGCAGCCAAACCCTCCACATCGTGTGGCACAAGCCAGGTATATTGCCAAGCGTTACCCTCGCAGTAGTCGTCGAAAGTGTGATCCGAGAAGAAGGGATCGAACGGCGTACGCCAGCCGCCCTCGCTGTTGCGGGGACGAATAAAACCTGTCGAAGAGTCGAAGTAATGACGATATGAGTGGCTACGCTCCTCGAAGTAGCGGGCATCCTCAGCCTTGCCTACCGTACTCGCAGCGGCTGCTGCGGCAGCATCGGCGATAGCAAACTCCATATCGAATGCCACCGACTTGTTCTCCACCTTATCGTAAGGGATATAGCCGTATTGCATACGCAGACCATTGCCTCGACCCTCGTTCATTGAGGTTGAGTAGATGGCTTTGTAGGCACGCTCACTGTCAATGCCCGTGTCGCCCTTGACTACAGCATCGGCCACGGATATAACACCCGGATTACCGACCATACAATCGGTCTCATTGCCCCACAAGTGCCATACGGGCAGACGACCCTGCTCGTCGAAGATGTTGAGCATAGAGTTGATGATGCCATTCATTCTTTCGGGCTGCATAATCGAGTACAGAGGCATTGCAGCACGGTAGGTATCCCACAACGAGTAGGTCGTATAAGTTGTGTGACCGGGGTTGGCGTGTACCTTGCCATCGGCTCCACGATACTTTCCATCCACATCGCAGAACTCCGATGGAGCAACCATCGTGTGGTAGAGTGCGGTGTAGAATATGCTCTTTACGCTCTCATCCTCGCTCACGATCTGAGCCTTCTGCATCTCGGCCTCCCACAGTTGTTCCGCCTCGGCTACAACATCCTCCAACTTGGGCCACGCAGGCATCTCGGCTGTCATATTGGCACGAGCGCCCTCAATACTCACGGGCGAGATAGCCACCTTGAGCAGTATCTGCTCATCCTTCGCTGTCGAGAACGATGCACGACCGTAGTGCGTGCTATGAATCTCAAAACTCTGGAATGGGCGTGAGAACTCGGCCACGAAATATACCTTCTGATCCTTTGCCCAGCCCGATGAGTAGCGGTAGCCCTCGATACGATTATCGCCTACGACCTCCATATGGCTCTCGGTGACGCTGTCCCAGCAACCTCCATTCTGCAGGTCGATAACAAGCGCCGCCTGCTCGCTCTCGGGGAAGGTGTAGCGGTGGTATCCCACACGCGACGTGGCACTCATCTCCGCCACTACGCCATAGCGCACGACGGGCACAGAGTAGTAACCCAGGCGAGCCACCTCCTTCGAACGGTCGGCGAATGACCACATACCGCTATCAGGGTTCACGCCATCACCACGCGAGTAGGTAACATCTCCCACTACGGGCATAATCGTTACATCGAACAGATCGCCAATTCCCGTACCCGATAGGTGCGTGTGCGAGAAGCCTATCAGCGTGGAGTCGCTGGCGTGGTAACCCGAGCACCAGTCCCACTCCTGCGGAATACTGGTAGGGCCCACCTGCACCATACCGAAGGGGACGTTGGCACCGACAAAGACGTGACCGTGGTCACCCGTTCCGATCTTGGGGTCGATATATGATATAAGTTGGGGTTGCGATGAGCAAGCCACCATCAGCAGCGTCGCCGCTGCAAAAAGTAGTTTTCGGAGTTTCATTTGCGTTTGGTTTTGATTATCTTTCTTTATGGGCGCAGACCGCTACCACCCTGTAGGGTGATGGTTTCGCCCGTTACGTATGAGGCATCGTCCGAGGCGAGGAATACACACACGCGACCAATATCCTGCTTCGGGTCGGCAAAGCGTCCCAAAGGAATACCCTGAATAGTCTTCTGGAATAGTTCGGGATAGTTCTCCTTCCACTGCTGAAGGCTCTCGGTCATTGCCAGAGGACATACAACATTTACTCTCACTCCATCGGGGCCCCACTCGGCAGCGGCTACGCGTGACATACCGCGAATACCCTCCTTTGCTGCGGCGTATGACGACTGTCCGAGCTTGCCGAACAGACCCGCACCCGATGCGAAGTTAATAACCGAGCCGTGGCTCTCTTTCAGATAGGGGAAACACTCTCGCATATAGAAGAATGCGGCGTAAAGACCCGAGTATATAGCCAGGTCGAAGTCC
>JAFUOK010000067.1 GCA_017481925.1 Alistipes sp.
CAACCTTGATTGCTGCTTTGTGGTTGCTCCACTTGTCGGCCAACGCACCAGCAGGAATTTTAGAATCTAACTTTAAAGCCATATTTGTCGAATTTTAATTGTTCAGTGAATTGATTAGAGGCTGCGGATGAAGAATGCAACAACAACAGCCATAAAGCCCAATACTACCAATGTAGATACCACCTTGGCAGCGCACTTCAAGCGGGGATACCACTTGTCGTTAGCCCAACCTACGGTCTGGAACATAGACCAAACACCGTGGTTAAGGTGCAACCAGAGTGCTACCAACCATACGATGTAGAGAACAACGTTGTACCACTTAGAGAAGGTGTACTCGATAAGCGCAGCACCGTCGGTGGGAGAAAGACCCAACGCGTTCTCGTGCTGACCAATCAACTCTACGAACATCATCTTTGACCAGAAGTGGCAGAGGTGCAACAAAAGACCTACAACCACGATAACGCCCAAAAGAAGCATATTCTTTGAGGCCCACTCTACACCGGGCTCGTTAACGGTAACGGCGTAACGCTGAGTACCGCGAGCACGATAGTTGTCGATCGTAAGGATCAGAGCGTACACGAAGTGCAACACTACCAGAGCAGCCAGACCTGCGGTAGCTACTACAGCATACCAGTTGGCACCCAGAAATGCACAGATCATGTTGTAAGCCTCGGCGCTAATGAGTGCTACGAGGTTCATAGACATGTGGAAGAGCATGAAGAGTACAAGGCAGCAGCCCGTTACACTCATCACCAGCTTCTTACCAAGAGATGAATTGCATAAAAAACAGCTCATAATTTAAAGATTTTGTTTATTTTTGTTTGTGAAATTGTTTTTGCATAATTTAGTGCAAAGATAATAATTGTTCGCACAATAACAATATTTCAGAAGGGTTATTTGCAGATAAAAAGCAATAAATTCGATTAAAATGGATAAGAAAAAGCTACGTCGTCAGATAAAGGAGCAGGTTTTGGCTCTTACCCGTGCCGAGCAGAGTGCGCAGTCGCTGCAAATTGTAGAGCACGTAAAGGCTCTAATTGAGGAGCGCAAACCCCGTGTGGTGGCACTCTTTTCGCCCCTGAAGGACGAGGTGCAGATTCTGCCACTTGCCGAGTCGCTGCCCGCTTCGTGCCGGGTTGTTCTGCCTCGAGTAGGCGACCGAGCTGACGGCACTCCCGAGATGGAGTTTTTCGACTATGAGCCCACGGCTCTCGCCGATGGAGCGTATGGCATTGCCGAGCCGCAGGGCGATAAGATGTGTGCCGCAGAGGAGATTGATCTGATGATTGTGCCGGGCGTGGCATTTACCCGTGAGGGCGTGCGTCTGGGTCGTGGCAAAGGGTATTACGACCGTTACCTTTCGCGTGAGGGTTTTCGAGCCTACACCGTGGGGGTGTGTTACGCTTGTCAGTTACTGCAGGAGTTGCCCTCGGAGGAGCACGACCGCAGAGTCGATATTGTTGTTGCGGGGGAATAAGAATTTTCGTATATTTGCGTTATGAGCAGTCGCGAAGATATATTGCGTGAGCAGGTGGCCGCCTTGCCGTTGGAGCCCGGTGTGTATCAGTTTCTGGACCGTCAGGGCGAGATAATCTATGTCGGCAAGGCAAAGTCGTTGCGCAAGCGCGTCTCCTCATATTTCGTTAAGAATAAGGATCATACCGCCAAGGTGCGAGTGTTGGTCAAGCAGATTTGCGCCATCCGCCATATTGTCGTTGGTAGCGAGCAGGATGCTCTGTTGTTGGAAAACTCGCTCATTAAGACTCATAAGCCCCGCTATAATATTCTGCTCAAAGACGATAAGACCTATCCGTGGATTGTCCTGCGTCGTGAGAATTTTCCGCGTGTGGAATCCACCCGACAGTTGCGCCACGACGGCTCGCAATATTTCGGTCCATACGGTTCTATTTCGATGCAGCGCTCCGTACTGGAGTTTATCCGTGAGGTTGTTCCCTTGAGAACCTGTAAGTTAAATCTCTCGCCGCAAGCCATAGCAAGAGGCAAGTATGGCGTCTGCCTGCAATATCATTTGGGTAACTGCAAAGGCCCTTGCATCGGCGAGCAGAGCGAGGAGGAGTATGGCGTCTTAACTGATATGGTTAAAGACGTGTTGAAGGGTGATCTTCGTCCCGTGCGTCGTTACCTGGAAGAAAATATGCTCTCGGCGGCGGCAGACCTGCGCTTCGAGGCGGCACAGCGATTCAAGCAACGTCTGGATGCGCTGGAGAACTATCAGAGTCGCTCGGTGGTGGTAAGTGCCAAAATTGTCGATTGTGACATCTTCTCCCTGCTCGAAGATGACGATGTGGCATATTGTAACTTCATACGTCTGCGTCACGGCTCTATCGTGGCTCTGCATACGGTGCGCCTTACTACGGGTGTGGACTCTACGCGCGAGGATATGCTCTCGATGGCTATCCAGTATATCGTAGAGAATATTGCTCACGACCTCTCACGCGAGGTTATTGTGCCTTTCCTGCCCTCGGCGGCCATTCTGTTCGATAAGGTGGTTTTCACCGTGCCCAAACGTGGCGAGAAGGCCGAGTTGCTGGAGTTCTCACTCAAGAGTGCGAGAATATATCGTGCCGAGCAGATGAAGAACCTCGAAATCAAGAACCCCGAACGCCATACCGAACGCCTGATGAACGCCATGCAACGCGAACTGCATCTGGAGCATCAGCCACGCCATATAGAGTGCTTTGATAACTCTAACCTGCAGGGTACTAATCCTGTAGCTTCGTGTGTGGTGTTCCGTGATGGCAAGCCCTCGCGCAAGGAGTATCGCCACTTCAACGTCAAAACGGTTGTTGGTCCCGATGACTTTGCGTCGATGCGTGAGATTGTCTATCGCCGTTATTCGCGTCTGCTGGAGGAGGGTGCCGAGTTGCCCGACCTGATTATTGTCGATGGTGGCAAGGGACAGCTCTCGAGTGCTTATGAAGTGCTGTGTGCGTTGGGTATTGAGAAGCGGGTACCTATCGTGGGCCTGGCAAAACGTATTGAGGAGGTCTTCTATCCCAATGACCCCGAACCCTACTACCTGAGCCGCACGGGCGAGCCGTTGAAGGTGGTGTGCCATATTCGCGATGAGGCGCATAGATTTGGTATTACGTTCCATCGCCAGAAACGCAGCAAGGCATTTATTAATAGTGAGTTGGAGCAGATTCCGGGTATAGGATCAAAGAGCCTTAATGCTCTGTTGCGCCGTTTCCGCACGGTGGCTAAGGTGCGTGAGGCATCGGTGGAGGAGCTCGCAGAGGAGGTCGGTATGGCACGTGCCCGCAAGATTATAGAGTATTTTAACCCAAAACAATAGATTATGAGAAAAACAATTTTATTATTAGCCCTTGCCTTTGCTTCTGTCTGCGGAGCTCAGGCGCAGAGTCTCACGCTGAAGGATATTTATATCCGCGACCCCTTTATTATGCCCGTTGAGAAGGAGGGCGTGTACTATATGTACGCCTCGTCACCTACCACGGAGAATGGTCAGACCTACGGCGGCATGGTGGCCTATAAGAGCCGCGACCTGAAGAGGTGGGAGGGCCCTGTGCGTGTCTTTGATGTGCCGCGTGATAACTGGATTACGGGCACGGTGTGGGCTCCCGAGGTGCATCAGTATAAGGGGAAGTATTACCTCTTCGGCACGCTCAATAGCGACATCGTGTGGAAAGCCCCCGAGAAGGGACATCCCGCCTATCTGCATCGTGCAACGCAGATCTTCTGGTCGAAGAAGCCCGAAGGCCCATTCCTGCCTTTCGAGAATAAGCATCCGCACACTCCGCTGGGACAGATGTGCCTGGATGGAACGTTGTGGGTTGAGGATGGTGTGCCCTATATGATCTACTGCCACGAGTGGGTAGAGATGGGCGACGGTACGATGGAGATGGTTCAACTGAAGAAGGATCTCTCGGCTACGGTGGGTCAGCCTATGCGCCTGTTTAATGCCTCGGCGGCAGAGTGGTCAACGGGTTCGGCTCGTTCGGATGGCTCGCGTACGTATGTTACGGATGGATGCTTCCTGTATCGCACCAAGACGGGTAAGTTGTTGATGATATGGTCGAGCTTCAAGAATGGCGACTACGCTATCGGTATCGCCGAATCAACTACGGGTAAGGTTATCGGCCCGTGGCGTCAGCAGGCGGAGCCTCTGTTCGACAAGCATGGCGGTCACGGTATGATCTTCCGCGCATTCGATGGTCGTCTGTGCCTTGTCCTGCATGCCCCCAACTCGCCCGCAGGTCAGGAGCGTGCCCATATCTTCGAGATTGAGGATCTGGGACATACCCTCCGCCTCAAAGGTGAGATAGCAGAGTAATAGGATAAATGAAAACGACGCTTGCAGGCGTCGTTTTTTTATTGCCGATAGTGGCGTGAGGACTAATCAACTTGCACAGCAATTTGATTTTCCATAGCCTGCCTGCAGATTGTACTTTCCCGCGTAAGCCCCTCCTTTGTCAAAGGAGGGGTTGGGGAGGAATGTAAATATGGTCGGGGATAACCCCCGATACGAAAAAAGGAGAAACCTTGTAAGTTTCTCCTTTTGAGTAGCGGGGGGAGGACTCGAACCTCCGACCTCCGGGTTATGAGCCCGACGAGCTGCCAACTGCTCTACCCCGCGATGTATCGTTATATGGGCCTCGGCCCGATATTTCTCTTAAATCGTGGTGCAAAGGTATGAAAAAAAAACTACCCGTGCAAATATTCCTATGCTTTTTTTGTGGCGGCCAGGGCTAACCCCTTGATTATCATCGCAAATTTTGTGCCACAATCTCCGAGAGATCCATCACCTGACGCTTCGAACCACGTACGATAGCCTTCTTGCACTGCGGGCACGCTGTCACAACGGTCTCGGCACCCGTAGAGTCCAACTCGGCGGCCACGTGCTGTGCTATGGTGAGCTGCTGTGCATCGTTGATAGCTGTATTTGCCACTGACGAACCGCAGCAGAAGGCGTTCTTGCGGTTATGCTCAGGCTCCAACAGTTGACCTATAGCCTCGATTACGGCACGGGGCTCATCATAGATGCCGCTGCCACGTCCCAACTCGCAGGGGTCGTGATATGTAAAGCTCAGTTCCGATGAGTAGCGCACGCGCAGGCGGCCCTGACGCATCAGGCGCAGGATATACTCCGAGTGGTGCAGTACCTCTATGCCCTCGAGGTTATATTCGTCGCGCAGCACGCGCAAGCAGATGGGGCACGAGGTGACGAGCGTAGTGATATTGTGCTTGGCAAAGAGGGCCTTGTTGTAATCGACCATCTTCTGTGCCGAGTCGGTCTCGCCGGTCAGACGCAACGGACGACCACAGCATACGCCTCCCTCCTTGTCGGCCCACCACACCTTCTCGTGTGCCGCCTCGAAGATACGCTGCATCGAGGTCATCGTGTTGGGCGTGAGCAGGGTCATACAGCCTGCAAAGTATCCCACCTGACCCTCACCCTGAGAGCGATCCAGACCACGCAGATAGTTGTAGCGACCCTCGTTGGGGATGTTTCGCATCGAGGTACGTGAGTTCAGTCGCAGGGTGTTGAGGTTGATACCTACGGGACACGTCTGCTCGCAACGACCACACATCAGGCAGTTGTTGGCAATCTTCTGCTGGAGCATATTGTAACGGCGGTCACGCAGGAAGTAAACCGACTGCACGTCGTTTATTCCGAGTTGCAACTGCAACTGGCAGGGATCGATACATATACCGCAGCGCGAGCAGGCCTCCACCTCGAAATTATCGTACGACTTCTCCTTATCCTCAGGCTTGAGTCGATAGTGTCGCAGGAAGATAAGCGGAATCTCGGTGAAGATATGCATATAGCGCGAGAAGGGCATAGCCACAAAGAATGTACCCAGGGCTATCGAGTAGAGCCACCAGATAGGCTCGTAGAGCAGAGTCAGAGTATTGACGCTCATTATGCTTGCAAGCCCTGAGCCGATGCCTCCCGTAAGGAAACTGCCTCCGCCATAGATGGCCGCCGTGATGCTCTCGGCCAGGAGTCGCACGGGGAAGATACACCATAGAGCCGAGAGGGCTATGCGGTCGAAGAGGATGTGCTTTGTTGTTCGCTTCATACCCAAGGCACGCGAGCGCATACGCTTGAACCACGCAAGGCCCACGCCCGAGAGAACGAACAGGAGCAGTGCATCCATCGCGAAGTCAAACAGAGGCTTATGCTCTGTGATGCCGTTCAGCGGCACGAAGTATTTGAAGAAGACGTGGCCCTGCAAGGGTACCCATCGAAGACCGAGATAGGCAACAGTTTCGATCCAACCCACGGCAATAAGCAGGAACCAGCCGAAGGCGAGGCTCATATGCATATAGCCGAGCATGGGATTTACACGGAATATACGGCGGTGCAACAGCGACTCGCAGACCACCTCCCATACGGCCGCAAGGGTGCGTGGCGTGGGTATGCCGCGAATGATGAGTTTCAGGTCGCTCTTGGGTAGGTCACGCAGCCACGTGAGGTATTTTATCAGCACGACAGCAAATAGAAATACCGTGCCTATTATAAATGGAATACAGAATTTGGCGAAAAAGGTCATATTAGAAATCTCCAAGTTTACGTTTGATCAACATCACCACGCCACGCGTATTGATTCCGCGCGGACACAATAGGCGACACTTACCGCAGAGCATACATTTATTCATCTCGACGTATGCCCCCTGATATTCGCCACGACGCACTAACGTATGCACCTTGCGGAAGTTGAACTCCGTCAGGTTGCCCGCCGTGCAGGTTGCCGTGCAGGTGCCACAGCCGATGCAGGTCTGCAACTCGGGCATCTCGTGCATAATCTCGTTGCTCTTGTGCAGGTTGTTGCGGTCGATGTCGATGGTGCGCGGTTTGCTTATCGAAAATCCGAAATTTATCATCTCTTCTGCTCGTCTTTACTTGTTAATCCACTCGGCGGCAGCCAGCGCTGCGGCTGTGCCCTCGTTGATCGACTCGCCGATGTTCTTGGGTGCTGTAACGGCACCTGCGTAGAATATGCCCTCGATCGGGCTCTCCACATTGCCAAGGAACGAGTCTTTTGGCTGCATAAAGCCACTGGGCTGGCACTTCAGTCCCGACTCCGCCTCAAGCGTGGGGTTCATATCGTTCGAGCGCATGCCGATGAGCAACACCAGCATATCGATACCCATCTTCAGCGGGCGACCCGTAAGCGTATCCTCGGCCTTGATCTGCAGACGGCCATCGATGGTGGGGCTCACCTCCGAGATACGACCACGTACGAAGTGTACGTTGTGCATGAGCTGTGCCTCGCGATACATCTCCTCGTAGCCCGGGCCGAACATGCGGATATCCATATAGAAGTTGAATACATCGGCTGCGGGGAACATCTTCTTGAGTTCTATGGCCTGCTTAACGCCCGTCACGCAGCACACCTTCGAGCAGTGGCGCTGACACACCTTCTCGTCGCGTGAGCCTACGCAGTGCAGGATGGCTATGCGGCGGGGTGTAAGACCTGAGGTGAGACGTACCTCACCCTTGTTGAACATCTGCTCCAGGTCGACCGAGGTGACTACGTTGTCGTATATGCCGTAGCCATACTCCTCCTTAAGACGTGCGTCAAAGAGTGTAAAGCCCGTAGCAATCACCACCGCATCGCAAGTGAGTTCTTCGCCCGTAGAGAGGGTCACACATTTTGGCGTAATCTTCACGGCCTCGCAACCAGTTTTGATTGTGACGCTCTCAGCCTTTGCCAGGCGGTGACGCACGGCGCTGAGCACCTGGTCAGCAGGCGTAAATGTGGGGAATAGTACATGCCAAGAGCGGATCTTGCCGCCCAGGTCGCTATCTTTCTCGATGATGGTTGTGGCGATGCCCTTCTCGGCAAGCGTGCAGGCACATTGCATACCGGCGATGCCTCCGCCTATAATAATAACGTGCTTCATATCTATCGTCTAATCTTGTAAAGCGTATCTTCCGAGCAACTGTTTACGATGGCGCGCTCGGGGCGACCAATATATTTTCCATTGCGACCCAGATATTTTGCCGAGGGGTCGTACTCTACACCCAACTTGTCGAGCAGGGGCTCCACATCAACCTGATGCATCTGCATACCCAACACCCACGGGTCGTAGCCCAGCACCAGACCGGCCATCTCCTCATACGAAAGTACGGGGATACCCTGACCATTCTGTCCGTAGGTCGTACCCTCCATCTCGGCGATGGTGTACTGCCACTTGTCGAGGAACATCGTGCAGCCGGGGCAGTTGCAGACGATAAAATCGGGCTTGAACGGTGCCATGCTCTCTAACTTCTTGTGCGAGTTGGCAACCGAGTAGCCACGGTTGGCCTGCACAAGGTAGTTGCGGAAACCGAAGCCACAGCAGTGACGACGCTCGGGATAATCGACAATCTCGCCGCCCCACGACTCGACCATACCCGCCAGAACATAGGGGAACTCCGAACCACCCACGCCCTTCTTGGGGAATATCTTGGCGTAGTGGCAGCCGATGTGCTCCACAACACGCAGTGGCTCACCCGTATGCACGTTCACGAGTTTACGCACGGCTTTGCGCGCAATCTCCTCGCGGTGGTGGAAGATAACGTCCGATGTGTGCGACAGGTTTTTGGGAATCTTGAACTCGCGTCCCGTAGCCTTATAGAGGTTCTCGCGTGTGCGCTCCTCGGTCTCGGGGAACTCCTCCCAGGTGTTCAGGAGCTCGGTGTAGATACCGAACGATGTGATGCACGAAGAGGTGAAATTCTCATAGCCCGCCTCGCTCATCAGCGCAAACTGACGTGCCACGACGGTCATAATAGTCTCCAGGGGTACCACGTCGGAGTGGTAGCCGATACCTGTGCACGAGGTGTGCAGAGGATCGTCGAATATGTTGCGTCCCAGGTCCTTGCTCAGGATGTCAAGAAACACCTTCTCGCTGCCGGGGAAGAAGTTCTGGCGTATGCACGAACGAGCATAGTAGTAGTTGTCGTCGGCAATATCTTTCTGGTAATCAGTCCAACTTGATCTTTTCATAGTTTAATAATGCTCGTTAGAATTGCGGGTGTAAACCTCCATGAAATACTCCTCGTTGGCACCATCAAAACCCATCTCGCGGGCCTTGCGGTCGGAGTGCTGCTCGATGGCGTCGAAGAACTCTTTGCCTCCCGTTACTTCGAAGATCTTGTGAATCTCCTCCATCGTTTCGTCGCTACATTTGCGCAGTGCGCCAGCGCCCTCCTTGCCATATACAGAGGTGAACTGACCATAGATCTGCTCGTCGTTGTCGATAATCCACTTCCATACGGTTCCCTGTTCGGGGTGCAGTTCGGGGCGGATATTACGAGGAGTGAGGCAGTAGCCGGTGCGAAGAATATTGTCGCCGATGGCACGCTTCAGAGCCAGCTGCTGACGACCCTTCTCGCTCTCCACGAAGAAACCCAACTTCTGCGAGAGGGTTCTCAGAGCCTGAATAACATATGCGGGGGTATTGCCACGCGGACAACGGGGTCGGCACGACATACACTCGCCACAGTACCAGATGGTCTCACTCTTTAAGAGGGCCTCGATGGTGGCGTCGTCGCGTGTCTGCACCATGCACACTATCTGGCGCGGGTCGTAGTTATAGAACGCTGCGGCAGGGCATACGGCGGTGCATACACCACAATTCATGCAGGCCGTAAGGCCTTCACGAAGGCGTACATCCTCCAACAGCATATCGAAATATTTTGCCATAAAAAAAGTAACTTTGCTTGTGGCAAAGTTACTCTTATTACTCCATATAAAAGGTGGTATAAATACCTATTTTTTCTATTTTTCTATCCTCTCATACACCTCAAAAGCAAACGGGTAAGGATATTTTTCGCCTCTCTCGTGCTCCTCGCGTGATAGGAGTCGCCATGCGCTCTCATCCCAAGCGGGGAACGATGTGTCGCCCTCATATTCGTGCTCTACACGCGTAAGGTAGAAGCGGTCGGCAATGCCGAGTGCCAAAGCATATATCTGCGCTCCGCCGATGATGAAAACCTCCTCCTCGGCGGGGAACATTGCCACGGCCTCCTCCAACGAGCGTGCGACGGTGCAG
>JAFUOK010000068.1 GCA_017481925.1 Alistipes sp.
CACATTGAAGCATAACAATGAGGAACTCAGAAATACGAACGGTTGCTATCTCGTTACCTAATTTTCAAGCAATCCGACCAACCGATTTATTCTAAGCGAGTTATCTTTTCTTGCAAAAGTTACGAAAAAAATATTCTATTACAACATTTTTTTGCACGGCTATGCAAAAATTATTGCATATCGTTAGCGTAATCCTTTAAAAAAATTCTTCATCAGCGCCTCACACTCCTCTCTCATCACACCTCGATCGACCACGGTCTTGGGATGAAATATTCGACCTTCTACAGTCGTAAAACCACGTTTAGGATCATCAGCGCCATAAACCACCCTATCGATCTGGCTCCATGCCAATGCTCCGGCACACATTATGCAAGGCTCAACGGTTACATACAACGTGCAATCCTTCAGATACTTGCCTCCGAGCGTCGAAGCCGCAGCCGTAATACACTGCATCTCGGCGTGAGCCGTAGCGTCACACAATGTCTCAACAAGGTTATGACCGCGACCAATCACCCGCTCACCGCACACTATGACGGCTCCGATAGGCACTTCCTCTTCCTTTAACGCCTTCTCTGCCTCGTTTATTGCCAATTGCATAAACTTTTTATCTAGTTCGGCCTGTTTTTTTGCATTCTCCATAAGTGATTGCGAAATTAATAATTTCAATAGGAAAAACCAAACATAGTGTAAAATATCCATTTTTTCGTATATTTGCGTGTTAATTGAGCAAATAATTAAAAATAGATAAACTTATGTATAGAAGTCATACTTGTGGCGAACTCAGAATCAGCCATATAGGTCAAAACGTAACGCTGGCCGGTTGGGTACAGAAGGTGCGTAATCTGGGAGCAATGACCTTCATCGACTTGCGCGACCGTTACGGCATCACGCAGATCGTGGTAGAGGAGAACTCTCCCGCCGCAACACGTGAGGTGGCAGCCTCACTCGGTCGAGAGTTTGTATTGCAGGTTACAGGCTCGGTTATCGAGCGCTCATCGAAGAACCCCAAGATGCCTACGGGCGACGTAGAGGTTGCAGCCGCAGAGATCAAGATCCTGAACAAGGCACAGACGCCTCCTTTCACCATCGAGGAGAACTCGGACGGTGGCGATGACCTTCGCATGAAGTATCGTTACCTCGACCTTCGTCGTCCTCCCTTGCAGCGCAATATGGAGTTGCGTCACCGCATGGCACACGCCATCCGCACGTTCCTCGACAAGGAGGGATTTCTTGAGATTGAGACTCCATATTTGGTAGGTTCTACCCCCGAGGGCGCACGCGACTTCGTTGTGCCGAGCCGCATGAACCCCAACCAGTTCTACGCCCTGCCACAGTCACCGCAGACGCTGAAGCAGTTGCTGATGGTTGCAGGCTACGACCGCTACTTCCAGATCGTGCGCTGTTTCCGTGACGAGGATTTGCGAGCTGACCGTCAGCCCGAGTTTACGCAGATCGATTGCGAGATGTCATTCGTTGAGCAGGAGGATGTATTGGAGATCTTCGAGCGCTGGGCAAAGTATATGTTCAAGGAGGTTATGGACATTGATTTCACCGCTCCCTTCCAGCGTATGCCGTGGATTGAGGCTATGGAGAAGTATGGTTCGGATAAGCCCGATCTGCGCTTTGGTATGGAGTTCCACGATATTACCGACCTGGCTCACGGCCACTCATTCTCCGTATTTGACGATGCGGAGTATGTTGTAGGTTTCGCCGCTACGGGCTGTGCAGGCTACACCCGTAAGCAGATTGACGCCCTCACGGAGTACGTTAAGCGTCCGCAGGTGGGTGCCAAAGGTTTGGTGTGGATTCGCATGGACGAGCAGGGCAACCTCAAGTCATCGGTTGATAAGTTCTACTCGGCAGACGACCTGAAGGCTATGGCCGAGCGTATGGGTGCCAAGGCAGGCGATCTGATGCTCGTACTCTGCGGCAAGAAGTTCAAGGCTCTCACGCAGCTCTGCGCTCTGCGTCTGCACGTTGCCGAGCAGTTGGGCTTGCGTGACCCCAAGAAGTTCGCACCGTTGTGGGTTGTCGATTTCCCGATGTTCGAGTGGGACGACGAGACCGAGCGTTACTACGCTATGCATCACCCCTTCACCTCTCCCAAGCCTGAGGATGTTCCCTACCTTGAGAGCGATCCGGGTCGTGTGCGTGCCAACGCCTACGACTTCGTATGTAACGGCACGGAGATCGGTGGCGGTTCAATCCGTATCCACGACGCACAGTTGCAGGCTCTAATCTTCAAGATTTTGGGCTTCACACCCGAGAAGGCACAGGAGCAGTTTGGCTTCCTGATGAACGCCTTTAAGTTCGGTGCGCCTCCTCACGGTGGTTTGGCATTCGGCTTTGACCGCCTGTGCTCGCTGTTCGGTGGCTCGGAGTCTATCCGCGACTTCATCGCATTCCCCAAGAACAACGCTGGTCGCGACGTGATGCTGGATGCTCCCTCGGTAATCGATCAGGCGCAGTTGGATGAGTTGTTTATCTCGCTCGTTAAACCTGAGTAAGGAGAGTAAAAATAGAAAAAGGCGACCCGAAAGGTCGCCTTTTTCATTTACTATATCTTCTCAAAGTCCTCTTTACCTGCTCCACACAAGGGGCAAGTCCAATCATCGGGCAAAGACTCAAAAGCTGTTCCGGGCTCAATACCATTCTCGGGATCTCCAATTGCGGGGTCATACTCCCAACCGCAGGGTGTGCATACGTACTTATCCATAATCTTTATGTTTTTGTTTGTTAATGAATTTCTGTTTTTCTCTATTGCAAAAATAATACACAAATCGAATAAAACAACACCAAAACGATAAAAAGAATTTACCATGCTATAAGCGCAACTTATCCAGCCACCTCACACGCAAAAAAAAGACTGCAACAAAGTGCAGTCTTTAAGAAATGATTATTTAAAATAAGGCATTATTCTGCTTGCTTCTCCCATTCGCTGAGGGCAGGCAATAAATATGCTGTTCCACCAATGGACACAGTGGATGATGCTAAAGTATACACATAAGTATTTGTACCGTTGCTCAATTCAAATTGTTTTGCTGCATTATTGTTGCCCGTATTCTTAATGAAACAGAACTGAACATCCTCACCGTACTTTACACCACTGGCATTTGCATAAACATCCTCAACTTGTGGTCCATATGTGGTTGTTGGTACTTTTAATTGACCACCTGCAAGATGTTTGTCATAGAAGACATCACCTGAACCATTTTGGATAGTCAAAGCCCATTCACCGCTTTCAGAAGCTAAACCCTTAACAGAAATTTGGTACATATTCTCGTCACGAATCATATTGATTGTACCCAATTCTATTTCGGAACCGTTTACGGTATATGTACCTTCAGCGACCAAATATTCACCACCCTTATAAGTGTCGAAATACAACATATAATTAACATCTGATTCAGCAAACGATACTTCACCAGGATAATAGATTGCTTTGTAGTCAGCAGAAGCAGACAAATCCGCAATATCAATCTTTGATTTGTCGGCAGTCCAACCGTCTGCAGTCTTGGTCAGCTTCAAGGTGTTCGCATCGTCAAAAGCATCCAACCAGGATCCAACAGCTTTATTGAAAACAACCAAAATCTGGTCACCATTGTCCCAACCCTTCTTCACGCTACGAGTAACAGCATCAAAGCTCGGCTTTTCTGCAACGGTAAAGTTTACCTTTACATCATTATTCTCTACATTGAGGTCGTCTTTTGAACAACTTACAAATACTGCCATTGTCAACGCCAAGGCAGCCATAAATACTTTCTTCATCTCTCTTTTCAATTTTTACTATTTAATACTCGGCTAATTAAAAAAGAGGAGTCTCATCTCCCCACTGTGGATAACCATCACCTGATACAGCAAAACCCTGCTCTACTGCTACCTCAAGCACCTCAACCTCGGGTGCGATGTAATTCATTTTCTTCTCCATAATTGTTTGTTTTTGTATTGTTATTAGTGAATGTATAAACAAAAAAACGCTCACAGCAGGGCACAACAAAGCCCACGCCGAGAGCGTGTTAAGTCATTTTCGTATAATTTACTGATTATCAGGCAATTAAGCCGCGTAGGGGGGGGGTAATATTACGCCCGCATTTCGGCTCGACGCAGAAATGCACACCGCGCCCAACAATATCAGCGGCGACACTGTCTGCGATACGATATTTTCCTTATGGCGTAACATCTTTTTGAATTTCACGGAGTTATTACCCCTTATACAACTATACAAAATTATAATTTTTATTCTCAAAAAGCAATTTTTTTACACAAAAAATTTGGGGTAGCACAAACGCGCCACCCCAAAAATGTAATCTATGTGAATATAAACTATACCAAGCCCGAGAAACCCATAAAGGCCATAGCAAGGATAGCGGCGGTAATCAAAGCGATAGGATTGCCCTTCAATGCTGCGGGCACGCCATCCAACTCCAGACGCTCGCGGATACCGGCAAAGAGCACCAGCGCCATAGCAAAACCCACGGCCGTAGCCACCGAGAAGGTGAAACTCTGCAAGAGGTTATACTCCTTCTGAATCATCAGGATAGCCACACCCAACACGGCGCAGTTAGTAGTAATCAGGGGGAGGAAGATACCCAACGCCTGATACAGCGAGGGAGAGACCTTCTTCAGAATGATCTCCACCATCTGCACCAATGCAGCGATGACGAGGATAAATACGATGGTCTGCATATACTCAATCTGGAAGGGCACGAGGATAAACTCCTGAATCGACCACGCCACGATTGACGACAAAGCCATTACGAAAGTTACGGCAGCACCCATACCGATTGAGGTATCAACCTTTGACGATACGCCCAAGAAGGGGCAGATACCGAGGAACTGTGCGAATACTACGTTATTGACGAAAATCGCACCGATGATAATTGCAAAATATGAGATCTCCATAACTATTTCTTAGCATATTTGTTAAACAAAACCATCAAGTAACCGAGCACAAAGAATGCACCCGGAGCCAAGACAAATACCAGCGGCATATAGTCGGCAATACCGAGCGAGAAGCCGAAGATAGCACCGCTACCCAAGATCTCACGCACGGCACCGATAGTGGTGAGTGAGAGGGTAAAGCCAACGCCGATACCCACACCATCCAAGATAGAATCCAGCGCGCCATTCTTCGATGCGAAGGCCTCGGCACGACCCAAGATGATACAGTTCACCACAATCAAGGGGATGAACACACCAAGGCTTGCGTAGAGCGAGGGCACGTATGCCTGCATAAGCATCTGGATGATGGTCACGAACGATGCGATAACCACGATAAAGGCGGGGATACGCACCTTGTCGGGGATAAAGTTCTTGATGAGCGAGATCACGAGGTTTGACATAATCAACACCGCCATAGTCGCTACACCCATACCCAAACCGTTGATAGCCGAGGTAGTGGTACCAAGCGTAGGACACATACCCAACACCAACACGAAGGTGGGGTTATTCTTCAAAATACCGTTAAGTACGATCTGCATCTTATTCATTTTGACCTCCTTTCTGAGCATTTGAGCTCGCAGTGGCTGTTGCACCCGACACGCTGTCGGCTGACTCCTGATAGCCACATGCCACCTTGTAAGCCTCGTAAGCACGGGCTACAGCCTCGTAGTAAGCGCGTGAAGAGATGGTAGCCGCGGTCAAAGCGTCCAGCTCACCGCCGTCCTTCTTGACCTTGAAATCTACCTCCCATGAATTCTTATTCTGGATACTTGCCAACAGAGGATTACCCTCATCGGCCATCTTGGTACCCAAGCCCGGGGTCTCGGCCTGCTGCAATACGTTTACATTGAGAATCTTGCCATCAGCACCAAAGCCTACCATCAAGCGGATAGCACCGCCAAAGCCGTTCTTGGACATCGTCTCAACGGCATAGCCAACAGTGTCAGCACCCTTGGTAGCGGTATAGACTACGATAGTCATATCGTCGATGGTCTGCTCGCTAATCTCAGTATTGTCGAACTCAGGTAATACATTCTGCACCGCCTGCGTGGTAGCCAGAGCATTAGCCTCGGCAATAGCATCAGCCGTAATCATATTCACAGCACCCACACCAGCCGAAGCGACAAGGGTGACGGTGAACAGGACGGCAACCATATTAAAAAGTGTACTCTTCATATCTCCGTCCTCCTATTTTTTAGCAGTTGTTACACCGAAGCGACGAGGCTTCACATATTTATTAATAAGCGGTGTCACGGCATTCATCAGCAGGATTGCAAACGACATACCCTCGGGATAAGCACCCCACAGACGGATAATCATCGTAATCACACCGATACCTACGCCATAGATCAACATACCCTTGGGAGTCATAGGCGAGGTTACATAGTCCGTAGCCATAAAGATAGCACCCAGCATGGCACCACCAGCCAACAGATGGAACAAGGGCAGAGCATACAACTCCGCGCCACCGCCCTGCATCAGGGCTACGATGAATGCGAAGGCTGCCATTGAGCCCAGCACAGCCACGGGAATATGCCACGTAATAACACGACGCCACAACATATATAGACCGCCAACCAGAAGAGCCGTAGCCGACAACTCACCCATAGAACCGGCGTTGAAACCACCGAACAACGACATCAGGTTAGCATCCGTAACCGACATAGCACCCGACTTAACGGCTGCCAAGGGGGTAGCACCAGAGAAGGTATCGACGATACCACCCACAACGGGCTCAATCTCGGGGAATGATGTCATCTGCACGGGGTAAGCGATCAGAAGGAATACACGACCCACCAACGCAGGGTTGAAGGGGTTGTGACCCAGACCGCCGAAGGTCATCTTCGCTACGCCGATAGCCACCACAGCACCGATAACGATAATCCACCAGGGAATATTTGCGGGCAGGTTGAAGGCAAGCAACAGACCTGTAACCACGGCTGACAGGTTGCCAAGCGTAGGAGTACCCTTAATGAGGTATTTCTGAATCAGGAACTCAACGAGAACGCAACTCACCACAGCGATAGCCGTAACGTAGAGTACGCTCAAACCATACACCACAGCCGACACCGCCAAAGCAGGCATCAGAGCCACAATCACATCGCGCATCAACGACTGGGTCGAGTGCGGGTTGTGCATATGTGGTGCAGTTGCAATAATAAATTTATTTGCCATATCTCTTTCTTTTATTTTCGTTACTTCTTAGCAGCGGCAGCAGCAGCGGCACGCGCACGGATAATACCCATCACGGTCTGCTTACCCAAGCGAACATAGTCCAGCAGGGCAATACCTGCGGGGCAAGTATACTGGCAGCAACCGCACTCGATACAATCGGGGATACGCTCTACCTCCATCTCCTCCCACATCTGCTTTGCGGCAAGACGCTGCAACAGGTAAGGCTCCAGACCCATCGGGCAAGCCTCAACACACTTGGCGCACTTGATACACTCGCTCGTAGGCACACGGCGTACATCCGCACCGCTAAATACGGTGATACCCGAGCAACCCTTCGTTACGGGAGAGTCTATGTTAACCATCGCACGACCCATCATGGGGCCTCCATTTACAACCTTCACATCACCCTCGGGAAGACCTCCGGCCTCAGCCAACAGAGTTGAGATAGGAGTACCCATACGAGTGAGCAGATTACGAGTATTCTTTACATCCTTACCCGTAACTGTTACTACACGCTCAATCAGGGGCTTATTCTTCTGTACAGCCTCATATACGGCAACAGCGGTCGATGCGTTGCAAACAACAGCACCAACATGGATAGGAAGTGCAGGAGGGGGAGGTACCTCGCGGCCCGTTACGGCAGCAATCAACTGCTTCTCACCACCCTGGGGGTACTGAACTTTCAAAGGCTCTACCACCACAGCAAACTTCTTCTCCTTGATGATCTTATTCAGGTTGGCAATAGCATCGGGCTTATTATTCTCAACACCGATAATAGCCTTCTCTACGCCCAAAGCCTTCTTCAGAATCTCTACACCGGTGAGCAACTCCTCGCCACGCTCCAACATGGTGCGGTGGTCAGAGGTAAGATAAGGCTCACACTCTACACCGTTGATAATCAAGAATTCGGCCTTGCAACCATTAGGAATAGAGAGTTTCACGTGAGTGGGGAACGTAGCACCACCCATACCAACAACGCCTGCATCCTTAATCTTTGCAATGATAGCAGCAGAGTCGAGCGCGCACTCGCGCTTAATCTCCGCCGAGCGGTCAATCTCGGGCATCCACTCATCGCCCTCACGCTTGATGGTGATCATCATCTGACGCAGACCCTGTGCATTGGGCTGAAGATCTACGGCAGTGACCGTACCCGAGATGGGCGAGTGGATATTTGCCGACATAAAGCCCGTAGCCTCTGCGATGAGCTGACCTGTAAGTACCTTATCGCCCTTGGCAACCTTAGCCGTTGCGGGGGCACCGATGTGCTGTCCGAGCGGAATATTCACTACATCGGGGAGCGCCAACACCTCAATAGCCTTGTCGCAGCTCCATTTTTTATTATCCGACGGATGAACTCCGCCTATAGGAAATGTCTTCATAATGTAATCTTTATTTCTGCTCGTTTACACTCTCTTTCTTCTCTGCGCTCTTTGTCTCCGCAGCAGCAGGCTTTGCAGCGGGTGCCTTGGGCTCCTTGGGCAGGGGATCCATACCCTTCAGAACGATAGCGCCCGTAGGACACTCGTTCACGCACTTGCGGCACAACTTACACTTCTGCGAGTCGATATATGCCACGCCATTCTCCACCGTGATAGCACCGAAAGCACATACCTTGGCACACTTACCGCAACCGATACAGCCGGCCTTGCAGGCCTTCATCGTCACGGCACCCTTGTCCTTCGATACGCAGCTTACATACACAGCGCGATTCTTGGGCCACTTCTTGCGAAGCTCGATGATACCCTTCGGGCAGGCCTTAACGCAGGCACCACAAGCAGTACACTTGTCGGGATCCACCTCGGCGATACCCGTCTCGGGATTCACCTTGATAGCACCGAACTGACAAGCATCCACACAGTCGCCATAACCCAAGCAACCATAAGCACAAGCCGTCTCACCAGTATAGAATGCGGCAGCCATAGAACACTTCTTTGTGCCGTTGTACTCGTTGGTACGAGGGCGTTTGCTACATACGCCACCGCAACGAACTGTCGCTACGGTAGGCTCCTTTTCAGGCGCAACCTTACCCAGGTATGCAGCCGTCTTCTTCATACACTCGGCACCACCTACGGGGCAGAACAATGCAGAGATGTCGTCACGCACAACCAAAGCCTCGGCCATAGCACGACATCCGGCAAATCCACAACCACCACAGTTGGCTCCCGGGAGCATCTTCTCAACCTCGTCAATACGGGGATCCTCCTCCACCTTGAACTTCTGTGCTACGAAGTACAAGATAACGGCAGAAAGAACACCCACAATACAGAGGGTCAGAATTGTTGAAATAATACCGTCATTTTGTTTGTTTAATTATTATAAATTTTATTCGATTTTTCAATTTATCACGCGTCAGGTACAGCACCACATACCACGCTGCCACACCCGCCAAAGCGGCCAATACAGCCACACCTTCGCTTGCGCCAACGGCAATAGCACCGACAAGCATAAGCGTTAAAACAAAAAAAGGCGCCACATAGGCCAAAAAGACCGATTTGGAACCCATATTTCTCTGCATAAGAGCCACTTCCACACTATCTCCCACAACGAAAGACGAAGCCTCCGCGGTCTCCACCTCGACGATTTTATCGGTCTGCTCCGATGCTCCACACACACCCTTTGCATGGCAAGCGCTGCAAGCACTATTGACCGTCATACGCACAAAGACACTCTGCCCCTGGATGCGTATAACCTCTCCACAATGTTTGACCGCTGCCATACCCCAATCTGTTTAGTAACCGTATTTATTAACCAACGGGAACAGACACTCGTGACGGAACGAACGAGTCGAAAGACGCAACACGGGAGGATACTGGTAACGTTTCTTCACGTTCTGCATCACCATAGAGTGAATCTTCTCCACCACCTCGGCATCAAAACCTGCATTAACAATCTCCTCGCGGTGCTGGCCCTCCTCAATCATACGATAGAGTATGGCATCGACAACCTCGTAGGGAGGCAGGATGTCGCTATCCTTCTGATTGGGACGGAGTTCCGACGTGGGCTCTTTCTTTAAGATTATATCGGGAATAACATTAGCGAAACGATTGTTGATATAACGGGCAAGGTCATAGATCTCGCTCTTGTAGAGGTCACCCGTGGGGCTGAACGCTCCCGACGTATCGCCATAGAGCGTACACCAGCCGATAGCGTTCTCACTCTTATTTGACGAGTTCAGGAACACATAACCCTCCTTATTCTGCAACGCCATCAAAAGCACGGTGCGGATACGCGACTGGATATTCTCCTCCGTTGCGTCAAACTCCGTACCACCCGTAACGGGCTTCAGCGTATCCATGATAGCGGTGTATGCCTCCGTGATGGGTAATACGCTATACTCGATACCCAGATTCTCGGCCAACATCTTTGCATCCTCGACAGACTCATCCGATGAGAACTGCGACGGCATCATCAGACCCTTCACATTCTCCTTGCCCAGAGCACCCACGGCCAGACAAGCCACCACCGACGAGTCGATACCACCCGACAGACCAACGCAAGCTTTCTTGTAACCGCTCTTATGGAAGTAATCTCTTAGACCCAGACAAGCGGCGTGATATACCATACGGGTACGGTCGTTATAGGTTGTATAGGGGACATTCACGGGCTTGTGCTCGGCAAGCGTATCGAAGAGTACGAAATCCTCCTCGAAACTCTTCATATAGAGCTCTATCTCGCCCTGCTTATTCATAATACCCGACGTACCATCGTAAACGATATCGCCCGAGCCTCCGACCTGATTGATGATGATGATATTGCGACCCTCCGAGTAGGCCAGGCTGCGCAACATCTCCAGGCGTCGTGAAAGCAGGCCCTTGCCATAACGGCGTGAATTGACATTTACCACGAAGTTGGCCTTTGAGTCGATCTCCGAGAGGTGAGCCAGATCATTACCCACCATAATTGCGATATTGCGGCCACAGATATTGACTGTCTTATAACCCTCACCCTCGACGATAAAGCCCATCTCACGACGCGCCGTAACGTACTGTTTCTCGACAATCTGATCCACACGACCATTGCGCAACACGGCAGCAGCACTAACGGCTCCGCGCTCGGTCAAGATGGGGGAGCCAACGATGGCTGTCACCCTTGTACAAGCCTCGGCAATCTGCTCCAAAGCCTCCTCGCACATGGTAAGGAAGGTGGTTTTACGCAACAATGCGTAGGCGGGAGTACCACTTATGGCATACTCCGCAAAGAGCACCAAATCGGCACCCTCGGTCTCGGCCCGACGAACAGCATCGATAATTTTAGCGACATTGCCGTCGATATCTCCAATAGTATAATTTAATTGGGCAAGAGCAATCTTCATCTTCTGGTGAAATGGTTACAATACAAATACGCCGCAAAGGTAGCAATTATTTTATAAACAAAGGAATAATCAGATATGATTTTGCACAAAAAAGGGGAAGAATCTACCTCGATTCCTCCCCTTTGTAACAATTCAAATTGGCGTGCCTACTCCTCGTTATCGGCTACCAAAATACGACCGCAATACTCGCATACGATAAGCTTCTTGCCCTGACGTACATCCACCTGGCGCTGAGGAGGAATACGGTTGTAGCAACCACCACAGGCATCGCGCTTAACCGTAACCACAGCCAGACCGTTGCGAACGCTGCGACGAATACGATTGTAAGCCGTAAGCAGGCGCTCGTCGATCTTAACCTTTGCCTTCTCGGCCTTTGCCTCCAAAGCAGCTACCTGATCAGCGGTCTCAGCCTCGATGCTCTCCAACTCGCTCTTCTTTGCAGCGAGATCCATAGCGCGATCGGCCACAACAGCCTCGGCGCTCTCCAACTGAGCCTTCTTATTCTTGATGGCTACCGAGTACTCCTTCAGACGCTTCTCCGCCAACTCGATCTCCAACTCCTGATACTCGATCTCCTTGGTGATGGCATCAAACTCGCGGTTGTTACGAACGTTGTTCTGCTGCTCCTTGTAGTGAGAGATCTGAATCTTGGCCTGGTCGATTTCGCGCTTGCGCTGCTTGGTCAGAGAGTTGAACTCCTCAACCTCGCCGTTAATGTTCTCGATACGGGTATTCAAACCCTCAATCTCGTCCTCCAGATCCTGCACCTCCAAGGGCAGTTCACCCTTCACTTTGTTGATCTCGTCGATCTGAGAGTCGATCTTCTGCAACTCATAGAGAGCCATAATCTTCTCCTGCATAGAGTAATCGACTTCAGATGTTTTCTTCTGTGCCATATATTATAAGTTTATTTTAGACCACTTTCTGCAACCTCACATCATATAATTGACGGGGTTACGCGAGCACACACTCTTGCGAACGGCAAAGATAGGTATTTTTTTTGATAAAACATCAAATAAAATTTGAATTGCACAATATTCGCTCTCAAAATGGCCCATATCGGCCAAAATAATTGCATTTTCGTGTCGCATAAAGTCGTTATATCGCAAATCGGCAGTCAAATATATATCTGCACCCGATCTTCGTGCCTCATCGATAAGCGAACCTCCCGAACCCGTGCAAATTGCTACGCGCTGCACCTGCTCCCTGACAATATCACCGTGGCGCAGAGCCTTCACTCCGAAACGCTCCATCACCTCGCGCATAAACTCCTCGCTCGGCACCGCTTGCTGCAACTGGCCCACAACACCAAAGCCCGCACCATCCGTCGAAGGCTGCATAACACGCATATCGCTAAGTCCCAGCATCTCACCCACACGCCAACTCATACCCTGCGGTGTAGAGTCCAGATTGGTATGTGCGGCATACAACACTATGCCACGACGAATAGCCTCCTCGACACAACGCTCGGTCTGCGAGGCGGAGTTAAAACGTTTCATTGCGTGGAAGACAATGGGATGATGCGTGATGATCATATCGCAACCCTCCCGTAGGGCCTCGGCGATAACCTCCTCGGTTACATCCACGGCCAGCAGGGCGCAATGCACCTCATCATCCTCACGGCCCACTATAAGTCCCGAATTATCATACGATTCCTGCAACGAAAGAGGGGCAAACTCCTCTATTGCCGCTGCAACATCTCTCACTTTCATAGGCTAAAAGAGCGATTGCTCATAAAATGGGAACAACTCCTTGGTCTCGTCATCCGACTTCTTCTTGCGGCGTGGCGCACGGCGCTTGGGCTGCTCCTCCGCGACCTCATCCTCCTCAGCGGGCTCCGCCACAACCTCCAGCGTCTCGGGCTCGGGCTCCGTCTTCGGCTTCGCCACCCTCTTCGCAGGCTTCTTGGCGGGTGTTTCAGCGGCCACAGCCACCTCAACATCATCATCGCCCGACTCCTCAACAACCTGCTCGCCATCGCCCGTCTTAAGTTCCTCGCGGACCTCAATCAGAGCTGCACGAATACGTTGCAGGCGCTCCAGAAGCTGCGTCTGGCGAGCCAACTCATCCTGCGAACTGCGACGCATAACCTGCGCAGCACCCTTCAGGGTCATACCACGCTCCTTGACCAGATGGTATATCTGCTTGAGTTTTTCGATGTCAGCCTCGGTGAACATACGGTTTCCCTTCTGGTTCTTGTGTGGTTTCAGACACGCAAACTGCGACTCCCAGTGGCGGATAAGTGACGGACGTACATCAAACATCTCGGCCACCTCGCCCATCGAGTAATAGATCTTCTTTACTGCCATAAATATATCTGTTTTTCATTCTATTTCAATATCCTAAGCGAAGCGGGATACATATTATTAATTCTCCCTCCCACGCGCTTGACAAAGCCTAACGGCAAACCCTTGTAGAGCACCATATTCACCCCTTCAACGAAAGGCTCGGCACTCATATCCTGCTTGCGCAGGAACTGCAACGCCTCATCGAGCGACAACTCCGCCGTGGCTACGGCATCACGATTCAGCCCCACATAAAACGCCAGCGCGCCATCGGGTTTTAGCTTCCCCTTAAATATCTGCCCCAAAGCAACGCCAGAGTAGATTACCGCCAGGCGTGACGACAGGGCCTTAATCTCATCGTAATGTTCCGCTCTGCAAGCATATATCGTATCGCCAGCGGAGAAAAATCTCATCCGTTTAGGCTCCTTCACCCAACGGCTTAGTTCCTGCTCGGAACGTTTTTCCACCGCTGCAATCACCTCTCGACGTGCCTTTGGCATACGGCGACGCGACATCGGCTCACCCGCCTTGCGTGCTACGGCCATAAACATACCCTCACCCCCAACACGATGCGGGAAGAAACGGAAAGTCTGGAACGCCCCTACACGCCCTACAACTACACCCCACTCCTCAGATGTGGTCACCTCCAATGCAGGCTCAATCTCCTCGCCCCACTCCTCGCAGATACGTTGCACCAGCGCCTCGTCCTCCTCTCGGTTGAATGTACAAGTGCTATATATCAACACTCCGCCCGCACGAAGCGTATCAAAAACATTCTTCACGATCTCCCACTGCCTATCGGCGCACATCTTAACGTTTGCCTCGCTCCACTGCTCGCACGCCTCCTCCGACTTACGGAACATACCCTCACCCGAACAAGGGGCATCAATGGCCACCACATCGAACCACTCCTCATAGTCGCCCAGATGCGCAGAGTCGTTGCACGTGACAACCATATTTCCCAAGCCCCACTTACGGGCATTGTCGGCCAACACGGCCGCACGTGAGCGGTTTATCTCATTGGCTACCACCAACCCGTGCTCGCCCACAAGCGAGGCGTAATGAGTACTCTTACCGCCCGATGCTGCACATACATCCAGCACACGCAACCCCTCACACTGCGCCCGACCGCCAACAGCCTGCGAGAGGATATAGCCGGCAAACTGCGAACTCGCCTCCTGCACGTAGTATGCACCTGCATGAAAGGCGGGGTCGAGCGTAAAGGCAGGTCGCTCCGGCAGTGTATATCCATCCGCGCTCCACGGCACCGCCTCGGCCTCGAAGGGCGAGCAAGACATCTTCGGTGTATTGAGTCTTATGGCCGTAGAGGGCTCCGTAGCAAGAGCCTCGCACAAAGCCGTAGCCTCCGCCTCGCCCAGCTCCTGACGCATACGCTCTACAAAGCGTTCGGGTAACTGCATAGTTTACAGATTTGAGGTAAGGGCCTCCAACTGCTCGCAGATGCGATCGACAACGGCCTCGTCGGCCACAAAGTCGTCTACATCCTTATCAATAATGAGCACCTTACCCTTATATATATTATTAATCCAATACTCGTACTTCTCATTCAGTCGCGAGAGATACTCCTCGTCGATATTCATCTCGTAGGCACGGCCACGACGTTTGATCTGCGTAACGAGCGTAGGAATACTTGCACGAAGATATATCAACACATCGGGCTCGGGAATGAGATTGGTGGTAAGATCAAATATCTTCATATATGTAGCAAAGTCGCGTGCCGAGATCAATCCCATACGGTGCAGGTTGTCGGCAAAGATGTGTGCATCCTCATAGATGGTGCGATCCTGAAAGATATTTTCATCGCCCGAACGCAACATATCCAACGTCTGCTCGATACGGCTTCCGAGGAACGATATCTGCAACTGAAACGCCCAGCGGCTCATATTCTCGTAGAAGTCGCCAATGTAGGGATTATCCGTCGCCTCATAGTAGGCTTTTGCCCCATAACGACGTGTAAGAATCTCGGTAAGAGTGGTCTTACCGCTACCGATATTTCCTGCTATTGCTACATACATATCTTGTTCTTCATTTATTATCTAAACCTGCGCCCTTCTAAACCTGCATCCTCTCGCGTGCTATCGCCAGCAGGGCGTCACTCACCTCCGAATCGCTACGCATTCGTGGCACCTTGCGCCTGTGTTGTTGCTGCTGCCATCGGTGAAACGTACCGCGTGGCACAACCTCTACTCGCAACGGAAGCATTACACTCTCCCGCTTGGCATCATAATCCGAATTCAGCTCGCGCAACCTCGCATCCAGCTCCAACGCAAAACGCCTCACATCCTCTGGCTGATGCACAAACTCCACCACCCAACGGTGGTATCCGCCCTCGCGCTCCAAAAAGATGGGCGAAATGGAAAACTCCTCCACCACGGCACCCGTCACAAAACAGGCGTGGAGCAGAGCCTCCTCCACATTGCCTATCATCAGCTCCTCGCCGAAGGCATTTATATATTGTTTGGTGCGCCCGACGACTCTTATCCGATAGGGATCAATCGACGTAAACTGCACCACATCACCCAACTCATAGCGCCAGAGGCCATTTTCGCTACTCATCAGCACGGCATACTCCGCGCCACAACGCACCCCCTCCAACGGTACCACATTATCGCCACGCGCAAACTCATAATAGCAACCATAATGTGGCATGAGGAGCATTTCGTCACTCGCGCTCCTATCGGCCGTAGCGATAAACCCCTCGGAAGCGTTATAACTCTCCCAATAGTGAATCGGCTCGCCCATCACATCGTCAAACGCCGCACGATATGGTCGAAAACTCACTCCGCCGTGCATAAAGAGTTCCACATTGGGCCATACCTCCCTAACCGTGCGTTGCCCCGTATAATCTAACAATCGCCTCAACAGCGCCATATTCCACGAGGGCACGCCAGCCAATGCACGTATATCCTCCGAGGCACACTCCTCGCATATCGCTCGGCACTTTTGATCAAAATCCTCCGTCAGCGCCACCTCTCGGCTCGGCGCCCGCACAATCTCGGCCCAACGTCCTGTAGTAGCAACCAGCAATGCCGACAGATCGCCCACAAGCGCTCCTCGCTCACGATGACACTCGCCAGCCATTGTTAGCGTACGACCATCGAACAGGTGCGACGAAGGGTTAGCGGCCAAATAGAGTGCCACCGCATCGGCCATACCTCGCAGATGATTATGCCATAGGGCACGACGCGTAACGGGAATATATTTACTCCGCGCCGAGGTTCCCGACGAGCGGGCAAACATTTCGACCCTTCCGGCGGTAGTCACATCCCGTTCGCCACCACGCATACGCTCCACATACCCCGCAAACGACGCATAGTCAAAACGTCTCACCACGCGGGCAAACTGCTCGGGTGTACGCACGTGCTTCAGCCCCTCATATTGTCCAAAATGCGTATAACGTCCCCGCGCAAGCAATCTATTGAGTGTAGCATATTGCTCTTCAACAGCTCTTGCCACGGCACGTTCGATGCGAGAGCAACGCGCAAGCATCACCCGACGCATTATTTTTCCGAAAACCGACATATTTGCAATCTTTACGAGCCGGCAACTCTCGCCAGCCCAAAACATACAATATTTCGGTCTCCTCGTTTATCTAAATTTGTAAGAACTTTTCTACTTACGGGCTCTAATTAAAGAAACTTCCCACAGTAGAGATAGAGCCCGGCATGGAGAACACCACAACACGGTCGTAAGCATTGATGCGGGTATCTCCCACGGCAATAAAGACCTTGTCGCCACGCACAATACCGCCGATGATAACATCCTGCGGCAGGCGCATATCCTTAACAGCGCACTTGGTAGCGGGCGAGTTGGGTTTAACGATAAACTCCAGCACCTCGGCCTCACTACCCGACAAGCAACGTATGGCCTGCACGTCGGTGGACATCGTAAAGCGGAAGATATTCGACGCCGTAACACGCTTCTTATTGATAATAGTGTCGATACCCACACTCTCGGCCAAACGGATATAGTTAAGGTTCTCCACCTCGGCAATAACCTTCTTCACACCCATACGCTTGGCCTGCATAGCCGCCAGGATATTGGTCTCGCTACGACCCGTAACGGCCAAAAATGCATCGGCCGTGGAGAGTCCCTCCTCCAGCATGGCATCCAGGTTACGTCCATCCTCGTGTATGATGAGCGTGCGATCCAGCTCCTCGGCCAGTCGATAAGCCTTCTCGCCGTTGTACTCGATGATCTTCACATTCATATCATCCTGCAATTCCGATGCAACTCTCACGCCGATACGCGAGCCACCCAGAATAATCAGATTTTTCACCTCGACACTCTTCTGTCCCGAGAGTTCCGTAACGCTCTTGGCAACATCCTTGCGGGCAATAATATAGACCACATCGCCCTCGAAGAACTCATCCTGACCTCGCGGGATGATGGTCTGACTACCTCGTGTGATGGCTACGGCGCGGAACTCCGTAATCGAACCGTCGTCGGCCAAGTCGATCAGTTTGCGGCCAATAAGGGGCGATGTAGGCTCCAACTTAACCACCACCAACGCCAGCAATCCACCCGAAAAATCAACATAGTCGGTCGTAGAGGTGTGACCCAACAGATTAGTCACCTCCAACGCTGCCACCTGCTCGGGGTGGAACAGGTAGTCGATACCCATATCGATGAACATCTCCTTGTTGTTGGGTTCGAGGTATTCGTTGTGGTCAATACGTGCGATTGACTTCTTCGCGCCCAGTTGCTTGGCCATAATTGCCGAGAGAATATTCATATTCTCATCGTGATTCACCGCAATAAAGAGATCGCAACGCCTAACTCCCGCCCTACGCAGCACGGCAAAGGTCGTGGTGTCGCCCTCGACGGTAATGAGGTCCGCCAAGTTACTGAGTTCGTTCAACGCCTTGCTGTCGCTGTCGATAACGGTAATATCGTGGCCATTACCACTCAACATACGCGCCAAGTGGCTACCCATCTCTCCGATTCCTGAAATAACAATTTTCATTGTCTCTATCTTTTTGCCCACAAGCCCCTTTGGCGAAAGAGCATCACTGGCAAGTGGATATAATTTTGCAAATTAACATACAAATATATAAATTTGTCGAGAGAAATTCAACTAAAAATAAATTTTTAACGCAACATACGTTATGGCAACATCAATTTCTACAATATTGACCGTCGTACTCATCTCGATCGGCTTCGTGGGCTTCTTCTTTTTGGGCCTATCGCTCACACAAATTTTCAAGGGTCACGACATCGACTCCGAGATCTCAACCAACAAGGATATGCAACGCTTGGGCATAAAGTGTGCCGTGCAGGAGTCTCGCGAGGATACGGGTACCGACTGCGAAGATTTGGGCTGCAAGGGCAACTGTTCGGCATGCGATGTTGATCACTCGGTCGCAAAATAGCACTCCGATGAGACGAGCAACCATATTTATTCTTCTGCTAATCGGTCTTGTGGCCTGCTCATCACCCTCGGCCGACAAACCCTCCCTGCGTTTTCACGACGGGCGATTGAGAATTGCCCAATTCACCGATATACACCTCTCCGTAGATGATCCCAAGAGCGCTCCCGTAGCCGACACGCTACTGGCCGTCATTGCAAAGGAGCATCCCGATGTAGTGATTCTCACGGGCGACATCGTCACCAGCCAACCCGCCGAGAAGGGCTGGCGACATATCATGAGCATAATGCAACGTGCAGGCGTACCATACGCCGTGACGATGGGTAACCACGACCCCGAGGTGATGCAACGCGACTCCATCTACGATATTCTCCGAGAAGACCCGCTCTTCATTGGCGAGAAGGGTCCCGAGTTGAGTGGTTGCGGCAACTACGTACTCCCCGTCTTGGCAAGTGATTCGGACAAGATCAGTGCACTGCTCTTTTGCTTGGATTCAGGCGACTACACACCCGATTGGGCACGACTTGGCACATATGGATGGATGCCATGGGATGTAACGTCGTGGTATCGCGAGCAGAGCGCCCGCTATACCGCCCAAAACGGCGGCACACCCCTGCCTGCATTGGTTTTTTGTCATATCCCTACACCCGAATTTAGACTAATCGACCAAACGACCGACATGTATGGTCGCAATGGCGACGGCTCGGGCATAGGCTCGGCAGAACTCAACAGTGGCTTCCTGCTCTCGGCCGTGGAGATGGGCGATGTGATGGGTATGTTCGTAGGTCATGACCACGAGAACGACTACATCGGTCAGCACTTCGACATTGCTCTTGCCTACGGTCGTGTGTCGGGATTCAACGCCTACGGAGGCCTGCCTCGCGGAGCACGCATCATCGACCTCTACGAGGGCGAGCGTCGTTTCGATACATGGATTTCAACGCCTACGTTCAGCGAGTTGCTTTACCATTACCCCATCGGCATCACCGAGGATGATATAAACGGCATGGAGTACCTCCCCGCAAAGCCATACAGCCCCACCGCGCAGGGCGTAGCCTACACCTACTACGAGGGTGCATATAAGAACCTGCCCGACTTCCCGCACAAGGGCAAGCGCATAGGCGAGGGCACGATGAAAAACTTTATCGTTACGGATGCCCCCTCGGAGGATTATTATGGCTATGAGTTTGAGGGCATTATCTCCATACCGCAACGCGATGTATATCAGTTCCACATTGTCTGCGACGATGGCGCGCTGCTCTATATTGATGGCCGACTGGTGCTCGACTTTGGCGAGTCGCACTCAATGGATAACCGCGCCAAGGCGAAGGTAGCGCTCGATGCAGGCTACCACGATATTCGTGTGGTATATTACGAAGATTGTATGGGCGAGGGGCTGGAGATCAGCCTCGAAACGCTCACCCTGCCACGACAGGCAATACCCGACGGTTGGCTTTTTGTTAAAGAGTAACACCCAAGAAGATGAAAGAGATATTGGATTTTCTGCAAGATCTATCGGCCAACAACGACCGTACGTGGTTTGAGGCCAACCGCGACCGCTACAAGCAGGTAAAAAAACGTATGGATGCCGTGGCGGCGGAGTTTATCGAGGCTGTGGAGGCATTTGACCCCGCGGTGGAGGGTGTGCAGGTCAAGGATGCGACCTACCGCATCTATCGTGACACACGTTTTTCGAAGGATAAGTCGCCCTACAAGACGTGGTTTGGCGTATATGTATGTCCGCGTGGCAAGAAGTCGGGATTCTCGGGTTACTATATGCACGTCGAGCCCGACCAGAACCACTATATGCTCTGTACGGGAGCCTACTGCCCCACCGCTGGCGAGATAAAGAGTGTGCGCGAGGAGATTATGACCGAGGGCGATGCCTTTGTGGAGAGCATCGAGGCGGCCACAGGGTTTGAGGTGGATTGGTCATCGGCTCTGAAACGTATGCCACAAGGGTGGTCGGCCGAGGATCAGCACTCGGAGTATTACCGACTGCGAAATTTTCTTTTGGTGAAGTTGGTTGATAAGGAGTATTTCCTGCGTCCCGACGCCATACAGCAGGCAGCCCATGATATGCAATGCACCCGCCCATTTAACGACACGCTCAACCGAGCCATCGAGTACGCCCGCGAGATGGGATGGTAAAAAAAAGACCGCGTTTTGCGGTCTTTTTTTATATGATTGACAACTTTATTCTTCTACAGATACTTTCAAAAGCTTTGTCTTCTCTGTAAGTTTGGTAATCATACCGCGCTTTACTGTCATAGCTTCTGTTTTAACATATGTAGATCCATCGCTATAATAGAAATTAAAGTAACCCTCGCCATACTCACCCGGCAACACAGGAATGAAGATAGATGTAGCAGTTTCTGTGCTCAACTCACATCCTGCAACTGATGATGTATCATACGCCTCTGAAATATCCTTAACATAAGGAGCCTCGGGTGTAGCAGTAAAATCACGACCCAACTTAGCACCACTTACATAAAGGCTGAAATTATCTACCTCTGTAACATTAGAACCCTCAGCAAGCTTAACAGGAATCTCTACCACACCTACCAAGTGGTGCATAGTTGCAATAGTACCATTAGCATCAGCTGTGAATACATCTGTAATCATAGGAATATTAGAAAGGCCATAAGGCTCTTTGCGCTCAATATTCATCTTCACTACGCTCTTACCATCTTCAACCTCCAAAAATATTGAAGTCTGTCTTGTGTGGTTCACAGCAAAATACTCTTTGCCAGCTACCATTTTATATGAGTCAGATTCAGGCTTGAAAGACTCGGTAGCAGCGTCATATACATAATAGTATGTAAGAGAGTTTGCATTACCATTCTCTAACACAACAATCTCCTCGCCATCTTCCCAAGCGAACTTCAAACCAGATGCAGGATTGTGAGTAACAGCCACACGGCTATCGCCCTTGCCGATGTTGAGTTTCAACTCCGATACATACTCTACACCCTCGTTAGCAACATCATCCTTGCTACAACCTACGGCTACCAATGCAAAAGCGGCAGCCACAAAAAACATAATTTTCTTCATCATTCTCATTGTTTAATCTTGTTACTACCAATTGTAAGGCATATCGTCAATAGGACCACCTGACTGGGCAAAGCCCTGCTCTACTGTTACCTCGAGTACCTCAACCTCGGGTGCGATGTAATTCATTTTGTTCTCCATAATTGTTTGTTTTTGTATTGTTATTAGTGAATGTATAAACAAAAAAACGCTCACAGCAGGGCACAACAAAGCCCACGCCGAGAGCGCGTTAAACCGTTTTCGTATAACTTACTGATTATCAGGCAATTAAGCCATATAGGGGGGGGGTAATATTACGCCATACTCAACACGCACAACCGACGAATACTCACTTCGTGCGACTGTTGCGACAGAGCCGACAACAAAACCGATATTTTCCTTATGGCGCAACATCTTTCTATAAATCAAACGATTAAATATCGTTAGCGATTTTTGCAAAGTTAGGATATTTATTACAACTATCCAAATATTCAACAAAAAAAGTCCGACACGAAGTCGGACTTTAATTTTTTCGGTTATCCTCAACCCGACTTACTCAGCCAGGGGAGTTACGCTAACGTAAGACTTACCTGAAGACTTCTTGCAGAACTCTACGGTACCATCTACCAATGCGAAAAGGGTGTGATCCTTACCCATACCCACGTTGTTACCGGGGTTGTGAGCAGTACCACGCTGACGAACGATGATGTTGCCGGCCTTAGCGAACTGACCACCGAAAAGCTTTACACCGAGTCGCTTGCTCTCTGACTCACGGCCGTTCTTTGAACTACCTACTCCTTTTTTGTGTGCCATGTTTCTCTAACGTTTTAATTATGCAACAATATCCTCTACGAGAATCTGGGTGAGGTACTGACGGTGACCGTTGCACTTCTGATAACCAGTTCTACGCTTCTTCTTGAACACCAGAACCTTATCGTCCTTGAGGTGCTTCAAGATCTTACACTTAACTGAGGCGCCTTCTACTGCAGGTGCACCTACCTTAACCTGACCGTCGTTGTCTACAAGCAGGACTTTGTCGAAGCTCACTGACGACTCTACGTCGCCCTGAAGACGGTGAACATAGAGCTTACGACCCTTCTCAGCCTTAAACTGCTGACCTGCGATCTCTACTATAACGTACATTATTCTAAAAATAAATTACATTTTTGCCGAAATTCGGCCTGCAAATATACAAAAAATATTCGCAATACAAGCGTAAACCCACTTTTTTTTCAACTATTTAGCGTTTGGCACACTTTTCGAACCTCCTGGGCGGCAAACTTTTCGTCCAATGAGCAGTCGAAAGATAGTCATATACGCCCCGCGGCGCAGCGAGGCAAGTCTCGTGGCGGCCATACTATGCGGTGTGGCGGCACGCATCGTATGTTGCTCTACGGCCGAGCAGGCGATAGCCTCCTGCTGCCAGGAGCAGGCCGACCTGGTGATAGTGGTTGCCATAGCGCCATTTATCGATGGGCGGGAGTTTATATCGCAGATTCGTCGCAAGGGCGAGCAGCGACCTGTGATTTATGTCATTGCGTGGCACCAGTCGGAGCAGATCGTATTGAGCCTGCTGGAGTGTGGCGTGGATCAATATCTCACCTTCCCGATATGTATGAACCGCCTGCGAATGAAGGCGCAAGCACAACTAAACGACCTTGCACAGCGATGAATATTCTGTTTTTCATATACGTAACGCTTATGCTGACGCTCACGCTATGCTTTGTAGCGATCGTGCATATCAAACAACGTCCACATACAGAGAGCCAACACGAGCAATATATTCGTCAGATAACAGTATGGCTCGCCGAGGAGGGTTGTGCAGAATTTGAGATACGGGCTCGCAATGCAAGCGAACGCATGGCTCTGGCCGAAGCGATACACACCGTTGTAAGCCACACCTACGGCAATGATATATCCTGCCTAAAACAGATTGTCGAGAACAACTCGCTGGATAGGTTTCTATTGCGTCGCACACGCCTGTCACGAGGTGCACAACGAGCACATATGCTGACGCTTATGAGCACCATCCCCCTGCATCGCATCTCATTGGGGAGCATCATGCGCTATCAGCACTCGGCAAATGCCGACGTCCGCATCAGTGCCCTCATTATCCTGCTGGCCGCCAACCCCACATTGGCAATACGCGCCATCGAAGGGTTGGGATATGATCTCTCCCCATTTGATATTGCACGCATTATGGCTCTATTGCGACGAGGGGTATTGCCCATAGCCTATGAGCCTCTACTGGGCAGCGACAATCGCAACCTCAGAATATTGGGACTTGCCATAGTGCGAGCCTTCGGCATTGAGATAGCCGAGCGACGACTGCACCACATCATATCCACCGACCAGCGCCCAACGATAGCTCGCGAGGCTATATACACCCTCGCCTCACTCGGACGGCCACTGCATCACGCAGGCATACGCCAACGTGTTGATACAATGTCGCAAATGGATCGCCACCTGCTATGCCGTCATCTCTCGGCCGAGGGTTACTCCATCGGCGTGGTCAAGGCAATATTCTCGGAGCCAGAGAGCCGCTATGCCGAGATTCTCATCAACTCATACAAACGCACACTGACACGCAACACCATAGTACGATGATTTTTTATTCCGCAATAGCTCTTCTGCTTGCACTCTCTTGTGTGGCACTTTGCCGTGCCTGGCGCCGTGTGCGGGCCTTTAAAGATTTCGCCCTGCTGGAGGATGACCGCCGAGGGTGCTGCCATTCGCTTGGGTTTATAGGGTGCTCGGTGGTATGCAGCGACATAACGGAAATAAAGCAGATAGAGAAGTTACTGCAACAAGAGTATGAGCGCTATGAGGTAATCATAGTGCTGGACTCACTGTTACAATCCAATACGTTGCACGAGATTATCACTCGCTACCGTATGGTAAGCGTAAACTGCGCACCTACACTTGAGCTCCCTGCGACAATACGCCACCTCTACCGTTCACGGCAGCGCAGCTACCGCAGACTTATCGTTGTCGATGCGCCCCGACGCTCGAAGTGGGACGATTGGAATGCGGGCGTGGTGGTCGCCTCGTACGACTACATTCTGCCCATATCCAGCAATATGACACTCTATGATCAGGCAATCGAACATCTTGCCGTAGCACTATGCACGGCTTCACCGTACCCTATCGACGCTCTACACTCAAGCACCTCGACGGGTATAGTCATCGCTCGGCGTGCGGTCGTCGCCTGCGGAGGTTTTTCTCCTAACTTCGCCCGGCAGATAGCCCGCAAAGCGGTTGTCACAAGCCGCACACCCATAATTTACCATACTCGGCACACAGAAAAAATATTTTCCTCGCATACCGCAATTATTACCATCCTTGTTACGTTTATTATAGTGACGAGTGCAATACAGGATCTCCGCATAGCAATATCTATCGCTTTGACCGCAGTGATGATATTTATGGCGGCTCGCTGGGTTGCTCTTGCCACCCGACCGGAGAAGTGTTCTATACGGGATATATTATATCAACTTAGAGAGATTGTTAATATTTTTCCGTTCAGAAAATTCCAGGTTTAGTAAATTATATGTAACTTTACAATGTTATAAAAACCAATCCTCAATAATGACCTCACAGGACCAGAAAACCATAGTTGCTCAGATACGCGAGCACCTCTTACCCAAATGTTTCAATGCGGCGGTCAAGGCTGGAGCCGCCATAATGAATATCTACAACAACTACGACGACTACGACATCTCGCTCAAGAGCGACCACACCCCCATCACCCTCGCCGACCGCACAGCCCACAACACCATCAAGGAGTATCTCGGCTCGACGCGTGTGCCCGTACTGAGTGAGGAGGGACGTGAGATTCTCTTCGACGAGCGCCGTAATTGGGAATTGTTCCTGCTGGTTGATCCGCTCGATGGCACCGTGGAGTTTATCAAGCGCAACAACGAGTTCACGGTAAACATCGCTCTGCTGGCCGAGGGCGAGTGTGTCGGCTCGGTGCTATACGTTCCCTGCCTGAAGAAGATGTACGTTGCCGCCAAGGGCAAGGGCGCATATCTTGTGCGCAACATCGAGCCTTGCGAAGATCCCCAGTATGAGGGCAAGCAGATTGAGTCAATGCTCGAGCGTCTGCCTTTGGAGAGCAGTCGCCACGACGGTTTCCGTATGGCCGTATCGCGTTCACATCAAACGCCAGAGACGCTGGAACGCATAGCCCAGATGCGCGCTCTGCATCCCGACCTGGAACTTATCGAACAGGGCAGTTCATACAAATTCTGTCTGCTGGCCGAGGGAGAGGTTGATTACTACGTCCGCACCACCAACACCTACGAGTGGGATACCGCCGCAGGCGAATTGATACTCAGCGAGGCGGGAGGCAACACACGCTCCTACCCCGACGGCAAAGCGCTGGCATATAACAAGGCCGACTTGAAAAACCCATGGTTTGAGGCCACGGGAGCGAAATACGAATAATTATAAATGCCCGAAAAATCGGGCATTTATCGTTTTTATAGAGTAAGTTTGCATCGTTTCGAGAAAAAATGAATACCTTTGACACGAAATAAAATACTCAACCAAATAATTATGAAAATGAGCCGCTTAATATTCACATTTGCGATTATGACACTTTCACTCACTTCGCTCTGCTCATGCCGCAGCACAGCGCCCGAGGCCGAGAGCACAACTACGGAGCCTATGCCATGGGTTGTAGATAAATTTGACGATATCAAGGTTCTGCGCTACGAGGTGCCGGGCTTCGAGAAGTTGCCCCTGCAGCAGAAGACCCTGATCTACTATCTAGCACAGGCTACAAAGGCTGGTCGTGATATTTTGTTCGACCAGAACTTCAAGTATAACCTCACCGTGCGCCGCACGCTGGAGGCTATATATAATAAGTATGACGGCGACCGTGCGGATGCCAACTTCGTTGCAATGGAGAAGTATCTGAAGAAGGTATGGTTCGCCAACGGTATACACCACCACTACTCTAACGACAAGTTCCGTCCCGAGTTTTCGCGCGAGTGGTTCGCCGAGGCCGTAGGCAAGTATGTCGATCCGCAGAATATGCCCATCGAGAAGCAGTTGCTGCTTGACATCATTTTCGACCCCACGCTATACGCAAAGCGTCTGAACCAGACCGATGGCGTGGATATGGTCGTAGAGTCGGCGTGCAACTACTATGAGGGTGTAACGATGAAGGAGGTGGATGACTTCTATGCCGCTATGCGCGACGAGAACGACCCCACACCTATCTCTTACGGCCTTAACTCCAAACTCATCAAGGATGAGCAGGGTAACATCACCGAAAAGGTGTGGAAGATGGGTGGCATGTACTCGGAGGCTATCGAGCAGATTGTATTCTGGTTGGAGAAGGCCTCACAGGTAGCCGAAGAGCCACAGAAGAGCATCATCAATGCACTTATAAACTACTATCGCACGGGTAATCTGCGCGAGTTCGACCGTTACAACATCCTCTGGGTGGGCGACAACGAGTCGAATGTAGATTTCGTAAACGGCTTTATTGAGGACTACGGCGATCCTCTGGGTCGCAAGGCTTCGTGGGAGGGCACGGTAAACTTCATCGACAGCACAGCCTGCCGCCGTACGCAGATTCTCTCGGCTAACGCACAGTGGTTCGAGGATAACGCTCCGATCGACCCCAAGTTCCGCAAGAAGGAGGTTAAGGGCGTATCGGCGAAGGTTATCACCGTTGCCATGTTGGGTGGCGACTGCTTCCCCTCAACGCCTATCGGTATCAACCTGCCCAACGCCGACTGGATCCGCAAGGAGTACGGTTCGAAGTCTGTAACTATCGACAACATTACATACGCCTACGACAAGGCGGCACAGGGCAACGGCTTCAACGAGGAGTTTATGCTCCGCGCCGAGGATCGCGAGCGCATCAAGTTACACGGCAAGCTATCGGACGATCTGCACACCGACCTGCACGAGTGCCTGGGTCACGGCTCAGGTCAGCTGGCCGAGGGTGTAAAGGGTGGCGAGTTGAAGAGCTACACCTCAACATTGGAGGAGGCTCGTGCCGACCTGTTTGGTCTTTACTACCTGGGTGATCCCAAGATGGTGGAGATTGGCTTGATTCCCTCATTGGATGTTGCCAAAGCACAGTATGCCGACTATATTATGAACGGTATGATGACCCAGTTCTCACGCATCGAACTTGGCAAGGATGTCGAGGAGGCGCACATGCGTAACCGTAAGCTCATCGCCGAGTGGTGCTACGAGAAGGGTAAGGAGAATAACGTCATCGAGTGGGTTAAGCAGGATGGCAAGTCATACATCGTAGTGAATGACTTCGACGCTCTGCGTGCCCTGTTCGGAGAGCTCCTGAAGGAGGTGCAGCGCATCAAATCTACGGGAGACTATGAGGCTGGCCGCCGTCTTGTGGAGGATTATGCCGTGAAGATCGACTACGACCTGCACAAGGAGGTGTTGGAGCGTTACTCGAAGCTCGGCCTGGAGCCTTATAGCGGCTTTGTGAATCCCGACTACGAGCTCGTGGAGAAGGATGGCGAGATTGTAGATGTGAAACTTATCTACAAGACCGACTACACCGAGCAGATGCTCCACTACTCTAAGGAGTGGTCGTTCCTCCCCTCGTTGAACTAATAAAAAGTAGTAATATTGGCAAAAAGTCCTCCGCGTGGGAGGACTTTTTTTGTTATCTGATGTTTTTATCATGGTATGAAATTTTTAATTCCGATATAATTATATAACTTTGTCGCAGTTTTATAGCACTGACTAATGAAAACTTTCAGTAAAGTAAGCGACTTACGAAAGGAGTTGGCTACGCTCGATCCTGCCGGCGTAGGCTTCGTGCCCACAATGGGTGCCCTCCACGCAGGACACCGCTCGCTGGTAGAGAAGGCTCGCCGCGAGTGTAAGACGGTGGTGGTAAGCGTATTTGTGAACCCCACGCAGTTTAACGACAAGAACGACCTGAGGAACTATCCCCGCACGCCCGAAGCCGACGCAGCCGTATTGGAGGCCGCAGGAGCGGATTACGTGCTGATGCCCTCGGTCGAGGAGATATATCCCGAGCCCGACACCCGAGAGTTTGATTTCGGGCAGGTAGATAAGGTGATGGAGGGTGCTACACGCCCCGGCCACTTCAATGGCGTGGCGCAGGTAGTGAGCCGTCTGTTCGCCATCGTTGAGCCCAAGAAGGCATACTTCGGCGAGAAGGATTTCCAGCAGATTGCCGTAATCAAGGCTATGGTCAAGCAGCTGGGGCTTGATGTGGAGATTGTCGAGTGCCCTATCATCCGCGATGTGGATGGCCTTGCACTCTCTTCTCGCAACACCTTGCTCACCCCCGAGTACCGTGCCGCAGCTCCCCACATCTACGAGGTTATCTCGCAGTGTGCCGCCAAGAGCAAGGAACTCTCTCCCGCAGAGCTCACCGAGTGGGTTATCGAGCAGATGGAGGCCGACGGCTTGCTGAAGGTGATCTACTTCCAGGCCGTTGATGCAACAACACTACAGCAGGTTACGTCGTGGGACGAGAGCCCCCGCATTCAGGGTTGCATCGCTGTGCAGGCCGGCGAGATCCGATTAATTGATAATGTAAAGATCAAGTAGATATGATGATCGAGGTATTAAAATCGAAGATTCACCGCGTAAGAGTTACGCAGGCTAACCTAAATTATGTAGGCAGCATCACCATCGATGAGGATCTGATGGATGCCGCAGGTATGATCGAAGGCGAGAAGGTGCAGGTTCTCGACATCAACAATGGCGAGCGTCTGGAGACCTACATCATCAAGGGCGAGCGTGGCAGTGGCGCAATCTGTCTGAACGGCGCGGCAGCACGCAAGGTGGCCGTGGATGATCTGGTGATCATCGTATCGTATGCCCTAATGGATTTCGAGGAGGCAAAGTCGTTTAAGCCCTCTGTTATCTTCCCCGACTCGGCAACAAACAGTTTGGTAAAATAAACAGGCACAAAGTGTGCTACAATCTTATGAGGCCGACCAACGAGAAACGTTAGCAGCCTCATTTTGTCTGAAATTGTATAAGAAGAGTGTTTTCAAGGCTTTCGCAGCCCGAACAACCGCAGTTTACTGAGGCGTAAATGAGGATTGTGAGGGATAGAGTAACACCGAAAACACCTTATTAGACAATTTCTTATATGTATTATATGGATACTTTTCTTGCTATTATAGCCCTTCTGTGTGGCATCATCGGTATCATCGGCTCTATCCTGCCCGTATTGCCCGGTGTGGCACTATCGTTCGCAGGATTGATATGTGCATACTTCGTTCCCGAGACCACCATTACCACCTCTATGCTCTGGACATGGGGCGTGGTGACGGCCATAGTATGTGTTATGGATTATGTTCTGCCCGCATACTTCAGCAAGATGTTCGGCGCATCAAAGGCGGGAATGACGGGCGCAACGATAGGTGTATTTGCGGGAATGTTTATGGGACCTGTAGGAATCGTGGCAGGACCCTTCATCGGTGCCGTAGCAGGCGAGATGCTCAACCAGAAACGCACGTTGGATGAGGCTGTGAAGGTTGGCTTCGGATCGTTCCTTTCGTTTATTGTCGGCACGGGAGTAAAGGTCGTTGTTGCAACAATGATAACCTACTACATCGCCCGCGACCTGTTCCAGCAGGTGGTAGCAATGTTCTAAACGCTATCGCACAAGGTATTGCTGATACTCCTCCCACTCTCCATCGAGCGGGGGCACACACTCCGAGGTGGCAAAAAACGTAGTCTGCAAACGCTTTGAGTAGGGCTTCCAATTACCACAAATCACACCATCACGTACTACGACGGGATAGAATATACCATTATTTGAGTGTGCACGAGGTGTATGCTCCGAAGATATCACCAAATCTCGACTTTTGTAACTGATCAGATATTCATCATACGGCGGCAGGAGCAGACTCTTTCCCGACCTATATCCGCGCGTTCGGCTCTTTTCGTGCAGATAGAACGCTCGGCCATCTATTTGTTCGACGTGCAGTTCATCGCCCAGCATAGCCACCGCCTGTCGGCACTCGCCAATATTCAGTCCCGACCACCACGCAAAATCTTCCAACGTAGCGGGCGCACGACTGATAAAATATCGCCGAGCCATCTGCGCCAAGGCCTCCTCGTTACTCAACACCACGCTATGGCTAATCTTTTTTGATGTAAGTGCATAGGTTGCCTTCTTGGAATGTAGATCTCCACTACACAACACACCGCCCAACTCGGCCATACGGATATGATATGACAGGCGATGCTCATCCATAACTATATCGTGCTCGATCAAGGCCTGCTCGAAATCCTCTTTTGTCGCGCTACCCTGCTCCTCGGCCACTCGCACTAATATTGATTGAATCTGCGAAGACTCCTTTGCTGAAATAGAGATTCCGCCAGCCTTCATCCAGCCGTTGATAACTGCTATGGCTCGCGGAGCACATAGTGACAACATCCATGCATAATCCTTTGACGAGAGCAACTGCCACGTACCACGCAATAGGTGCATACGCACAATCTCGCCGCTATCGTAAGCCTTGCGGAACGCTTCGTGTGACGCACGCCTTGTACGCATTGCCACTGCCCACCGCATCATACGATAATCCTGCGCCTGCATAGCACACATATGCCGAACCACCTCCGTGGGAGACGTAAACTCGGGTGCATAGAGTTGCTGATTCAGCAGTCGCAATGCAATGGGGTTCATATATTTTTAGATTTTTATGCTGAACTGCTGCTCTAATACCTGCACCAACTGCTCGGCATTCTCAAAGCGCACAGCCTCCATACCGATAGCCCGTGCGGCAGCGACATTATCTCGATTATCGTCAATAAAGAGTGACTCCTCGGCTCGTAAAGCGTAACGCTCCAGCAGGCAACGATAGATAGCCGCATCGGGTTTTAGCAAATGCTCCTCGCCCGAGACAACGATACCATCGAACTCCTGAAAAACGGGATAGGTATCACGAATCATCGGAAAGGTCTCGGCCGACCAATTGGTAAGGCCATAGATCTTATAACCCGCCGCCTTCGCTGAACGCAACACATCAGCCGTGCCAGCCACCTCGCCACCCATCATCTCAACCCAACGGGTGTGATAGATAGCGATAGCCTCCGCCCACTCGGGGTGCTCAGTCTGCAACTCCTTAACACCCTCGGCAAAGGGCTTTCCGCCATCCATCTGCAAATTCCACGAGTAGAGGCATATATTATCCAGAAACCACTGGCTCTGCTCGGCATCGCCGAAATATTTATCATAGAGGTAGCGGGGATTCCAATCCACCAGCACACCTCCGAAATCGAAAACTATATTCTTAATCTGTGTCATCTGCTAATGTGAAATCTTAACCAGCGCCTCACGATAGGCATTCAGGATGCGCGACTTGGAGATAAAGCCGAGGTAACGGTTATTCTTATCCACCACGGGCAACATCCAGGTGTGATTCTCCTCAAAGTGAGGCAGGATGCTCTGCACCATCTCGTGCTCTAAGATCTTATACGGCGGCTGAATCATATAATATGTAATCGAGCGACCCCACTTCTCCTGCTTGAACATATCCTCACGCAGGTCGTCCAGCTGCACAACGCCCAGCAGGTGGCCGAAATTATCAATCACAGGGAAGATATTTCGTCGTGCCGACGAGATAATATGCACGATATCTCCGAGGGTCATATTCTCCTTAATGCGGATGAAGTCGGTCTCCATCAACTCCTCCAGACGCATAAATACAAAGGCCGATTGATCCTTGTCGTGCGTGAGCAACTCACCGCGCATACGCAACTGCTTGGTGTATATCGAGTCGCGGTCGAGCGTATAATCAACGGCAAACGATATGGCCGCAACAATCATCAGAGGAATGAACAGACCATAGCCGTTTGACAGCTCGGCAATAAGGAAGATCGAAGTTAGCGGGGCTTTCATTACGCCCGCCATAACACCCGCCATACCGACCAGCGAGAACGATACTATAGACACATTCCAATCAAAGCAGGCATTACAAATAAGTGCCACAATAGCACCCATGTAAGCACCCACGAATAGCGACGGGGCAAATGTTCCGCCGACACCTCCCGAGGCGTTTGTAGTAGCCATCGCCACTACCTTGAAGAACATGATGGCTATGGCATATACAATTGCAACCCACTCTATCGCCCTAAACTTAAAGAACATAGAGTTGGCAAAAAGCGCCTGCACATTACCATGCATGAATGAGGTAAGACTACCATAGCCCTCGCCATAGAGCGGAGGGAAGATAAAGATCAAAAGACCCAACACCACGCCTGCAAACGTCCAGCGCTTATATTGCGAATCGATACGCTTAACAAAAGCACCCACCTTCGAATTGACCGACGTGAAGTAATAGGACATCAATCCACAACAACCACCAAGCAGGATGTAGAGCGGAATCTGCTTAATTACAAAGACATCCGCCTCACTCAACGTGATAGCAAAGATAGGATCAAAGCCTCTAAATATCAGAGCCGTAGTAGTAGCTGTTACCGATGCCAGGATAAGCGGGAATACCGATGCCGAAGTGATATCCAGCATAAGAATCTCCAAAACAAAGACCACGCCCGTAATCGGAGCCTTGAAGATTGCCGCCACAGCCGCTCCCGCACCACAACACAGTAGAAGTGTTAGTTGCTTATAATTGAGCCTCGCAATCTTGCCCACGTTCGAACCTATGGCTGCTCCCGTAAGCACAATAGGAGCCTCCGGTCCTACCGAACCTCCAAAGCCGATGGTTGTAGCACCTCCGACGATCGACGACCAACAGTTATGGCTGGCTATACGCGAATCCTTGCGCGCCATAGCATACAACACTCGTGTCACACCCTCCGAAATCTCATCGCGGACAACGTGTTTGACAAAAAGCGTTGCCAAGATTATACCGATAGCGGGATAAACAAGCAAAAGAGCCTGCGCCTGATCCGATGGGAACCACGCAACCAATGCCTCTTTCACGCCATGTAGCAACATCTCGAATAGGCACGTTCCCAAACCTGCCAACAAACCGACAACAACGGCCAGCACGGCCAACAATTGTCGCTCGCTGAGGCGATTGCTCAAGCGAAGAATAACATCGCGCAGCCGGGATAGTATCGTTATTCTTAGATTATTAAACATATATCCCCACCCTTATTCGGATATACAACTATTACCTATTGTATTACTTGCCAGCCTTATACATCTCCGACTGCTGACGGATCAGTTCCTTATCGTCGAAGTAATTAATCTTCATCGCATTGCGAACCATATTCAAGGTCTCGGCAGCCTCCTCACGTGCCACCTTGCAACCCTTCTGCAGAATCTCATAAACACCCTCGATATCCTGCTCATACTCCTTACGACGTGCTCGGATAGGCTCCAACATCTGCTGCAGGACAGCATAAAGGAACTTCTTAACCTTCACATCGCCCAAGCCTCCACGCTGATAATGCGCCTTCAACTCTTCGAGGCAAGAGTAATCCGACAAGAACTCCGCAAAGTGATCACAGCATGAGAAAGCATCCAAGTAGGTGAATACGCAGTTACCCTCGATCTGTCCGGGATCCTCGATGCGAATATGGTTGGGATCGGTGTACATGCTCATCACCTTCTTACGCAAATCCTCTGCTGTATCCGAGAGATAGATGCAGTTGCCGAGCGACTTCGACATCTTAGCCTTGCCATCCGTTCCGGGCAGACGCAAGCAGGCAGAGTTCGAGGGCAACAAAATCTCGGGCTCCACCAGGGTCTCACCATATACTGAGTTGAACTTATGCACAATCTCGCGGGTCTGCTCAATCATCGGCTCCTGATCCACGCCTGCGGGCACGGTCGTAGCACGGAATGCGGTGATATCCGAAGCCTGCGAGATGGGATAGGTATAGAAGCCTACGGGAATAGACTTGCCGAACTCGCGCATAACGATCTCGGTCTTTACGGTCGGGTTACGCTCCAAGCGTGCCACAGTCACAAGATTCATATAGTAGAACGCCAACTCGGTGAGTTCGGGGACCATGCTCTGAATGAAGATGGTCGATTTGGTAGGATCAATTCCGCAAGAGAGATAATCCAACGCCACCTCGATGATATTCTGACGCACCTTCTCGGGGTTATCGGCATTGTCGGTGAGTGCCTGTGCGTCGGCAATCATAATGAAAATCTTATCAAATTCGCCAGAGTTCTGCAACTCAACTCGCTGACGCAGAGAGCCTACATAGTGTCCCAAATGAAGTTTGCCTGTGGGGCGGTCGCCCGTAAGAATAATTTTTCCCATATTTTTTAGTTTTCCTATTTCGATTAAATATCCTAATTTTAGTATATATTAACTACAAAAATAACAATTTATCGCCGATGAGCCAAAAAACTTTGGTGCTATAATTTTTTTTTATAATTTTGTATAACACATTCAGCCCACAAAACTATGAGAATTGACCATATTGCCATCTGGTGCGAAGATTTGGAACGTATGCGCGAGTTTTACACCACCTACTTTTCGTGCCGCGCGGGAGAGATTTACCACAACCCCCGCAAGCAATATTCGTCCTACTTTCTCACCTTTGACGATGGCTCATCACGCATCGAATTGATGCACCGCACCGACATCACCGCAGAGCCCGAAAAACGAGGCCTGATGATGGGACTGGCGCACATCAGCATCTGCGTTGGCGAGCACTATGAGGTGGACTCGTTGGTCGAGAAATTACGCCTCGACGGGCATCGAATCGTGGGCGAAGTGCGCACTACGGGAGACGGTTACTACGAGGCCGTAGTAGAGGATGTGGAAGGGAATCTTGTGGAGATAACAGCAAACAAATAAACCAATGACAATCATTCAATTACAATACCTCATCGAGGTAGCCAACTGCGGTAGTTTCTCGGCCGCTTCAGAGCACTGCTTCGTCACCCAGCCATCGCTTTCAATGCAGATAAAAGCCTTAGAGGAGGAGCTGGGCGTAATACTTCTCGACCGTTCGAAGAAGCCCGTTATTCCGACCGAGGCCGGAGCTGTAGTGATAGCGCAAGCGCAGGAGACTTTGAAGGCCTACAACACCATCCGCGAGTCGGTCGCCGAGCTCAAGGGCGAGACGGCCGGAAAGTTGCGTCTGGGTGTTATCCCGACCATTGCTCCCTACCTGTTGCATAAGTTTATCCCCGACTTCGTAAAACGCTACCCGCGCGTAGAGTTGGAGATCCGCGAGATGGTAACGGGCGATATTATCGAGGCGCTGCGTCGCGATAAGATTGATGCGGCACTTGTCGCCAGCGGAACCTGCGGCGAGGGCATCATTGAACGCGACCTGTTCAGCGACCGTTTCTATGCCTACGTTTCACCCTCGAACCCACTGTTCGAGCGTTCGAATATCCGCATCGAAGATATTGATATGAAGGATCTTATCCTGCTGAGCCAGGGCAACTGTATGCGTGATCAGATTCTCGAACTCTGCCAGGCTCGCCGCAACGTGCCCTCACACTACTATTTCGAGTCGGGCTCACTCGACACGCTGATGCGAATCGTTGATTGCACGGCTTGTATGACCATCATTCCCGAGATGGCACTGGAGTATATCCCTGCTGCGCGCAAGCGACAGATCAAGACGCTGGCAAAGAGCGCCACATCGCGCCGTATAGCCATTGCCGTACGCCGTACGTATGTCAAAAACTCCATCATCAACGCCCTGGAGGCCACAATCCTCGAAAAGATGCAGATGGAGTTGGCCGCAAAGTAATCTGCAGACCAAAAAAAGTACAAAAAATGCGATTTGCTATAAAATAGCAGGTCGCATTTATTCGTTTATGCACAAAGAAGCAAACAGAGGAGAATAATTTTCGCAGTATCGTAAAAAATTTGTATCTTTGTGCGATTGTGTATATATGTAATTTTACAAACAAATTAAATTCGTCCACCAAGGGCGCACAAAACATTTATGGAAAAACTTATTGAGACTATAGTTACCGCTATTCAGGACAAAAAAGGTAAGGATATTGTATCATTGAATCTGGAGGGTTTCGACGGAGCCATCTGCTCGCATTTCATCGTCTGCAACGCCGACTCTACGGCACAGGTTGCCGCTATCGCCGATGGCATCGAGCAGGAGGTACTGGAGAAGCTGGGCGAGAAGGTTTGGCGTATTGAGGGTCAGCAGAATGCTTTCTGGATTGCTATGGATTACCTCGATGTAGTGGTACATATCTTCCAGACCGAGCTCAGAGAGTTCTATCGTCTGGAGGAGTTGTGGGCTGACGCGCCTATGAAGAAATACGAATACGAGTTATAAAATTATGGCAAAGAAGAAGAATAACAAAAATATAATCTACTCTTTCCGCTTCAACTTTATGTGGATATGGGCTGGTATCATTGCCGCCATTATCCTTTATTCATTCTTTGGAGAGGGACGTGCCCTGCCCGTCACTAGCGAATGGAACACTGTCGAGCAGATGATCCGTCAAGGCGAGGTAGAGCGCATCAAGGTAGTAAACAAGAATACGGCACAGGTATATCTGACCGACGAAGCAATCGCCGCATACCGTGCCGGCGACGAGAATAGCCGTTTTAAGAACATCCCCGAGCAGGGCGAGCAGCTCAACTTCACGATCGGTTCGGTAGATATTCTGGATCGTGACGTGAAGCAGGCCGTTGAGGACTCTGGGCTGGAGGATAACCCCGTAGCGTTGGAGTACTTCAACGAATCGACAGGCTGGGGCGATGTGTTACTCAACATCCTGCCGTGGGTATTCCTAGTGGGTGTATGGTTTTTCTTTATCCGTTCGATGTCGCGTGGCGCAGGTGGTGCCGGTGGCAACATTATGAACGTAGGCAAGGCCCGCGCACAGGAGTTCGACAAGGATAACCCCGATAAACGTGTAACATTCAAGGATGTGGCAGGACTGTCGGAGGCCAAAATCGAGATTATGGAGATTGTGGATTTCCTGCGCAAGGCTGACAAATATCGCGAATTGGGAGCAAAGATCCCCAAGGGCGCACTGCTTGTAGGCCCTCCGGGAACGGGTAAGACCCTGCTTGCAAAGGCTGTTGCGGGCGAGGCAAACGTACCCTTCCTCTCTATCTCGGGCTCGGACTTTGTGGAGATGTTCGTGGGTGTGGGTGCTTCGCGAGTACGCGACCTCTTCGAGCAGGCAAAGCAGAAGGCTCCGTGCATCGTCTTCATTGACGAGATCGACGCCATCGGTCGTGCACGTGGCAAGAATGCAGGTTTCTCGGGCAATGACGAGCGTGAGAATACCCTGAACCAGCTGCTCACCGAGATGGATGGTTTCCAGACCAATGCAGGCGTGATCGTGCTGGCCGCAACAAACCGTGCCGACATTCTGGATAAGGCTTTGATGCGTGCAGGTCGTTTCGACCGCCAGATTGACGTAGGTCTGCCCGACGTGAAGGAGCGCGAGGAGATATTCAACGTACATCTGCGCCACATCAAGCTCGACGAGGGTATCGACCGCAGTTTCCTTGCAAAGCAGACCCCGGGCTTCTCGGGTGCCGATATTGCCAACGTATGTAACGAGGCGGCATTGATTGCTGCCCGTAACAATAAGTCGAAGGTTGAGCGCGAGGACTTCGTGGCGGCCATCGACCGCATCGTGGGTGGACTTGAGAAGCGTCACAAGACTATGTCGCAGGCCGAGCGCCGCGCTACGGCTATCCACGAGGCAGGTCACGCAACGGTTATGTGGCGATTGAAGGATTGCGATCCCGTACTCAAGGTAACGGTGATCCCCCGCGGCAATAGCCTCGGTGCTACGTGGTCAGTACCCGACGAGGAGCGTGTACACGTAACAAACGAGGTACTGGAGGCCAAGTTGGCAGGTATGCTCGGAGGCCGCATCGCCGAGGAGGTAAATTATGGTACATTGGGTGCCGGCGCCTTGAGCGACCTGGAGCGCGCAACGAAGATTACCTATGCAATGGTGGCCTACTACGGTATGAGCAAGAAGATTGGCCCGATAAGTTATTACGACGCAGCGGGCACACGCGATACCTTTACAAAGCCCTTCAGCGAGCATACTGCTGTAGAGATCGATGGCGAGGTGCGCCGCATTATGGAGGAGGCTTACCAGAGAGCCCGCGCAATCATCGAGGCCGACAACGAGAAGATTAACCAGATGGCAGACCTTCTGCTGGAGAAGGAGACCATCTATGCCGAGGATATTGTACCCATCCTGGGTGCTTCGGCACAAACCAAAGATGCCGCAACAGAACCCGCGACAGAGGATGCACCCGCAACCGTAGCGGCTGGCGTAACCGTTGCAGACTAACACCCTACATTATGAGTGATAAATTGAAGAACTTCATCATACGAACGCTGAGCGGTGCCGTGATGCTCATCGTACTGCTTGGCTCAATACTCCTCTCGCAATGGAGCTTTGCCCTTCTGATGGCTGTAATAGCCATAGGTGGAATGTGGGAGTTTTACCGTCTTGCCGAGAAGGCCGGATATGCTCCGATGAAGATACTCGGAGTATTTACTGGACTTGTGATCTTCAGCATCAACCTCTCGCTAATGTTCTTTTTTGACACCGAGGCTGATGGCGCAGGGACAATGCTGATAATTGCAGCACTCGGCTCACTGATCCTACTCGTGCCCCTTATGTGCATCTGCGAGCTGTATCGCAAGAGCGCAACGCCGATAGCCAACATAGCCTCATCGCTTATGGGTGCATTGTATGTTGCTCTGCCGATGTCGCTACTGCTGGTAATTCCTATGCTGCTGGGCAATGGCGTATGGAACCCCTGGATCGTGCTCTTCTACGTCTTCATTATCTGGGCTAACGACGTGTTTGCCTACCTGTTTGGCATCACACTCGGCCGTCATCGCCTCTTCGAGCGCATCTCTCCCAAAAAGTCGTGGGAGGGTTTCTTCGGAGGTCTGGCAGGAGCCGTTGCGATGGGTTATGTCGCTGCCCTGATTCTTGAGGCCAGCACCGCTGCGTGGATGGGATTGGCGTTGGTGGCCGCCCTGTCGGGAGTGTTTGGTGATTTGGTTGAGTCACTGATGAAGCGCTCGGTAGATGTAAAGGATTCGGGCAACATTATCCCCGGTCACGGCGGATGGTTAGACCGTTTCGATGCGTTGATTCTATCGGCTCCGTTCGTATTTGTATATGCCTGCGTGTACGCATTCATATTTTAACCTAATAGAGAGAAACCTTAAAAACACAACTATATGAAAATCAACAAGGAAGGTTATAAAATAATCGCCATATCGGGCCTTATCTGCCTCATTCTGTGGTGTATGATCTACTACTTCCACAGCCACTCGGAGGCAGCCCTGCTCATTACCAGCACCGCCATCCTATTCGCCTTTTGGATCTTCATCGTTGCCTTCTTCCGCGAGCCTCGCCGTGTGAAGATTCACGATCCGGAGTTGGTCTTTTCGCCTTGCGATGGTCGCGTAGTGGTGACAGAGGTAGTATATGAGGATGAGTATCTGAAGCAGGAGATGTTGCAAATCTCTATCTTCATGTCGATTACCAACGTCCACATGAACTGGATGCCCGTAGCTGGCGAGGTGGAGTACTACAAGTATCACCCGGGCCGTTTCCTTATCGCTTGGCACCCCAAATCATCGACCGAGAATGAGCGCACGACAACGGTCGTAAAGCTCGACGACGAGAAGCGTGTCCTCTTCCGTCAGGTTGCAGGTCTGATTGCACGTCGTATCGTGTCATACATCAAGGTGGGTAACAAAGTTAATCAGAACGACGTATTTGGCTTCATCAAGTTCGGTTCGAGAATTGATGTATTGGTACCGAAGAATAGTGAGTTGCTTGTCGAGATCGGTGATCCCGTAGTAGGCTCGCAAACCCCCATTGTTAGATTGCGCAAAGAGTAAAGATGTCAATAACTCCGCAAAACATACTGCGCGTTACGGTAGGATTGATCCTCACGGCAGCCATACTCTTTCTGGTATGGTACTTCTCGTCGGTGGTGATCTATATCCTCGTATCGGCCGTGCTTGCCATTATGGGACGCCCGCTGGTCAATTGGCTGGTTAAGCGTCGCGTAGGCCGGTTCTATGTACCTCGCTGGGCAGCGGCATCGCTGACGATAGTAGTTATGCTGGCGGTGTTTATGTCTATCATGTCACTCTTCATTCCGCTTATCTTCAATAAGATAAACGAGTTTACGCACCTCGACTTCCCCGCCGTGCTGGCATCCGTCGAGGAGCCTATTTCGCACGCACAGGCATACCTACAACGTATGTTTGCACTACCCGAGACGCACTTCTCGTTATCGGATACGATCATCGACACTCTGCGTCAGTTTATCAACTACAATACCATCAACAACACCTTTACTTCGATCATCGGCACTGCCCTATCGGCACTGATTGCCATCTTCTCGATTGCATTCATCACCTTCTTCTTCCTCAAGGAGGATGGTTTGTTCTATGCTATGGTAAAGGCTATGTTCCCCGAGCGACTGCAACAGAACGTGACTCGTGCGCTGGACTCAATAACATACCTTTTGTCACGCTACTTTACGGGAATCCTGACCGAGAGTTTGATACTTATGGTGGTCATATCCACGGCGATGATTCTCTGGGGTATGAAGACTGACAATGCCCTGCTCATTGGTTTTGTGATGGGTATTATGAACGTCATCCCATACGCAGGCCCGCTGATGGGAGGTGTGATAGCGGCATTTATCGGCATTGTGACACCTATCGAGGGGATGAGTGCTATGCATACGGCTCTGCTGATATGCTGCACGCTGTTCTGTATCAAGGGCTTTGACGACTTTGTTCTGCAGCCCACAATCTACTCGGAGCGCGTGAAGGCGCATCCGCTGGAGATATTTTTGGTAATTCTTGTTGCCGGTTATATGGCCGGCATATTGGGTATGTTGCTCGCAATACCTTCATATACGGTGCTGCGTGTGCTGGCCAAGGAGTTCTTCTCGGAGTTCTCATTGGTGCAAAAACTGACCCAGAATATATAATGCTATGATAGTTAAGGGCATCGTTATTCACGGCGCGCAGTTAGGGCGAAAGATGGGATTCCCGACAGCCAATATCGATACACGAGATATTGACAATGTGGAGAATGGCGTCTATTATTCGCAGGTGCGACTCGGCGGCCGCCTCTACAACGCCATGTCGAACGTCGGCACACGTCCCTCTGTAGATGGCCGAAGCCGCCTGCTGGAGACCCATATCTTTGGTTTTGCAGGCGACCTGTATGGGCAGACGTTGGAGATAGATCTTAAATTAAAGATACGCGACGAACAACGATTCGGCTCTCTCGAAGAGTTGCAACGCCAATTAGAAAAGGATGCCGCACTCTGTAATCCCGAGTTATAAAATAACAAAGCCTGCCAATTGGCAGGCTATTTACTTTAATATTATCAATATTACTTGTTATTCTTTCTGACAAGCATCATCTCCACGATAAACGAGATAAAAAGTCCTAAACCCGCACCCATACAAGCACTTGCAAGCCACACTCCTTCCACCTGAGCATAAACATTGTACACTTCCGCATCAAAACCGCTTTTAGATATATAGTATCCACAAACAATTCCAGCACCTAATCCCATTATAGCCAATCCCCAACGCAATGGCCACATAGTAACCACATTACTCGGCGAAGGCTCTGCTGAAGTATTGCCTCCTCCTACTCCAATAGGCAGACGTTTTACGTACTCGATCAATCCGACATTGTCCAATCGCTCAATAATAGTATGACGCTCACTTCGCATACCAAACAACTCAAAAATCTTGTAAAGGAAATATCCTCCAACACCAAAAATCGAAAAAGGAGTTAAAAATTCAAACATAATTAATATTTTTTAAGGTTTTACAATCATCTTAAATGACACGACGTCGAAAATTTGCCATCTTTGTCTTATTAGACGCAAAACACAGAAAAAGGTTACAACTATAGAGAAAAATAAATTTCTTCTGTAACCTTTTTCCCGAATAAGCGTCTAAATAAATAACTATGCTACACAACGAGAAGGAACTGATAAAGCGTATCACTAATGGCGAAATAGAATTATTCTCCATTATTGCCGAGCATTATGCACAAGCTGTGCATACGCTTATTGTGCGTATAGTTGGGAGCCAAGAAGATGCCGAGGAACTTACGCAAGATGTGCTTCTGCGAGCATTTGAACATCTGCGAATGTTTAGCCACAAAAGTTCGCTCTCGACGTGGATATATCGTATAGCCTATAATCTCGCTATATCCTATACTCGCCATCGGCGACTTTCGTACTACTCAATTGATGAGAATCGCATACGGCAGGTACAGGATGATGAGTTGGAGCAGATGGAGGCTACGGCCGACAATGAACAACATATAGAGGCTCTCGCTCGAGCCATCCGCCAACTAGACGCAGAGGAGAGAGCGCTCATAACTCTATTTTATTATGAGGAGCGTTCGGTGGCCGAGTGTGCTGAAATCACCGCGCAAAGTCAAACCAACATAAAAGTACGACTGCATCGTATTCGTAAGAAACTATATATATTACTTAAAGATGGAAAAAAGTAAAGCCATAAGTCGAGCCTTTGAGCGACTTGAGACACCGTCCCTATCATACGATTTTAACGCACGTTTGATGGTCCGCGTGCGCGAGCGTGCCCGCGAACAGCGTCGCACGGATATTATTATGGGCATTTTTGCAAGTGCGGCTATCATTGCAATGGTTGCATATGGAGTATCAACTATGATTGCTATTAAGTTCCCGCCAATCAAAATAGGAGCAATTTTCAATCACCTGATACCATCTCACATGCGCTTGTGGGGAGCAATTATACTCTCATTGGTTGCAATGATGGTTGTGGATATGTATATACGCCAATACTTCCGTCTCCGTAAACAAAGAAGACAAACAAAGCAATAACAAAGCCTGCCGATTGGCAGGCTTTGTTATTGGTGTTTATAAGGTAATGCTTATTTCGCAGCGACCTCTTTTACCTCGGCATTAACCTTAACCTTCTTAAAGGCCTTCAGGAGAGCCTCGTCGTTGGTCTTTGCCTTGTCGTAGGTAACGGTTACGGTCTGTGTCGAAACATCAACCTTCACCTCCTTAACACCCTTCTGATAGGGGATTGAGTTATCAACCTTCTTGGCGCAGTTCTCGCAATCTACATCGGTCTGGAACACGGTAGTCTTAAGATCCACCTGCTTCTTCTGTGCCATAGCGTCACCAATGCCAAAGCCGATAACGGCCATAAGGCAGAGCATAATAATCTTTTTCATAATCGTAAAGTTTTAAGTGTTTTTATTCGTTTTCTTTTTTCTTTCTTGTAATTACTCCTCCCTCCAACGCTAACCTAAAAATGGATAGAAAGGCTCTATTTCAATATACCCTCCTTTTGCTTTAAAGTGTTATAGTGTGAGGCTGTTTTGAGGCTTGTCGCAGACCACAACACCAAAAAATGGATAGAAAGGCTCTATTTCAGTATATCCTCCTCTTGCTTTAAAGTGTTATAGTGTGAGGCTGTTTTGAGGCTTGTCGCAGTTTGCGAAAGCGGAGTTTACTTGGCGTAAATGAGCATTTTGCAAACAAGCAAGACGCCAAAACAGACCACAATATACACTTTAATAGAGGTTAAAGCGGGCTCCAATATAGAACTTACGTCCCATCAACGGTCCCCACACACTCGACGAGTTAAAGGCGGGTGAGAAGGGGTCGGCAACGTTCAAGATGGGGTCATCCTGAATATAGTTGGCAATATTCTCGCAACCTACATAGATCTCCCAATTACGGATCTTGTGGCTCACCTGAGCATAGAACATAGGATACGAGGGTGAGAGCTCCGAGCGGGTGATGTCGCCATCGAGTGAGGGACGACGCATCGGGCCATTAAGCTGTGCCGTAACATCGAATACCCAACGACGATAGGGCGTAGCGTACTGGATGTTAAGCAACGTCTTATAGCGGCTGGTCAGAGGACGCTCCACGAGGTGCATCACGCCATCACGCTCAACGCTAACCTTGGCATTAGTGTAGCGGTAGGTTGCAAAGATATCCAAGCCACGTGCCGCTGTCCACTGGAAATCGACCTGATAGGTATCGGTGAAGGCACGGCCATCGGTATTATAGATCCAAATCTCATCATCGGGCGTTCCACCCTTTGCACCCAACTCCTGATCGGCAAGCACCGTATTATAGAGCTGTGTGCGGAAGTAATCGAAGCTGATCGTAGCATCGTCATAACCGCCCAACTTGATATATTGCGTAAGGCTGGCACCTGCCGTGAGAGCCTTCTCAATGTCGTTATCAAGACCCGTCACGAGAGCCTTGCGACCCGTAGCGAGCATCCAGATATTGTCGGTAAAGATGCTTGCACGACGATAACCCAGACCTGCCGAAGCCCGCAACACGGTCGAGGGAGTGATGTCCCAGCGGATGTGCGAGCGAGGCGTAACGACGAAACTCTCCTTGGGAGAATAGTAAGCTGTATTATTCACTACGCTTGCTGCCTCGGCGAGTTTATCCATGTTGCTCGCACCCATCCAGTCACCACGAAGGCCCAGCACCAACGAAAACTTCTCGGGGATATTGTAGGTGTACTCGGCGTAGATACCGGGCTCAACATAGCGCATCTTATTGCGAGTAAAGCCCGACCACATCGTAGGTACCTGACCATGTACCTTCGGTCCCTCAACCATCTTGTTGAGAATCTTCTCGTCGCTATTTGTAATCGACGCCGAGGCACCCATAGCCAGGAATGAGCGAGCCGTAAAGTAGTGCGTATATGAGAAGTTCATCCACCATGCATGGTCGTGACCATCATAGTCGTTAAGACCGAAGTAGGCATCCTCCTTGAAGTAGTTGTAGTCGGCAACGAAGACAAGATTTGAGCGATACTCCTCCTCCGTTTCGGGATCATACACAGCAGCACCCACGGGCGTGCCAAACTTGAAGTAGGCATTCACGCCCGAGTTATCCATATTCGAGCCGTAGGTCGAGAGGCTACGCTCCATCTCCTCACGCAGCGAGTTCTTGTAGTCATTCTCACCGCTCAAACGGTTCTCATTGACATACTTCCAACCCCAACGAATCTGCGTACCACCCAACGACTGCCACAGCCAGCGGTTGGCAATGTTGATCTGGTGTGTCTCGGGCAGATCGCGGAAGCCATCGTGATTGCGGTCGTGCGACTGCGTATCCATAGAGCCGTGTGCCAGGATCACGGTCGAGAGGCGCTTATCCTCGGTCAGGGGGATAGCCGTCGAGAGGTTAATCTCGGGGCGCAACTCGCTATCGAAGTAGAGATTCAGGAACAGACGCTCCTCGTCGGTAGGCTTGCGGTGCTCCATATTGATCTGACCCGTGATAGCCTCATGACCCGCCGTAACTGATGATACACCCTTCGACACCTGAATAGAGTTAAGCCACATACCGGGCGTATAGTTCAGACCATAGGGGGCACTCAAGCCTCGCATGATGGGACGGTTCTCGTCCAAAATCTGTGTATATGTACCCGTCAAGCCCAACATCTTAATCTGGCGCGCACCCGAGATAGCGTCGCTATAACCGACGGTCACCGAAGCCGAGTTCTCAAAACTCTCGGCCAGCGTACAGCACGCCATCTTACAAAGACCCGCAAACGAGATAGACTCGCTCTTGATCACGCCATCACGCTTGACGTAGTTACCCAGCGTGGCATCAACTACCACAGCCTCAATCTCGGTATCGTTCTGCAGGGTAAAGTCCACACTTGTCACGCCCTCGGGCACCTCAATGACCTCGGTCTTGTAACCTACGTAGGCTGCCACCAGGCGGTTGTAACCCTTCACGCGATAGACATCGAACTGACCTTCAATATTCGAGGCCATACCGATGTTCGTTCCCTCCCAATAGACTGAAGCACCAATCAACACCTCACCTGTATCGGAAGCACGAACCACACCTTTCACGTTCTGCGCCATAGCGCCAACGCACAAAAGCGACATAATGCCGCAAAGTATAAAGTTTTTGATTTTCATTTTCTCTTTAAGTTTGTATAATTACACATTGGCGCATTCCTCTTAATACGCCTCATTTCAAGCAACTATACAAGCACAGGAGGGGCTCGAAGCGCACTTCCGCCCGCATGGCCCGCCGAGAGTGGGGGCAAGAGATACAGAGAGTATTCATGGCCGTGGACAACAGTCTGCTCGGCCTCAACGAAATTAAGCACATCGGTAACAACGGCCAGCAATACAGCCTGACGCTCCATCTGATCATCATCGGCCATACGGGGCTGCGTATAGAGTGCTATGGTATTCGAGTGATTGTGATTACAACAGGTCTTATCAGCAATGGTCACTCCCTCTGCATCGCAGTCGTGCGAAGAGCAAGAGTGGTCGTGGTGCTGATGATCGCACACGTGGACGTGGTCGAAAGCGGTGTGGACATCGGCCTTATGATGGCGGCACTCGCAGGTAAGGGCCACGAGATCATTTACCGCCAATACCGAAACGTATAGCAGCAACATCGTCAGCGCCGACACCATTCTAAATAGCTTTCTTGACATTATTTCTCGATTAATCCACATTCTGACATACGCTCCACCCACGCTGTGGCATCACGTAAGGCTACATCAGACTCTACCTCAAAATTCTGCACAAGTACCTCGGCCGCCTCCGCCACCGTGAACTCCTTACCTGAGAGGGCATTCCACAGCATCAGAGCGCTTGCGTTGAGTGTGACAATCTGCGTAAGGTCTGCACCCTGGCGACCCTGCATAATGACCACATTCTCGCCCGCAATCTCGCGAACCTTGTACTCCTGTTTGATCTTCATCGCAAATAAAGCCTTCTTATCCGCTACAAATATACAAAAAAATTGACAATGGGCCTATTTTTTTAGTATTTTTGCATTCGATGAGCGAGATTACACAACGATTAAAGGACAAAGTAGCCGCAACGCTGGAAAAGTATTGGGGCTACAAGAGTTTTCGTCCCGGTCAGGAGGCCATCATAGAGTCTATCCTGGCCGGACGCGACACGCTTGCTCTGATGCCTACGGGCGGAGGTAAGTCGCTCACATATCAGGTACCTACGCTCGTGCGCGAGGGACTTTGTATTGTAATCACACCCCTGATTGCACTTATGAAGGATCAGGTCGATCGCCTGCGACAGATGGGCATAGCCGCTACGGCTATACACTCGGGCATGTCCTACACACAGATTGATATTGCGCTGGACAACTGCGTATATGGCGACATGAAGTTCCTCTACATAGCCCCCGAGCGTCTGGCCACGGAGGCTTTTCGCCTGCGCGTAGAGCGTATGCGCGTAAGCCTTATTGCCGTTGATGAGGCGCACTGCATATCGCAGTGGGGCTACGACTTCCGCCCCTCCTATCTGCGCATTGCCGAGGTGCGGGAGCGCCTGCCCGAAGTACCCGTATTGGCACTCACGGCATCGGCCACGAAGGTCGTAGCCGACGATATTATGCACCATTTGGGCTTTGCCGAGCCTCATATTCTGCGAAGCAGTTTTGCACGCCCCAACCTATCGTATGCTGTCCGCACAACGGACGACAAGACCGAGCAGCTATTACGCATTATAGAGAATGTTCCCGGATCGGGCATCGTCTATATGCGTTCACGCGAAGGTTGCGAGCAGTTGGCCGAAACCCTACGTTCGAAGGGCTTCTCGGCATCCTACTACCACGCAGGACTACCCCACGTCGAGCGTTCGATCCGTCAGGAGGAGTGGACATCGGGCAAGGTGCGCATAATGGTTGCCACCAACGCTTTCGGCATGGGTATCGACAAGGCTGATGTACGCTTTGTGGTACACGTCTCGATGTGCGACTCGCTGGAGAGCTACTATCAGGAGGCTGGCCGAGCAGGCCGTGACGGACGACGCAGTTATGCCGTACTGCTCACCTCGTCGGACGATGAAAGCAAGATAGTAAAACGTTTCGATATGGAGTTCCCGCCGCTGGAGGATATAAAGAGCATATACGAGAAGATTTGCGACTACCTGCAAATCGCCATCGGCGACGGGCTATACGCCTCCTTTATCTTCAACATACACGACTTCTGCCAGCGCGAGCGTATCTACGCAGGCAAGGTGCGTGCAGCACTCGATCTGTTGGAGCAGAACGGATATATGACCCTCACCGAGGAGATGGAGAACCCGGCGAAGATACACTTCTGCATAAGTCGCGACGAGCTATACCGCATCCGTGTGGGGCGCAACGAGTTGGACCATATCATACGCTCCATACTGCGATTGTACAATGGTGTCTTCACCGAGTTCCGCGCAATCGATTATCAGGCCATCGCTACACATAGCGGTTACACCATCGAACGGGTCAAGGAGCTTCTGAAACGTATGTGGCAACTGCGTATCATCCGTTATATCCCCGCCAACACCTCGCCTATGCTCTTTATGGATGAGGAGCGTCTGCCCGTAAAGGATCTATACATCTCACCCGAGACCTATCTGCATCGCAAGAATCTGATTCACGAGCGTTTCGGCAGTATGCTACGCTATGCCGAGCAGCAGACTGAGTGCCGCAGCGTTGTCTTGCAGCGTTATTTTGGTGACGATGATGCCACGCCATGCGGAGTGTGCGACGTGTGCCTTGCCGCACGTCGTCGTCAGCGCAACGACGCGGAGAGCCTGCGAGAGAGCATCCTCGCCCTGCTACGTGAGGAGGAGCTCTCGGTGCGTGAGCTATGCCACAAGATTCGACGCGAGCCCGACCACATAGCTGCCGAGGTGGATAAGATGCTCTCAGAAGGTAAAATTTCAGCCACGATAAGCGGTAAACTCATAATAATTGAGTAACTTTGTCGCTCAATTATTTGACGCGATGACTTTTCTTTCAACCATATCCAACGAACAGACGGCCGAACTTGCGTCGGCACGTTTCGATGGCCGTATAGTGGTCGTCGATCGTGAGGAGCAGATTGAGGAGGTGTGTCGCGACCTGTCAGCGCAGACAATCATTGGCTTCGACACCGAGACCCGCCCTTCGTTCAAGGCGGGAGTAACGAACAAAGTAGCGCTGCTGCAACTTTCAACGCACGAACGATGCTATCTTATACGCCTGTGCCGCACGAAGTTACACAACGCCCTACTAAAGATTCTGAGCAATCCACGTATTATCAAGATAGGTGCCGACGTAGCAGGCGACCTGCGATCATTGCACGCCCTAAGACACTTCCACGAACGTGGTTTTCTGGACTTGCAGCATATCGTTCCCGCGTGGGGCATTGAGGAGAAGAGCCTGCGCAAGATGTCGGCCATAGTGCTGGGACAACGTGTATCGAAGGCGCAACGGTTGAGTAATTGGGAGGCATCGACACTCACACCACAGCAGCAGATGTATGCCGCCACGGATGCGTGGGTGTGTATCAGCATATATGAGAAGCTGCTGCAAACCGAGCCCCTGACGGAGCCCAAGTTTGAGGAGGTGATAAGCGATGCGGGCGCCATAAAGCGCGATGCACATAAACTGCAGGAGCAGTCGTCCAAACACATGGAGCGTCGCCGCCGTGTACATCATCGCAAACCAAAAGAGAGAATAGAGAAACAACAATAATATGAGAGCAGAGATTTATCTTCGTCGAGGCAAGGAGGAGTCACTCCTGCGTCGCCACCCCTGGATCTTCTCGGGTGCCATTGAGCGCATCAAGAGCGAGGGCGAGATTCGTGAGGGCGAGATCGTAGATGTATTTACCCGTTCGGGCGACTTCATCGCTCGCGGCCACTACCAGATTGGCTCCATTGCCGTGCGTGTGCTTACGTTCGATGAGGCGGAGCAGATCGACCAGCAGTGGTGGAACAACCGCATCGCCATCGCCTACGACGTGCGTCGTGCGCTTGACCTAACAGAGAACGAGCAGACAACGTGCTACCGCCTGGTGCACGGTGAGGGAGACTCGTTGCCGGGTCTTGTGATCGACATCTACGGCACGACGGCCGTTGTGCAGTGTCACTCGGTGGGTATGTATCTCTCTCGTATGGCTATTGCCGAGGCTCTACGCGAGGTGTATGGTGAGCGTCTTACGGCAATATATGACAAGAGCTCGCAGACCGTACCCTTCAAGGCGGGACTCAACGCCGTGGATGGTTACCTGTGGGGCCACGCCGCAAGCAAGAGTAATGTCGTCGTGGAGAATGGCGAGAAGTTTCTGGTAAATTGGGAGGAGGGTCAGAAGACCGGTTTCTTCCTCGACCAGCGTCGTAACCGCGAGCTTGTACGCCACTACGCCAAGGGACGCACCGTGCTCAATACGTTCTGCTATACGGGAGGTTTCTCAGTCTATGCCGCTTCGGGAGGTGCCGTGGAGGTGTGTTCGGTGGATGCCTCGGAGCGTGCCGTGCGTCTTGCGGATGAGAATATGCGTCTGAATTTTGGCGAGGAGTATCCCCACGAGGCTGTAGCAGCCGATGCGGTGGAGTACCTCAAGCATATCGGAGATAAATACGATCTTATAATCCTCGACCCGCCCGCCTTTGCCAAGCATCACAAGGTGCTGGGCAACGCAATGCAGGGATATAAGCGCATCAATGCACGAGCACTTGCGCAGATTAAGAGCGGCGGAATACTCTTTACCTTCTCTTGTTCGCAGGCCGTAAGCAAGGAGTTGTTCCGCACAACGGTCTTCTCGGCGGCCGCCATAGCAGGACGCAAGGTGAGAATCCTGCACCAGCTCACGCAACCTGCCGACCACCCTATCAACATCTACCACCCCGAGGGTGAATATCTCAAGGGCTTGGTGCTATACGTAGAGTAACCCACCTCATAACATAGCAAAAGGCTGTCCCGAAAAGGACAGCCTTTTCTATTTTCAAAAATTGTATAATAATAGGAATTTCAAGGCTTGCGAAGATTTCAAAAGCGGAGCATACTCAAACGTATGTGAGCATTTTGAAATCAAGCGTAACGCAGAAATTACATTATTAGACAGTTTTTAGCGAATACGCTCCTTATACTCACGAGTGCGGCTATCAACGCGGATCTTGTCGCCAGTGTTAACGAACAAGGGAACCTTGACAGTTGCACCAGTGTTTACAGTTGCGGGCTTCAAAGAAGATGTTGAAGCGGTATCGCCCTTGATACCAGGCTCGGTGTAGATTACCTCCATATCGAGTACGGGGGGCAACTCAGCTGAAAGAACAGCCTCCTTCTCGGTGTGGAACATAACCTCAACGATCTGACCATCGGCCATAAGGTCGTAGTTCTCGATAAGGTTTTTGTCGATGTTGATCTCCTCGAAAGTCTCGGTGTGCATGAAGTGTGCGCCCAAGTCATCCTCATAGGTGAACTGGTAGGGACGACGCTCAACGCGAACCTGCTCGATCTTCTGGCTTACAGAAGAGAAGGTCTTCTCGAGAACGTAGCCGTTCTCCAGGTTCTTGAGCTTTGAACGTACGAAAGCGGGGCCCTTACCGGGCTTGCAGTGCTGGAAATCTACAACAAGGAAAGTCTTGTTATCCATCTCGATGCACATACCGATCTTGATATCAGATGCTGTGATAGTCATAATATTATAAGTTTTTATTAGAATTTTCCTTAAAATCGGCGCAAAGATAGTAAAAATTCTGCAAACGAGCCTATTATCTTGCAATATTTTACCCTATTAGCCTTCAAACTCATAGTGTTGCTCCTTCAGTCCCACCTGCACAAGCACTCGTTCAACGACCGTTGTCGTCAAAGCCTCAATGCTCTGCGGATGCGAATAGAAGGATGGCGAGGCGGGCAGAATAATGGCTCCAGCCTCGGTCAGTGTGGTCATATTACGCAGATGGATGAGCGAATAGGGAGTCTCACGCACAACGAAAATCAGAGGTCGGCGCTCCTTGAGCATCACATCGGCAGCACGCTCAATAAGGGTCTGCGACACCCCCGTAGCAACACGTCCTACGGTGCCCATTGACGAGGGGACAACAATCATCGCATCCCATGCGGCAGAGCCACTTGCTACGGACGAGAACATCGAATGATTATCCATGCACTCGATCTTCTCCGATACGGGCAACTGCTCGCCCTCGTACTCCACTACCGCTGGCGCGTTATCGCTCATAATAAGGGCTATACGCTCCACCTGCTCCGAACGTACCAGATGCTCCAACACCTGACGGGCATAGATCGCACCGCTGGCGGCTGTTATGGCTACGATGATCTTCATTCTACAACTCTATTATCTTACATTTGAGCCCCAGTTCCTTCACGCGATCCAGCACGCGCGGCAGAGCATAACTCATATTACGGAACGACTTATCGCTATCGTGGAAGCAGATGATACACCCCGGCTCGATATACTTCACCACACCCCGGGCACACTGCTCGGGCGAGAGTGCAAAGGAGTAGTCGCGCGAGAGGATGTTCCACATAATAATCTTATATCGCTGACCCACGGCACGCATCTGCGAGGGTGTGACGTGAGCATACGGAGGTCGGAATAGTTCAGTATGCAATATACCTGCCGCCAAGTCAACATCCTCGATATAGCGTTCGAGCGACATACCCCACCCCTTCTGATGCGAGTAGGTGTGGTTGCCAATCTTATGCCCCTCGTCCAGAATACGCTGATAGAGGTCGGGATACATCTCGGCATTCTTGCCCAGCACAAAAAACGTAGCCTTGGCATCGTAGCGTTTCAGCGTAGAGAGAATCCACTCCGTAACACCCGGCGTAGGGCCATCGTCAAATGTCAGAAAGACTCCATTGCGGTCATCTATCTCCCACACAAAATCGGGATACAGACGACGAAGGAATCTCCAAGGCTTAAATTTCATATCGCTACATACTGTTTTGCGGAGTCTATCCGTTTGATTTACAAAAGTAATATTTTTTATGTAAATAAATATATATATTTTGATTAAACTATTTTTTTAGTTATATTTGCCAATCATAGGATCGAGAAAAATAACAAACAATATGAAACGAATCTTTTTACACTTTTTGGCGGCCCTTTCCGTCGTAGCAGTGATGGTAGGCTGCAAGGCTATGGATTCCCTCTCATCGGCTGAGACCGCTGTCGGCACACCATACGAGATGGTGTTGGTGTGTGCTCAACCTCAGTGGCAGAGCGAGTTGGGTGACACTCTGCAATCAATATTCCAGCAGCCCGTTAAGGAGCTTATGCAGTATGAGCCTATGTTTAATGTGATTCGCATCCTGCCCAACAACTTCGGAAATCTTACTCGCAAACACCGCAACATTGTAACCGTCCTTGTTGATCCTACGATCACCGAGCCCAGCATCGGTGCACAGTACGATGTGACGGCTGCTCCGCAGATTCAGATTGCCATTCAGGGACCCGACAATGCCACATTGGCGAAGTATGTTTCGGACAACCGCGAGAATCTGCTCTACGTATTGGAGAAAGCCGAGCGTGACCGCAAGATAAACTATGTATCTCGTTACCACTCGGAACCTATCCACGAGCTGCTCAAGGAGCGTTTCGGCGCCGATATCTATATCCCCAACTCATATAAAATACTCACAGAGAGCGAGGATATGGTGTGGATCTCGCAGGAGTACCCCGATGCAAGCCAGGGATTTTTCATCTATAAATACCCCTACGAGGGCCAGCAGTCGCTCACGGCTGAGGCACTGATCAAGGCTCGTAATAAATTTGCAAGCCGCATACCCGGACCGGTGGATGGATCATATATGACCACCGTGCAGGCCATCGTCGATGAGACTGGCGAGAACTACACTCCATTCATACCTAACTACCGCTCATTTACTATCGAGGATTGCCCGTGGATTGAACTCGCAGGTTATTGGGAAGTTACGAACGACTACATGGGAGGTCCGTTTGTAAGCTACACCACCGTAAACAAGGCCACGAAAGAGGTGGTAACTTATGACTGCTACCTATATGCCCCCACACGAAAGGACAAGCGTAATATGTTGCGCGAGTTGCAACAGCTGATATACCTGATGCGATTCCCGACAGCCGAATAAATCAAAAGACCATTAGCGCCAGCGTTAATGGTCTTTTTTTTATAATATAGGCGCCAATAACCGAGCCAATGCCTGTTTCAGACGTCGTCCAAAACCGATATGGGCAAACGTCTCTTGCGACACCCTATCCGAGAGAGCCACATCGGCATTAAAGCGTGATATATACCCCGCCACGACTGCTCGATTATAGATTACGGCAGCCACCTCCATATTATAGTCCAGACTGCGCGAATCAAGATTTGCCGAGCCAACAATGGCCACACCATCATCTACACTGATACTCTTTGCGTGCAAGAAACCTCCTCCATAGCGATATACCTCAACGCCCGCACTGACACATCGCTCGATATAGCTCTGCGCCGCCAACTCCACCACTCTCACATCACTTTTGCGCGGAATCACCAATTCCACCTTTACGCCACTGCGTGCAGCGACGATTATCGCCTCGAGCAGAGACTCCGAAGGTAGAAAATATGGCGTAGATATTCGCACCGCATGACGTGCCGACGAGATGGCCTCCACAAACATATGTTGTAACGTCTTACGCGACCGGCCCCGCTGCGACCAGGCAATCTGCATCGGGCAGATACTCTGAACCTGTGGCACGACGCTTGTTCCAACCTTTATATCTCCGCCTGCTGTACGCCAATCCCGCGCAAAAAGCAACAACGCCTGATATGCTGCAGCGCCCTCAACTCGCAGATGCTCATCACGCCAAACGCCTGTCCGGCCACCCATATATCGCCTCGCAATATTCACTCCGCCAATATAGGCTATGCGTCCATCTATGACCACTACCTTACGATGATTACGCCGATGTACCTCACGCGTAAGCCACGGGAAACGCACCGGAGCAAAGGGGCGTATCTCAATACCGCTTTGTGCGATGCGCTCTCGCTCCTTACGCGTAATACGCCACGAGCCCACTGCATCATAGATAATTCGCACCTTAACACCTGCCCGTGAGCGCCGCATCAACACCGACAGCAAGGCTTTGCCGATGCGGTCGCAGACGAGGATATAGTACTCGACATTGATCTCATAACGCGCCCGCTGCACATCCCGCAACAGTGCTGCAAAGGTCTCATCGCCACTATGCAGCGCCTGCACACGATTATGCAACGTAACTGCCGAGCCACACCCATTGGCGATCAGATTCTGCATCCGTGAATATGAGGAGCGAACTAACACCTCGCCAGACACCTCCCGCTCCACTTCGCAAAGGTAGTAGAGCAACAGAGCAAGCGGCATACACAACACCATAGCCAGGGCCCATCCCCACGCTACACGCGGCTCCTGACACCGTACGATAACCCATACGGCCGCCAGGATACTTATTATTGTATATATTATAAAATAGCACAACACATTCCGCTCATCGGGCACACTTTGTGCCAAAAAAAATTGGAGATTCAAAAATTTGTGCCTACCTTTGTTACACAACATTGAACATTTTATTAATTCGGGATTCTAATCTCAGGGTGCTTAAGCATTTTAAGTCGAGAGGGCTGTGTTGAAAGTGATAGCAGGGTTCTCATATCGGTGGCAAAGCATCGGAAGGTTAGGGTTCTGCCTTTTTTTACTATTTATAGAGATATGGCAAATGAGATTATTTATCTGACAGCGGAAGGTCTGCAGAAACTCAAGGATGAACTAAATCATATGCGTTCGGTAGAGCGTCCGGCTATCTCGGCGGCTATTGCCGAGGCTCGCGACAAGGGCGATTTGTCGGAGAATGCCGAGTATGACGCCGCGCGCGAGGCGCAGGGTTTGTTGGAGATGCGTATTGCAAAGTTGGAGCAAACATTGACCAATGCCCGCGTAATCGACGAGTCAAAGATCGACAAGAGTAAGGTCCAGATACTTAGCAAGGTGACTCTGCTTAACCACAACAACAAAAAGCAGGTGACCTACACCATCGTATCTGAGAACGAGGCTAACCTGCGCGAGGGTAAACTCGCCATCGGCACCCCTATCGCCAAGGCACTGCTGGGCAAGAAGCAGGGCGACGTAGTGGAGGTCACCGTTCCTGCAGGTGTGTTGAAGTTCGAGATCCTGGAGATTAATATCTAATATCCAGTAATATAACACGCACAAAAGGCTACCCATTGGGGTAGCCTTTTGTGTTCTCGAACCCGAATATTACCCTCATCAAAAGACGATAAATCGGGTGCATATTTGGAAATTCGCAGAATATTATTAACTTTGCGAAGACTATTGAATTGTAATATGCCTAAACTCTATATCATAGCCGGATGCAACGGCGCTGGTAAAACGACGGCTTCGTATGCCGTATTACCCGAGATGTTGGAGTGCCACGAGTTCGTCAATGCCGACGAGATCGCCAAAGGCCTATCACCATTCAACCCGTCACAAGTCTCAATCGAAGCTGGTCGCCTGATGCGTAAACGTATGGATGCGCTGATGGCCGATGGCGCGGATTTTGCTTTTGAGACTACGTTGGCAACCCGTTACTACACGCGATTCATTAGAATGGCACAGGAGAGAGGCTATTTTGTGTCGTTGCTGTATTTCTGGCTGCCCACACCCGACCAGGCTGTTGAGCGTGTAGCACGCCGCGTAGCCGAGGGAGGTCACAACGTGCCGCCCGAAGTTGTACGCCGCCGCTATTATCGAGGCATACGTTACCTCACATCGCTATATACCAAAGAGTGCGATTATTGGGTTATTTATGACAATAGTTCGGTCGAAGGAGTAAAAAAGATCGCCTACGGTACGCGTGACGAAATACGCGAGGTGGTTGATTCGTTATCTTATCGACAAATATGCAAACTGTAGAGACTATGGGGGAATTAGAACTTGAGCAGATGCAAGAGAAGATAGACGCCGGAATCCTGCTGGCACAGCAACGCCTGAAGGAGAAGTGTAAGAAGGAGGATGGCGAACTCGTCATTATGCGTGACGGTGAGGTTACACACATCACCGCCAAGGACCTTGAGAAGATGGAATAGTCGCAGGCTATAAGCGTGCGTATCTATGCTGATGGAATAACAACACACCCCGTCTGATACCAGACGGGGTGTGTTGTGTTTATAGGGCTACCCTATTACAGATTATCCAACGTATATTGAATCATCTTCTCGCGAATGAGCGTCGAATATGAGGGCGCCATAGAGTGATTCTGATCGGGATAGATCATCATATCGTACTGCTTGCCAGCACGGTTCAGTGCATGGCACATCTCAACCGTATTCTGGAAGTGTACGTTATCATCAGCCGTGCCGTGCATGATGAGCAACTTGGTACGGTCGCTCAGGCGGTCGGCAAAGTTGATGGGCGAATTATCATCATAACCTGCGGGGTTCTCCTGCGGCAGGCCGTTATAGATCTCGGTGTAGATCGTGTCGTAGTAACGCCATGAGGTTACGGGCGCAACGGCAATCGACATCTTAAAGAGGCCATCGCCCTTCAAGGCACAACCCAGAGCCATAAAGCCACCATACGACCAACCGTAGATACCTATGCGGTCGGCATCGACATACGACTGCGCGGCCATATAGCGGGCAAACGAGATCTGATCCTCAACCTCCAGCTCGCCCAGATTGCCATAGGTCTGCTTCTTGAACTGCTCGCCCATATAACCCGTACCACGGCCGTCGCAACAAACAACGATATAGCCGTTGGCAACCATCACATTCTCCCATCCCAAAGAGAAGCTATCGGCCACCTGCTGTGAGCCGGGACCCGAATACTGCGTGAGCAGAACGGGATACTTCTTCTGCGGATCGAAGTCAAGGGGCTTGATGATATAGGCGTTGAGTTTATCGCCACGCTCGGTGGTGAATGTAAAGAACTCCTTCTTGGGCAGGGTCTTCAGGCGCTCCTCCATCTCGGGATTTTCTACCAATGTGCGGATCAGCTTACCCTTGCCATCACGCAACTCCACCTCACGAGCCGACGAGGCCGAGATATAGTTAGAGATATAGTACTTCATACCCTTGCTCGGCGAGATAGAGTAAGTACCATCCTTCTCCGTTAGACGCTCCTTCTTCTTGCCCTTATAATCTATCGAGTAGAGGTTACGGCGCAGCGGCGAGGTCTCCGTTGACATATAATATACACGATCCTTCGTAGCCTCCACAACACTTGTCACTTGCCACTCGCCCGAGGTCAAAGCACGCACCAGACCCTTCTCCACAGAGTGCAGATAGATGTGATTCCAGCCCGTAGCGGTCTCGTTCTGTACGATGAACTGATCGCCATCAATAAAGCGGATGGTACTCAACGCAGGACGCTCGACGTATGTAGGTGAGGTCTCATCGTAGATAACCTTCTGCTCGCCCGACTCACGACACAGCACCACCTCAAAGTGGTTCTGCTTGCGGTTGATGCGGAAGAAGTACAACTCGCCTGCGGGAGTCCACTCGATAAATGGCACATACTGATCCTTCTCGGCGCCTACGTCAATCTTTGTCTTCTTGCCCGTAGCAATATCGTAGAGCCACAACTCAACAACAGAGTTTTTATCGCCGGCCTTGGGGTACTTGAACGTATAGGGTTTATTGTAGAGGTCGCCATCGAAGCGCATCATCTCAAACATAGGCACCTCACTCTCATCAAATCGCAGGTAGGCAATCTTCTTCGAGTCGGGCGAGAAAGCGTATGCCTTCGTGAAGCCGTACTCCTCCTCATAGACCCAGTCGGCTGTAGCGTTGATCGTCTTGTTCCACTCACCATCCGTCGTTACGGCACGCTCGGCGCCACCTAACTCCGAGATGAAAAGATTGTTATCCTTGGCGTAGGCTATCATCTTCGAATCGGGCGAAAGCGAGAGATCGCGGATATTCTTCAGCGACTGCACGGTGCGGCCATCGGGTACGGTGACGATGTCGTAATCGGCATAGAACGAACGACGATATACGGGGCGGAAGTTATTGCCAACGACGATCATATCCTCCTTTGGCGAGAGGGCATAACTTGAAAAACGACCCTTATAGAGTGTATCGCACACGCTCTCATCGGTATAGCTGAATCGCAGAACGGCACCGCCACGGCTGATCGTATAGTGCTCGCCATCGTTCATCGAACGCAGACCGCTCACGCCACGGTTAAGGCGCGAAATTGCGCCCAATTCACTAAAAGTCTTCTGTGCAAAAGCATCGGCACCCGCCATAAGGAGCACCGCTGCAAGTAAAAGTTTGGTTGTAGTCTTCATTGTCTCTCTTAAATATCATCCACATTAAACTCGTAACCCAGTCGCTTACCTGTCGTGAACTTCGAGTTATCCATCTTCGAGTTGAACTGATCCAGAGTCACTCGCTTATTATCCTCATACGAAGGCACCAGCAGGTCAAAATTAATGGCATAGTGAATAGCAGTCTCCATAATTGCCACCAGCGCCTCGCGTGTAATCTTCTCCTGACCGAAGTTCATCGGGCGCACCAGTGTCTGACGCTTGCCCTCGACGAAGAAGCACTTCTCGCGGTTGATGAAGATACGGCCAATCAGATAACCCTCATCGGCATTACGGTTGAACTTAACCGAGTCCGAAAGGAAGTTATAGATATCTATCACACCACAATATGAGTTATCGCGCTCCTGCTGCACATAGCCGTTCTGCCAGATGATATGGTTCGAATCAAACTCGAAGATATCGGTATGCATACGGAAAATGAGCAGATCGCTCGCTACCTGCAATTGCGCCTCGAACTTACCACGGTCGCGGTACTCGATACGCACGCGCTTATCCAGTTTGCCATCCAGATCATCGTCCAACTCCGATGCAATCTCGAACAGCACATCCTTAAGTTCGTTGAACGTAGCGAACGTATTGTCGAAGATATGCTGCTTGAGCGTCGATTTGTTGATTATCGTTGCGAGAATCTTCTCGCGCAAGGGTGATTTATCCATAATGTAAAATTTAATTCAAACGCAGCATCTGTCCATCCTGCAACGCAGCACCGCTCTTCAAGCGATTCATACGCACCAATCGTTTTTCGCGAATACCATACTCCTGAGCAACCGACGTGAGAGTCTCGCCCGCCTTCACACGGTGGGCATTGCCCTCGCCGAGCCACTTTGTCTGCTTCTGCTCGATGTAGATCAATTCGCCCGCAACGGGGTCAGCCTTACTCTTGGGGTTGATCTCATTCCACTTACGCAAAGTGCGTTCCGTAAGGGCGAAGGTCTGGGCTATGCGTGCAAAAGAATCGCCATTGCGTGCCACAACATAGTGCACTCCATTGTTGGCATAGACGCTATAACCGTTGTACGTGCGTTCGGGCACACGGTAGTTGTCGGGGTCAATGCGGGCCTCCATCACCTCGGGCATATCGACACTGCTGTGGCGCGTAAACTCATCATCCACGCCTCCTCGCTCGGCGCGCATACGTGCAGCGTAGAGAGCTGCTCCGTTATCCTCGTCGAAGAGGTAGAGTTTATTCTCCTCAATGATGCGCGTCAGACGCTGTGCATAGTCCGGGGCTGTGGCATAGCCTGCAGCCTTCAAACCGCGAGCCCAGCTATGGTAATCACTCGACGAATAGGCAAACAGCGAGTCGTAGCGCGGCGACTGATCCAGGAACTCGGCGTGATCCTCATACGACTCCTCAACCGAATCGTACTTGCGGAAGCACTCGTCGGGAGCATCGTCAGTGTGATAGACACGCTCGCCCTTCCAATTCGACTTACATTTGATGCCGAAGTGGTTGTTCGAACGGCGAGCCAGATTGCTGTTACCGCTATCCGACTCCAGAATACCTTGCGCCAGAGTGATGCTGGCGGGGATTCCGTAGCGCTCCATATGCTCGATGGCAATATCTTTGTATTTGTCGATATACTCCTCGCGCGTCTGACGGGTTTGCGCCGACACCTCGGCTACAAATAGTGCAAACACGGCAACAAGAATATACGTTGTATGTTTCGAAAAAATCATTACCTTTGTGTTGAGTATTAACGCAAAGATACAGCAATTTACCTAAATAAGCAATACAGATTACCGAATAATATCAAGCAATGAAGCCCCTGCATATAATCACACCCGTAAAAGACTCTATCGACTCGACAATCGAGACCGCCGAGGCTATTCTGTCATCCAACATCCGCACAGAGTTCCACTACACCATATACAACGACTTCTCTACGCCCGAGAACACCGCTACATTGGAGAAGTTCGTCGCATCGAAGGGCGATAATATCTCACTCGTCAATCTCTCGGAGATCACCACACACCCCTCGCCCAACTATCTGCTCGTGCTGCAGATGAGCCAGCAGTGTGCATTGGAGGCCGGCGCCGACCTCTTGATCGTAGAGTCCGACGTAGTGGTGCGCCCCGACACCCTGCAAGCCCTGGCCGACGGTGCTGCCGAGCGTAAAGATTGCGGTATTGCAGCGGCCGTGACGGTAAACGACCAGGGAGAGATAAACTACCCCTACGAGTATGCCCGTGGCCACGAGGGTGAGTGCTACGCCGTAAAACGCCATTGCAGTTTCTGTTGCTCGCTTCTCACAAATGAGCTACTGAAGGCTTATGACTTCCACACGCTCAACCCCGAAAAGCATTGGTTCGACGTGACCATATCGCAGCAGTCACGCGCTATGGGCTTCACGAACTATCTCTTTGCCAACCACCCCGTGATCCATCGCCCGCACGCAAGTCGTCCGTGGAAGCAACTCAAATACACCAATCCGCTGAAATACTACTGGATAAAGTTCACGAAGGGTTTTGATAAGATATAAAAAAAAGGCTGCCAGCGAATTCTGGCAGCCTTTTCAGTCTCTATACGAAATTAAAATTTCACCACATCACCATCACCTGCAAATGACGAGAAGGTAGCCGTAGCATCGGTAAAGTAATAAACGGCGATGTTGTCATCATTCTCGTTATATGAACTGCGCAGGTTGGGGTTAGCATCGAGCATCGACTTCTTGGCCTCAACACGCTCATCCTCAACAAGAGTCGCAGCCACACGTACCCACTCCGTGCCGTTCAGGGCACAAACCTCCACCTTGGGGTTAGCGGCCAGCTGCTTGGCGATACGCTTAACGTGACCTGTGATGATATACATCTTACCCTCGAAGATATGCAACGCTCCAAAAGGTCGTACTCGGGGCTGGTCGCCATCGACAGTAGTAATGAAGAAGGGGCCGTGAGCCTTCAAATAATCATAGATACGCTGCTGACCCTCGGCATTGGGTGACGAGTAAGCGGCGTGATCAATCTTCACGGGAGCACTCTGCTCGGGCGCTGCCTCTGCGTTATCCTGCGCCTTGGGAGCACACGATACGATAGCTGCCACGGCGGCAAAAAGTAAGAATAGACGTTTCATTATTTATCGTTTTAATGGTTTAACACTCTTCGCAAATATATGTATAAAATGAGATATTTGCAAGCGACACGTACTCCACAACATAAAAAAAACGATGATGCAAAACTCTATGCATCATCGTTATAATATACTTCGCGAGGTGTTTACTCTGCCTTCGCGGGCTCGTAATCCTTCAACGCCTCACGCAACTTGTCACACACACGGCTCTCGATATTGCGCTCCATCGTCTGAATCAAACTGCAGATAGCCTTTGCCGACGAGCCACCGTGACCAATCATCACGGGAGCATTTACGCCGATAACGATCGTACCACCTACGCTCTCGTAGTTCATTGCGTTCCAGAAGTTCTGGTGGTAGTACAACTTCTCGCACATAGGCTCCAGCACGGGACGCAACAGATTGAGTAGCCACGGCTTGAACGGAGTAAGGCGTGAGTTGATACGGTACAATGCCTCGGCCATCTTCAGGACCACATTGCCGACAAAGCCATCAGACACAACCACGTCGCAGGTCTTGCCCGTAAAGATATACGATGACTCCACGTTACCCACGAAGTTAATACCCTTCTGCTCCTTCAGCAGATCGTAGGTAGCCTTGGCCTGGGCATTACCCTTGCCCTCCTCCTCGCCGATATTAAGCAGCGCAACGCGGGGGTTCTCGATTCCAAGCACAGCCTCGGCATAGATTGAGCCCAGCAGACCATACTGCGTCAGCACCTCGGGGCGGGCATCTACGTTCAGACCTACGTCCAACAATAGACCGCGACGATTCTTGACGATAGGTATCAGCGTCGAGATAACGGGGCGAATAACACCCTCGATAGGCTTCACGACCTGCATACAGCCTACCATCATCGCGCCTGTCGAACCAGCACTTGCGAAGCCGTCAATCTTACCCTCGGCCAGGTGACGGAATCCTACGGTCATACTCGAATCCTTCTTGGCAATAAAGGCCTTGGCGGGATGGTCGCCCATCTCGATGACCTCGGTGGTGGCCACGATATCGAAGTTGTCGGCGTCGCACTTATGCTTCTTGAGCAGAGCGCGGATACGCTTCTCGTCGCCAAAAAGCACGATGCGGCTATTCTTGCCAATCTTCTTCAATGCCATCACAGCACCCTCTACGGCTACCTCGGGAGCAAAATCGCCACCCATGGCGTCGATACCGATTTTCAACATATCTGATTATTTAAGTGTCGGGAAAATAAAAATTAAGAGAGAGCGCACCTTCACGGGGCTCTCTCTTCTTGTGTGGGCTACACTACTCAGCCTTCTTCTCGATAGCCAACTTGCCACGGTAGAAACCGCACTCAGGGCATACGCGGTGATAAAGTACCGCTGAACCGCAGTTAGAGCAAGTAACAACAGTAGGAACTACTGCCTTGTAGTGAGTTCTTCTCTTGTCGCGTCGTGTTGACGACACTTTGTGTTTAGGATGTGCCATTTTACTATTTTATTTTTTAGTTTATGTTTGTCTTACTTTTGTGCTCGCAAAGCCCTGCATTATCTCTCAACGCAAGCCACCTGCAAGCCACTCTCCATTTCTACGCTCCACCAGCCTCCACGCCATTGCTCAACGCAAGCCACCGGCAAAACGCTCTTTATATATTTTCTACTCTTCTGCCCCCTCCATTTGAGCCTTCAATGCTGCCAACTTATTGAAGTCACCCTCACATATGCCGCCTTTATCGCTCTCGGCCTTGGCCTCGATGGCCTCCAAATCTGCCTCGGTAGCGATAGTGAACCGTGCCAACATATCGGGGTTGCATTCACCTTCGGGATGAACTCTCTGATAGGGAAGAGAGAGAACAATACTTTCGTAAATATACTGCGTGAAATCAACAACGTCATCTGCAGGATTCAGCCACATAATCTCGCCGTCGTACTCACCCTCTTCGTCCGAGATACGCACCACCAGACTACCTTCGTAGTCGATGGGCACCGAGCAGGGCTCCAGACAACGGTCACACTCGCAGGTAACCTCGCCCGTAATGGTAAAATCGACCTCCATCTGGCTCTCGCCCTTACGCAGGGTAGCCTTCACGGAGCAATTTCCACCAAGAATATCCTTGCTCTCGTAGGCGGCAAACAAGGCATCGCCGACCTCGAAATCGAAGTCGTAAGTGCTGTTTTTCAGCCCTTTATACGCCACGGAATATTGTTTGCTTACCTCCATCTCGCAACAAATAGCGAGCAAAATTACAAATATTTTACGAATTGTGCAAATAATTACTATTTTTGTAGTGAGGTTTGTAATTAATTGTTGAGTAGGCAGGTATCATATCCCGCCATAACACCAGCAAACAGCCAACGAATATGGGTAAAAAGAGAGTATATCACGTTCAGGTTCGCACCACCTTTGCCGAGGCGTGGCGATACAATATATATATGCTTTGCGGAGAGAGCGACGCCGAGGGCAAGAGCCTGAATGTAGTGCCCGTGCAGAGCAAGGTGGCATCCGTGGGCGACAACCTGCGCGTAGCACCTGCGGGCACCGAGCGAGCACGTGAAATAGAGGCAACGCTCGAGGCTGAGCAGACGGTAGAGGTATTTGTATATGTTGTTCCCCACACCCTGCCCACCAATAGCGAGCCCGAGCAGACCGCACCCTTCAAGATGCGAATAAAGGTCACCTCCGACGGCGAGGAGATCTACAACACGGTGCATCCCGTAAACCAATGGTCGGGCGACAGCATAGCGCTGAAGTTTCCGCCGAAATAGAAATTATTATATAAGGTATAAAGGCTACCTCCAACGGTAGCCTTTTCCTTTTCTTGTAGCACAAAAAAAGCGGATCACCCGATGGGCAATCCGCTTTTAATTATCTCTTCGGCGAAAGATTAGTTGTTGTAAGCCTTCATCACTGAGATCAAGTTGAGGACCTTGTTAGAGTAACCCCACTCGTTGTCATACCAAGAAACAACCTTTACGAAGGTGTCGGTAAGAGCGATACCAGCCTTAGCGTCGAAGATTGAAGTGCGAGCGTCATCGAGGAAGTCTGATGATACTACGTCCTCATCGGTGTAACCGAGAACACCTGCCAACTCACCCTCAGAAGCAGCCTTCATAGCAGCGCAAATCTCAGCATAAGTAGCGGGCTTAGCCAAGTTTACAGTAAGGTCAACAACTGAAACGTCCAAAGTAGGAACGCGGAATGCCATACCGGTCAACTTGCCGTTCAACTCGGG
>JAFUOK010000069.1 GCA_017481925.1 Alistipes sp.
AATTCAAAATTTCTTGTGATATGTTACTACACGATAAATTAAAGAGTTACCGCCTCATCCTTGCCTCGCAGTCGCCACGCCGTAGGCAACTGCTCTCGGATGCAGGCATCGAATATACGCTTGCCCCGCGCTTCGAGTGCGAGGAGAGTTTTTCGGCCGATATGCCCGCTGTGGAGGTGGCGGAGTACCTATCGCGCTTAAAGAGTGAGGCCTATCCCGAACCCCTTGCCGAGCAGGATATTCTGCTTACGGCTGACACGGTGGTAATTGCTGCCAATCGCGTGCTGGGTAAGCCTGCCGACCGCGAGCAGGCTATAGCGATGATCTCTCTGCTGTCGGGTCGTGAGCACGAGGTCGTTACAGGCGTTACGCTTCGCACGGCTACGCGCACGCACAGTTTTTCGGTTGTGTCGAAGGTGCGATTCCGCACTTTGGACAAGGAGGAGATAGAGTATTATGTCGATCAATATCGCCCCTACGACAAGGCTGGCGCATACGGCATTCAGGAGTGGATAGGGTATGTTGGCATCGAGGGCCTCGAAGGTTCGTTCTACAACGTGATGGGGCTGCCCGTACAGAAACTCTATTGCGAACTGAAAGACTTTATACAATAAGAATTGTCAAACAAGGTAATTTCTGCGTTACGTTAGCCCTCGAAATCCTCATTTACATCATAGTAAACTGCGGTTTCTCGGGCTTCACAGGCCTTGAAATTCCTCTTGTTATACAATTCTTTGGGGTAGTAGAATATATAGAAAAAGTCCGTCACGAAGACGGACTTTTTTTATAACATCAGGAATGCCAAGTAGCACGCCACCGTGCCTATGGCCAGCAGGGCCTTCATCCATGCCGAGCGTACCCGAATCATCAGGTAGATTAGTGCCGACGATGCCATGCCGAAGACTGTGAGGTAGATCACCTTCTCGTCGTCGAAGTGATATACCGAGCCACCCGAGTAGAGAATGTCGGCAATTGCGAGTACGAAGAAATTGAAGACGTTGCTACCTGCAATATTTCCAAAGGCAATGTCGAAGTTGCGCATACGGAACAGAGAGATCGTTGATGTCACCTCAGGCAGCGACGTCGCCACGCCGAGGAATAGTGCTCCCGCCAAGCCAGAGCCGAGGTTCAGCTCCGTAGCGATGTCGTCAGTGACGTATGTCAGGATGATACTTGCCACGATAATACCTATGCTGGCAAGCACAAATCTCACCACAATGGCACGTAGCGACAGCGTTACCTCCTCGCCATCTGCCTCCTCGTTGCTCGAACCGTTGTCGCCTGCCAGGAAGCGCACCGACAAGCCATAGAGGATGACTACAATGATGGATGTTATGCTCACATATAGCCAAGGATTGTCCCCGCCAAGAATAATGTTGTCGTCACCCATAACCTTCCAATTAAGCGCCGTAGCCAGGTACATCATCATCAGGAACAGCATCACGTAGCGGTGGCTGACGGCGAGCGACGCACGCGAGAACGAGCGCAGGAAGAAGAGGATCACCACGGCCAGCATACCGAAGTTAAAGAGGTTGCTGCCCAGAATGTTACCTATGCAGAGCGACGGGTTGTCGATAAGCACCGTGGCCGATATGCTGGTAAAGAGTTCGGGTAGCGAAGTGATGGCCGAGAGCAACACACCGCCCAGGAAGGCTCCCGAGAGACGGGTCGAGCGGTCGATCATATCGATATAACGTGATGCCAGAATAGAGAACCACACCACGGCCACAACAGTTACAATATAAATAAGGTATAGCATAATAAAATAAGGTTTCTAACGCAGTGCATCCATACCCTTGCTCGGCGAGGCGTCAAGACGTATGGCGATAAACAAAAGTATAGTAAAGGCTATCATCGACGAACCTCCGTAACTCATAAACGGCAGGGGGATACCCATCACGGGCATCAGTCCTACGGTCATACCCAGGTTCACCATCACGTGGAAGAGGAATATGGCCGCCACCGAGTAGCAATATATTCGGCTGAAAGGCTCCTGCTGGCGCTCGCCCATCTTCATCAGTCTTAGGATCATAGCGCAGAGCAGAGCCAGCACCACCATCGAACCCACGAAGCCCCACTCCTCGCCTGCGGTGCAGAAGATGAAGTCGGTGTGCTTCTCAGGCACGAAGTATTTCGATTGCGTACCCTGCATAAAGCCCTTGCCAAAGAGTCCTCCCGAACCGATGGCGATCTTCGACTGATTGACGTTGAAGTCGATACCTGCAGGGTCGTTGATAATACCCAGGAAGCTGAGTATTCGCTCCTTCTGGTGCGGCTGCAGCACCGACTCGAATATCATATCGGCGGCAGGCACGAAGATCATCGAACCGATGAAGAGTGCCAGCGTGAGGAATATGGCGGTGATGTGCTTGCGGATGGCATATATGCCGGCAATGATCACTCCGCCGATGACGGTGATGACCAGAGCTTCATATCCGCTGAGGGCTCCGCCCCAGAAGATAGCCGACAGAGCATAGAGCACAAGCGCCGAGAGTGCTATGCCGGCTGTGAAGATTAGGTGCCGACGCCACTCTCCACCCATCATCATCGCATTGGAGATGGTGAATATGAGCACCAGCACAATGAGCAGCACCAGCGGCGTAAAGAGGAACGAGAAGATAAAGAGCGTAGCCACCATAATAAGCGGAATACACAACCACTTGTTCAGTCCCTCGCGGTAGAGCACAAAGATAAACGAGCATAACACAACGCCCGAACCCGTATCGTTCTGCAACAGGATGATGGCGAAGGGCAGAAGTATAATCATCGCCACACGCCACAGGTCGTTTGTCTTGTGTATGTTGAACGAGTAGTTACTCATCATGCGCGCTACGGCCAGTGCCGTAGCAATCTTTGCAAACTCGGCCGGCTGGATTCTCACGGGTCCTATCTCGTACCATGCCTTGGCACCCTTCGTTATGGGGGCTATGGCCTCGGGCGCGATGATCGTACCTGCCGTGAAGAGCAGGGCGCCGAAGTAGGCGTAGTAGGCATACATATGGTAATATCGCGAGTCGAGCAGCAGAATGAACAATCCCACCACAAACGCAGCGCAAGCCCACAATGCCTGCTTGACGTGGTTCTGGCGCAGGTTGAAGAACCCTTCGATAGAGTCCTCATAGCCGGCCGAGGCCACGCACGTCAGACCCGCCAGCACAAGCAGCAGGTATAGAAGGATAGCCACACGATCCACACCCTCGAAGAGGCGTATGTTATTTCTTTGCTGAATCATTCTTTCTAATATATCGTGATGGTAAAGCATAGGGCAGGCTCTTCACCTGCTTAACCAATTCGGGTCGGGTGATGGTGTCGGTCAGATACAACTCCTCCAACAGGCTCGCAATAGGCAGAGCCGTCGTGGCACCGAATCCTCCGTGCTCGACATATACCGATATGGCGATGCGGGGGTTATCCTTCGGCGCAAACGATAGGAAGGTCGAGTGGTCACGACCGATGGGGTTCTGTGCTGTACCCGTCTTGCCACACACATCCCATCCGGGCAGGTAGGCTCGTGACGAAGTACCCGCACCCGGCACATTCACTCCGCGCCACATACCCTCGACGATAGGTTCGAAGTGCTTGGCATCGACCATCGTGTATTGCTTCTCGTAGAAACGGCGGTCGAGCGAGTCCTGACCCTCGATAGCCTTTACGATGTGGGGTATATAGTAGTAACCTCGATTTGCAACAATGGCAGCAAGGTTAGCCATCTGCAGCGGCGTGCAGCCCAACTCACCCTGACCAATCGAGAGCGATAGCACGGTGTGTCCGTTCCACGAACCACGATATACGCGGTCGTAGCGCTCACTTGTGGGCACATAGCCCTCCTGCTCGTCGAGGAAGTCGGAACCCAGCTTGCGACCGAAGCCGAAGCTGTGGACATACTCCACCCAGCGGTCCAGGCCCTCCTTCACATTTGCGAACTTGCGGTTCTCGATGATGTTGCGGAAGACGTAGCAGAAGTAGGCGTTGCACGACTGAGCCACAGCATTGCGCAGATCCAGCGGCGAAGCATGCGCGTGGCAACCCATCTTTACGTTTCCCCAGTGGTAACCTCCGTTACAGGGATATGCGTTCTCGGGCGTGAGTGTTCCCTCCTGCAGGCCTATAAGACCCTGCACCAGCTTGAAGGTCGAGCCCGGCGGATAGCGGGCCTGCACGGCGCGGTTGAACATTGGCGTCTGCGGGTCATATAGCATATCCATGTAGTTGTTTCCTCTCTGGCGTCCCACCATAGCATCGGGGTCGAACGTGGGCGATGATGCCATCACCAGAATCTCACCCGTCGAAGGTTCGATAGCCACCACAGCACCCATCTTACCCTCCATCAGCTCCTCGGCAAAGGCTTGCAGACGGGCATCAATCGTGGATGTTATGCGCTGACCTGGCACGGGCAGCGTGTCGTACATGCCATCCATATATGAGCCCTTGATGGCTCCGTGGCGGTCACGCTCCAGAATCTTCACGCCATCGTCACCTCGCAGGTAACTCTCGTAGGCGCGCTCCAGACCACTCTTGCCGATGTAGTCGCCCTTCTTGTATTCGCCCTCGCCTCGCTTGATGTCGTTCTCGCTCACCTCGCCCAGGTTGCCGAGCAGGTTGCCTCCGATCTTGCGGGGGTATTGGCGTGCGGTACGTTGCACGGTATAGAAACCCTGGAAGTTGTGCTCCTCGAAGCGGAGCTTGGCCTCCTTGGCTACATAGTCGATGATAAGACGTGGCGCACGCGGATAGGCGCGGGCATTGCGCAACTCGCGCTCAAGACGCTCACGCGACAGCGAGAGAATATTGCACAGACGTGTGGTGTCGAAACCCTCCTTCGGCAGGTCGCGGTAGATGACCATCAGGTCGTAGCACTCCATCGACTGCACCAGAAACTCTCCACGGCGATCCACCACCTCGCCACGCGGAGCGTACTGCACCTCGTAGTTGAGCACATTGCCCGCAGCCATACTCTTGTAGCGGGTGTCGATGAGCTGGATGTAGCCTATGCGGCAGGCAATCACGCCAAATATAAGCAGCACGATGAATCGAAGAATCGTGCGGCGTGTATATGCATCATTCTCTGCCATTGCTATTTAATAAAAATCTTTTCGGTGAATAACTTTACCAGATACCATATCATCACTACCGACACCACGTCGCTTACGACCAGACGCAACAGGGTGTGATGTATATTGCTCAGCGACATCGTCTCCAGCAGGAAGTAGATCACGCTATGTGCCAGAACCATCAGGATGATATACCACACAAGGTTCTTTGCCTGCAGACGGTGCAGTGCCGGCATTGTGTCGTCGGTTGCGGTGTTGTGACCTACGGCCGTGTTGAGAAGCATAGGGCGCATAAAGCCGATGGCTGTCGATGCAACGACGTTCAGACCTCCCATACCCGTCAGAAGGTCAATCATCAGACCCATCAGCGTAGAGAGCAGCATCACCCATACGTGCTCCAGATCCAGTGGCAGCATAATGATGAAGGCGGTATATATGAGCGGATGGAAATACAATCCCAGCGAGATGTTGTCCAGCAGGAAGATCTGCAACAACACCAGCACAAGGAAGGCTGCCGCGTATAGTATATATTTCTGCATCGCTTATTGTCGTTAAAGTGTTTTCAATCGCTCGCTATTCTCCAGCTCGCTAATCTCGTTGTAGGAGGTGTTCTCGATCAGGATCACGTTGCTCAGGCGTGTCATATCGGCTGCAAGACGTATCTCCACATCGAAGGATGTGTGATTCTCGTTCTCGGTGCGCTCCTCCACATATCCTATGCGGATACCCTCGGGGAAGATGTGCGACAGACCCGATGACACCACCTCGGCGCCGATCTCAAAGTCGGAGTATTTCGTGAGCTCGCTCATCTGCACACGGTGCGGTGAGGTGCCGTCCCACGATATGGAGCCAAAGTGCTCGTCGCCCGCAATCTTGCCGCTGGTGCGGAAGCTTGTGTGCAGCACAGGCATCACCACCGAGTAACGCTCCGAACACTCCACCACCGAGCCGACCATCGCTCCGTCGGGTGTCACCACCGCCATATCGCCCATCACGCCGTGCTGACGGCCTCGGTTGATGGTGATGAAGTTTTGCGTACTGTTCACCGTGTTCGATATTACGCGGGCGGTCATATAGCGATACTGCGACATCGAGGCCAATAGCGTCGAGTCCATAGCCACCATCGTCAGCGTGTCGGTCTGCTGTTGTGTCTCGCGCTCACGGTAGAAAGAGAGCGTATTCTCCAGCTCGGCCACACGTGCGGCGAGCATCTCGTTCTCGCTGCGCAGGGTGAAGTAGTGGCGCAGTGAGAATATACTCTGCTGGAAGGCTCCCGTTAGGCTGTTGGCGTGGGCGAGTATCTTGGCGCGGGTGTAGAATGACGAGTGCGCATAATAATTGAGTGCTATTGCCTCGATTAGGATGAACAATAGCACAACATATATTCTGCGGATAAATTCAATGAGTTTATACATAACCCGACAGCACTACTTCAAGGGGACTGCGCGACACGCAGGTGTCGCAAGAGTCCCTTTGTTGTGAGTATTTTAGACGTTCGATTAGTTGTCGTGCATCAGGAATGAGAACTTATCTACGTTCTTCATCGCGATGCTCGTACCACGTGCAATGGCACGCAGGGGATCCTCGGCGATATGTACGGGCAGACCCGACTTATTCGATAAGCGCTTGTCCAGACCCTTGATCAGTGCGCCACCACCTGCGAGATAGATACCGTTCTTCACGATGTCGGCGTAGAGCTCGGGAGGCATAGTCTCCAAAACGGTCATCAGGGCTGCGTCCAACTTCACGAGTGACTTCTCCAGCGCGTATGCAATCTCGTTGTATGAGAGAGTCACGGTCTGGGGCAGTGCGGTGAGCATATTGGGACCCGTCAGCACGAAATCCTCGGGTTCCTCGTCCAGGTCAGAGATAGCGGCGCCGATGGCGTGCTTGATCTCCTCGGCTGTGCGCTCGCCGATACGGATGTTATGCTGCTGACGAACGTAGTTCTGAATGTCGGTAGTAAATACATCACCCGCCACGTTGATAGACTCCGAGCATACGATACCGCCCAGCGATATGCAGGCGATCTCGGAAGTACCACCACCGATGTCGATAACCATATTACCCTCGGGGGCCTCCACGTCCAGTCCGGCACCCAATGCGGCTGCCATAGGCTCGAAGATCATATATACGTCACGTGCGCCGGCGTGCTCGGCCGAGTCGCGTACGGCACGAATCTCCACGTTGGTCGATCCCGAAGGGATACAGATCACCATGCGCAGTGAGGGTGAGAACATTGACGATGTGGTGCGAACCTTCTTAATGAGTCCGCGCAACATCAGCTCCGTAGCCTTGAAGTCGGCGATTACGCCATCCTTCAGCGGGCGGATAGTCTTGATGTTGGGGTGAACGCGGCCGTCCATCTTCTTTGCCTCGGTACCGATAGCCTTCACCTTACCGGTCTGCAACTCCAGAGCGATAATCGACGGCTCATCGACAACGACCTTGCCGTTATAAATAATCAGCGTGTTGGCCGTTCCGAGGTCGATGGCCAACTCCTGCATTAATGAAAAAAATCCCATATCTTTTTATCTCTTTATTTATCAATAAATTGACCTCTTATCTTCCCGCCAGAAAGCCCCTTTTTTGTAGCCCACGGGGTGATAAAAAGTTTCGACACCACAAAGGTAGTGAAAAGATGGGTAAGTTTTCCAACTTTTTGTTAAGAAATTTTTACTATTTTTGCGGTGTTGAAACTATTAAGAGTTACAGGACTCTGTTTTTGTTCGCCCAAAGGGCGGCACCGGAAAGAGAAAACAACAAAAAACAAAACTATAAACCAAAAAGATTTAAAAACAATGAGTTTGATTAAATTGGACATCGCCAAGAGTGGCGTTGCTATCACCGAGGCTATGTTGGCCGAGGCTAAGGCTGCTAACACCTTGCTCCACACGGGTGAGGGTGCAGGTAATGATTTCTTGGGTTGGGTAAATCTGCCCTCGTCTATCGACGCCGAGCAGATTGCCGCCATCGAGGCACAGGCCGCTAAGTTGCGTGCCAAGGCCGACGTAGTTATCTGCATCGGTATTGGTGGTTCATACCTCGGCGCAAAGGCCGTTATCGAGGCTATGAGCAACTCGTTCGAGTTCCTCAAAAAGCAGCACGAGAACCCCACCGTAGTATTCGCAGGTCAGAATATCTCTGAGGACTACACCCGCGAGTTGTTGGACGCTACGAAGGATTACTCTGTAGCCGCTATCGTGATCTCTAAGTCAGGTACCACTACCGAGCCCGCTATCGCCTTCCGCCTTATCAAGGCCGAGTTGGAGCAGCGTTATGGCAAGGCTGAGGCTGCCGAGCGCATCGTAGCCATTACCGATAAGGCTCGTGGCGCACTCAAGACCCTGGCAACGAACGAGGGTTATCCCACTTTCGTAATTCCCGACGATGTAGGTGGTCGTTTCTCTGTACTTACTCCCGTAGGTCTGTTGCCTTTGGCTGTTGCTGGCGTTGATATCAAGGCGTTGGTGGCTGGTGCACAGGCTATGGAGAAGGAGTGTGGCGCTGACGTAGCTATCGAGCAGAACCTCGCTGCACAGTACGCTATCGTTCGTAACGAGTTCTACAAGGCTGGCAAGAAGATCGAGATCCTGGGTTCTTACGAGCCTAAGTTGCTCTACGTTGCCGAGTGGTGGAAGCAGCTCTACGGCGAGTCAGAGGGTAAGGATGGTCTGGGTATCTTCCCCGCAAGCGTAACGCTCACGGCCGACCTTCACTCTATGGGTCAGTATATTCAGGAGGGTGAGCGCGCTTTGTTCGAGACTATCATCTCTGTGGCTAACGCAAAGTACGACGTGAAGGTGGAGTCTGACGAGGCTAACCTCGACGGTCTGAACTTCCTCACCGGCAAGCGCCTCTCTGATATCAACAAGATGGCCGAGCTGGGTGTTCAGTTGGCTCACCTCGATGGTGGCGTTCCCCAGATGCGTATCGAGATTCCCGCTATCAACGAGGCTGCATTGGGTGAGCTCATCTACTTCTTCGAGAAGGCTTGCGGTATCAGCGGTTACATCCTCGGCGTTAATCCTTTCAACCAGCCCGGTGTTGAGGCTTACAAGAAGAATATGTTTGCTCTTCTCGACAAGCCCGGTTATGAGGAGGAGTCTAAGGCTATCAAGGCAAGATTGTAAAAAAATCGAATAACGAGGCTCTTTCTGCGTTACGCTTGTCTTCAAAATCCTCATTTACGCTGAGTAAACTGCGGTTTTTCAGACTACGCAAGCCTTGAAATAGCTCCCGTTCTTCAATTTTTTGATCGGATCCGAATGTAAAGGGTCTTGTCATAAATTGTAAAATAGAGAAGGTGTTGACTTTCGGGTCAGCACCTTTTTTTGTCTGAAATACTATGTATTTTCACTTTTTTGCCTATTTTTGTGACATAGAAACTAATACACCTAAACGTTTATGATAAAAAGACTATTCGCAAGCGCACTTATGTGCCTTACGCTCTTCACGGCACAAGCCGATGAGGGTATGTGGTTGCCGAGCCTTATCGGTTCGCGCATCAAGGATATGCGAAGCAAGGGTTTCAAACTCTCTGCCGAGGATATTTATTCGGTAAATAAAGCCTCTCTCAAGGATGCTGTTGTGCAGTTTGGTGGCGGATGTACGGGCGAGTTCCTCTCGGCCGAGGGTCTGCTGCTGACGAACCACCACTGCGGTTACGGCTCTATCCAGAGCCTCTCTTCTGTCGAGCACGACTACCTGACCTACGGCTATTGGGCCAAGTCACGTGGCGAGGAGTTGCCCGTGCCGGGACTTACGGTGAGTCTGTTGGTTAAGATGGAGGAGGTTACCGACCGCCTGGCCGCAGGCGAGAAGGCCGAGGATATCATCGCCGCTGCACGTGCCGAGGGCAAGGGCTACCGCGCCTCTATCGAGCAGATGTACTACGGCAATCAGCAGTTCCTGTTCGTATATCAGACCTACCGCGATGTTCGCCTGGTGGGTGCGCCCCCCTCATCAATCGGTAAGTTCGGCGGTGAGACCGACAACTGGATCTGGCCCCGTCACACAGGTGACTTCTCTATCTGGCGTGTATATGCAGGCGAGGACAACGAGCCTGCCGAGTACTCGACGAGCAACAAGCCCTACGAGCCCAAGCGTCACTTCACCGTATCTACGAAGGGTGTTGATGAGGGTGACTTCACGATGATCTACGGCTTCCCCGGCAACACGCAGGAATATGTTATCTCGGATGCTGTGGAGTATGTAGCCACAACCTCTGATCCCATGAAGATTGCGCTTCGTACGCAGCGTCTTGATATTATCTCTGCTGCACAGGCCAAGAGCGCCGAGGTGCGTATCGCCTATGCCGCTATCTACTCAGGCATTGCCAACTCTTGGAAGAAGTGGCAGGGTGAGGTTCTTGGTTTGAACCGTCTGCGCACGGCCGAGAAGAAGCGTGCCTACGAGCAGGAGTTTAACAAGTGGGCGCAGTCGAAGCCCGAGTATGCTAACCTGCTGGACGAGATGCATAAGGCCTACGACGAGGTTATCCCCGAGTACTATATGCGTGAGCTCTTCTCGGAGTCTATCGCAACCATCGACGCCTACTCGTTTGCCCGCTCGCTGGTAGCCGCTATTGCACGTGCCGAGGGTGAGGGTAAGACATACGATGTGGAGACCGCTCACCAGAATTTCCTCAAGAACTACAATCAGGAGATCGACCAGGCTATCGCACGCCGTATGGTGGATGAGTTTTGCCAGCGTGTTGATCCCGAGCGTATGCCCGCCGACCTGAAGGCGCAGATTTCGTACTACGGCGGTGCCGAGAAGTATGTCGATGCAATGTTCCGCAGTAGCCGTCTGCTGGGCAAGGATCCCATCACGCTCTCTGACGTTAGAGGCGATGCATTGGTGAACTTCGTGCGTATCTTCGACAAGATCTATACCAAGAGCCGCCAGTATGCCTTCCGCAACCTGAGCAATGCTCCTCAGATTGAGCAGTATTATCGTCCCTATATGCGCGCCCTGCGCGAGTGGGATAAGGATCGTGCCTTCTATCCCGATGCAAACTTCACACTGCGTGTGGCTTACGGTACCGTAGCAGGCTATGAGTATGCCGATGCGGAGTATCACCACCCCGTATCAACCATCGACGGCATTATGGCTAAGGACGATCCCAATGTCTATGACTATAACATCCCGCAGGTTCTGCGTGACATCTATGCCAAGAAGGATTATGGCCGCTGGGCACAGGAGATCTATGGCAAGAAGTCGGTTCCCGTATGTTTCCTGGCTACGAACCACACCTCGGGCGGTAACTCTGGTTCTCCCGTTATCAACGGCAAGGGTGAATTGATCGGTATCAACTTCGACCGTACGTGGCGCTCGACAATGAGCGATATGGAGTTCGACCCCTCGATCTGCCGTAATATCTCGGTAGATATCCGTTACGTGCTCTTCATTATCGACCGCATTGGCGGTGCATCGTACCTGTTCGACGAGATGACATTGAAATAGACATATAGTATATATGTAATGATTGGGGGCGTCCACCGTTGCGGTCGGATGCCCTCTTTTTTTGCGAAAGGCTATTTTTTTTAAGAAAAATTTTGCGAATTAGGAAATAGTACCTATATTTGCACACCTTTTTGGCGGAATTGCTCCGTCGCATATAGAGAGGCCCAGGTGGTGAAATTGGTAGACACGCTACTTTGAGGGGGTAGTGAGCATTAGCTCGTGCAAGTTCGAGTCTTGTCCTGGGCACAAAAAAAAGAGAGGAATTTCCTCTCTTTTTTTTGTGCCCTTTGGGCAACTATATTAATAATCCCTCCAACCTCCCTTTGATAAGGGAGGCTATAAATTAGAGTAAACAAATTGTCTGCTTTTTTTGTGCCCAATGGGCTCCAATATTGATAATCCCTCCAACCTCCCTTTAAGTTCCTTTTCGTTGCTTCGGCTCGGCTATACAAATTTTATTTGCATCGCTCTCGCCTTAATCGCAACGTTGATAAGGGAGGCAATAAATTAGGGCAGATTTTTTCAGGGGTGGATATAAATGTCGTTGAACAAAAAAAGGCCGCTAACCTATGTTAGCAGCCTTTTTTATACTTTTGTATTAAGTATTACTTGAACAACTTGGGAGCAAACTCCTTCAGGCAGCGGCTCCAGGTGTGCCACTCGTGGTAGGTGCCCTCCGAGATATAAGACTCAACCTTTACGCCCATCTCGGTGAGCTGCTTGGTCATATTGGCTGCTGCATCTACGAACATCTTCTCCTCGCTACCTGCGCCGAACCACAACAACTTAACCTTCTTGTTAAACTCTGCGGGGTTGGCAAAAGCACCATTGTAGGCAGTCTTGAGATCGACTTGCTGACGGCCGCCCATCATCAGTGCAGCCGAGAAACCACCGATGTAAGCGAACTTATCGGTATTTGCCAGGGCGATATTCATCGTCTGGAAGCCACCCATCGACAATCCAGCCATAGCGCGGCTCTCACGATCAGATTTTGCACGGTAGTTCTTCTCCACCATGGGGATAATATCCTTGAAGTAGATATCGCCGAGCGAACCTGCGTCGGTAGAACGCTTGATAGCGCCCGTAGCAGGATCCATAGTGTCGGTGTAACCGCAATCCATCACCACGATCATAGGCTTGGCCTTACCCTCGGCGATGAGGTTATCCATAATGAAGTTCATACGACCTTGCAGACTCCATCCACGCTCGTTCTCGCCCATGCCGTGCAGCAGGTAGAATACGGGATACTTATCCTTGCCCTCGTCATAGCCCGCAGGGGTGTAGATGTAGGCACGACGCCACAGACCCGTAACACTTGACTTATACCACTGCTCGCGCACTACGCCGTGCGGAACATCCTTTGCCTCTGTATAATCCTCACCCGGGGTGGCGGCATAGATACCGCTTGTGGGACGGCTGTAGCCGAAGTAAGCCACACTTGCGGGGTCGTTCACCTGCACGCCATCGACCAGGAACCAGTAGTAGTGGAAGCCGGGGGTAAGACCCTTGAGCTCCACGGTCCAGTTGCCCTCGCCGTCATTGACCATATCGACAGGCTGAGCGGCAAAGCCCTCGCCACCCTGCACCTGCACCTTCTTGGCGGTCTTTGATGTGTAGCGTACAATGGCACGCATATCGTTTGATACTTTGGGGTACTCGTTACCCGGAACGTTCGAAATAGCCGAACGGAACTCTTGCGCTGTTGCTGTAGCACAAAGCATAAGTGCTGCTACGACGGTAAGAATCTTTCTCATAGTAGTATAGGTTTTATTATTTTCTCAACTTCACGGCTGTGCCTACGGCCGAGACCATAAACATACTCTTATCCTTGCCCGATACCTCGCCGAAGTCCATCTTCAGACCTACTACGGCGTCGGCACCGAGTTTCTCGGCTCGTTTCTGGATACGTTGCAATGCCTCCTCGCACAAATCGTCCAATTTGCGCTGATAGGTGCGTGACTTGCCGCCAAATACGTCAGTCACCGAGGCAAACCAATCTGAAAAGATGTTGGTGCCTATAACCACGTTGGCCGATACTAACTGCAGGTACTCCTCAATGTGAGCACCCTCTACGTTGCTTGTTGTTGTGATTATCATCTCTCTATTCTTTTAAGTTTTATTCCTCCAATCGGGTGATCTTTGCGCCCAGAGCGTTCAGACGGCCGTCAATATCCTTATATCCGCGGTCAATCTGCTCGATGTTCTGAATGATGCTCGTACCCTCGGCACTCATAGCCGCTATGAGCAGGGCCACGCCCGCACGAATATCGGGCGAAGTCATCTTCGTTGCACGCAGACGCAGACGGTGGTCGTGGCCAATGACCGTTGCACGGTGGGGGTCGCACAGGATAATCTGTGCTCCCATATCGATAAGCTTATCCACAAAGAAGAGTCGGCTCTCGAACATCTTCTGATGAATCAGCACAGCACCCTTGGCTTGCGTTGCCACAACCAGGAATATAGACAACAGGTCGGGCGTAAGACCTGGCCAGGGGGCATCGGCAATGGTCATAATCGAGCCATCGATAAAACTCTCTATCGAGTAGTGGTCTTGCTGCGGGATGTAGATGTCGTCGCCACGCTGCTCGAACTGTATGCCCAGGCGTGCAAACTGCGAAGGTATGATACCCAGGTTTTCGTATGACACGTTCTTGATCGTAAGCTCGGACTGCGTCATTGCAGCCATACCGATAAAACTGCCCACCTCAATCATATCGGGCAGCAGGGTATGCTCCGTGCCACCCAGCTCCTTTACTCCCTCGATGGTGAGCAGGTTGGATGCTATGCCCGAGATCTTTGCACCCATGCGGTTGAGCATCTTGCAGAGTTGTTGCAGGTAGGGCTCGCAGGCGGCGTTGTAGATTGTCGTTGTGCCCTCGGCCATCACGGCAGCCATCACGATGTTTGCCGTACCCGTCACCGAAGCCTCGTCCAAAAGCATATAACACCCCTTGAGTTGCTTGGCCTCTACGGAGAAAAACTCCTCGGCCTGATCGAAGTTAAACGTGGCACCCAGCTTCTGAAAACCGAGGAAGTGGGTGTCCAGACGTCGGCGACCGATCTTATCGCCACCGGGCTTGGGCATATAACCTACGCCAAAGCGGGCCAGCAGCGGGCCGATCATCATCACCGAGCCACGCAGACGGCGACAGCGGCGGTGGTAGTCCTCGCTACGCAGGTAATCTAAATCTATATCTGCGGCCGTGAAGGCGTAGCTGTCGCCTCCCAGGCGCTCCACCTTTACGCCCATACGCTCCAACAACTCAATGAGCTGCATCACGTCGAGAATCTGAGGTACGTTGTGAATAACTACGCGCTCCGAGGTAAGGAGCGTAGCCGAGAGTATTTGTAGGGCCTCGTTTTTGGCACCTTGCGGTGTCACGCTGCCGTGAAGACGATGACCGCCTTCGACCTTGAATATTGCCATATAGTATAATTTTTACCAAATATAACGAATAAAGTCGAGATGACAAAATATTTTTCTCACTCCTTTTTTGCCGTGCGCAAGAAAAAGAGGGGCAAATGTTCGGTATTTCGCGTAATTTTAGTAAATTTGTCCTACGTCGCACGAAAATAGTAAACCTTAAATAAATTTTGACTATGAAAAAACTTATTCTTTCAGCCTTTGCGCTGACCGTAGCAACTGTTGCGGTACAGGCTCAGGCACAGCAGAATGGTCCTGAGACTATGCGTCCTCAGATGACCGAGTTCTACACTCCCGTACCTCCCGTTGTAACCCCCGGTGATATCACTACCAACTCGGCTCCCTCGGATGCTATCGTACTCTTCGACGGTAAGGACCTGAGCGCTTGGACAGGTGCCAATGGCGGCCCCGCAGAGTGGGATGTACACGATGGCGTATTTACCGTAAACAAGAAGAAGGGCGATATTCAGACCCGTGAGTCATTCGAGAGCTTCCAGCTCCACATCGAGTGGTGTGTACCCGAGAACATCACAGGTTCGGGTCAGGCACGTGGTAACAGTGGTGTGTTCCTCCAGGGTCGCTATGAGGTCCAGATTCTCGACTGCTACAACAACCCTACCTACACCAACGGTCAGACCGGTAGTATCTACAAGCAGTCAACTCCCAAGGCTAACGCTATGCGTAAGCCCGGTGAGTGGAATGTTTACGATATTATCTACAACGCTCCCGTATTCAACGAGGATGGCTCATACCGCGTTCCTCCTACCGTTACCGTTATCCACAACGGTGTAGTGTTGCAGAACAACGTTGCTATCCGCGGTACTACCGAGTATATCGGTCACCCCAAGGTTGAGAAGCACGGCGCAGGTCCCATCAAGTTGCAGAGCCACGGCGACCCCTCAGAGCCTATCAGCTTCCGTAATATCTGGTTGCGTAAGTTGTAATACTTCGCTTCCGCTCAATACAGACCGCCTTGCACGTGCAGGGCGGTTTTTTTTGTTTGGGGCGAAGTGGTAACTTGTTTAGCGCTGGCAAGCAAGTTCAGCGCCGGCATTTATGCAGTCAATGTAGAAAAATGTTCTATAAAGGATGATTTTGGAGGTTTTTTCTGTGAAATACGACGGAAAAATATTCTTTGTCGCAAATTATCACTATATTTGTACTATAAAAGAGTGTTGAGATGGAAAAATTGACCCCTGCCCCCGCCGCCCCACAGGATGCCACCTCCGAGAGCAATCCGCTGTTCACCTATATCGACAGCAAGGATTATGATTTGATTATCAATGAGAACAACGTGCCGCGAGTATTCAATCGTGGCGGTATCTTCATTTGTCTTGCGGGCGAGGGTTATGTCACCATCAACGAGCATAAATACCCCCTCTCGGCACGCACGATGTGCGTGGCCTTCCCCGGAACCATCATTCAGGAGTTCAAGCGTGGCGAGGGTTTTGAGAGTTATACGCTTCGCATCGATACCGATTTCCTGCGTGAACTGAACTTTCCCTCGGCATCGTCGGTGCATATGCTTATGCGTGAGAATCCCTGTATGATATTGAGCGAGGAGCAGCTGGAGTCTATTCTGCAGGTGTGTCGTATGATGCACGAACGTGATCAGCGCGCCGACCACCCCTACCACGAGCAGATCAATCAGCATATGCTTACGCTATTGTGCTATGAGCTGGCAGGTGTCTATGCCCGCGATATACCAGTTATGCGTGAGCCCTGCTCGCGTCAGGATGTTATTTTCCGTAAGTTCCTCTCGCTGCTGGCTACCGACATCACCATCTCGCGCGAGGTGCAGTATTATGCCGATAAGCTGTGCATCACGCCCAAGTACCTGACTATCGTTACGCGTCAGATGTCCGACCGCAGTGCCGCCACGTGGATCACCCACTCGGTGATTATCAACGCCAAAGCTCTGCTCTCGACCACGCAGCTTACCGTGCAGCAGGTGTCCAACAAACTTAATTTCCCGAATCCGTCATTCTTCGGACAATACTTCCTGCGTCATACGGGTATGACGCCCAAGGAGTTCCGCCGTTCGAAGATGTAAAAACTGATAATATGACTGCTCTGTATAATGATATAATCTTTGGCCCCGTTCGTTCGCGCCGCCTGGGACTCTCGCTGGGAGTGAATCTGCTGCCCGTGGAGTCGAAGTTGTGCAGTTTCGACTGCATCTACTGCGAGTGCGGCTGGAACGATGAGCACCCTGGTCGTCGTCGCTTCAATTCGCGCGAGGATGTTCGCAATATGCTCCGTGAGGTGCTTGGACGTATGGTCGGCGAGGGTACGCCTCCCGATGTGATTACCTTTGCGGGTAATGGCGAGCCCACGATGCACCCCGACTTCGAGGGTGTGATTGACGATACTATCGCCCTGCGTGATGAGCTCTGTCCTGCGGCACGTGTGTCGGTGCTGAGCAATGCCACGCAGATTCACCGCGAGGATGTGCGCCGGGCGCTTCAGCGTGTGGATAACAATATTCTGAAGCTGGATTCGGCCTTTGACTCTACGGTGCAGTTGGTAAATAAGCCGCAGGGTGCTTATACCGTCGAGCGCACGGTTGAATTGTTGAAACTCTTCGAGGGGAGGCTCATCCTGCAGACTATGTTCCTGCGAGGCGAGTATGAGGGGCAGCGAGTTGATAACACCCGTGAGGAGGAGGTTGCGGCGTGGCTACGCCTTGTCGAGGAGATTGCTCCGCGTCAGGTTATGGTCTATTCGCTCGACCGCGATACCCCCTGCAAGCCGCTTGAAAAGGTCTCGCGTGAGGATCTGCTCGCAATTGCAGCACGCGTTGAGGCTCTGGGCATACCCTGCTCGGTGGCATAAGAACAAAATAAGAATAAGTTGCGTATGGAACACGTTGAATACGATCTACTATATAAAGTCAACTCACCTGCCGATCTCAAGAGCCTGAGCATTGAGCAGCTGCCTCAGTATTGCAGCGAACTGCGCCAATATATTATCGAGGAGTGTTCGAAGAATCCGGGTCACCTGGCATCGAGCCTCGGCACGGTCGAGCTGACAGTGGCTCTGCACTATGTCTATGATGCGCCGTTCGATAAGTTGGTGTGGGACGTAGGTCATCAGGCCTATGCCCATAAGATTATCACTTCGCGTCGCGACCTCTTCCCCACTAATCGCAAGATGGGCGGCATCAGCGGCTTTCCGCGTATGGCCGAGAGCGAGTATGACGCCTTTGGTGCAGGTCACTCATCGACCTCCATATCGGCAGCCTACGGCCTGGCCAAGGCCGCCGAGTTGCAGGGTGTGGATAACCACGTTGTGGCTATCATCGGCGATGGTGCTATGACGGGCGGTCTGGCATTCGAGGGACTGAATAATGCAGGCGAGAAGAAGAAGGGAAAACTATTGGTCATCTTCAACGATAACGAGATGGCTATCGATGCCGCCACGGGCGCTCTGGATAGTTATCTTGCACGTATGTCCACCTCTCGCTTCTACAATCGCTTCAAGCGAGGCTTGTGGCGCATTCTCTCACACGTGCCTCCCGTGTTGCGCTTCTGCCAGAAGGCGGGCAACGCCGTAAAGCAGGGCTTGTTGCAGAATAGTAATCTTTTTGAGAGCCTTAACTTCCGCTACTTCGGGCAGCTGGACGGTCACGATGTGAAGGAGCTGGTGCGTATGCTCTCGGCGCTGAAAGATATCGATGAACCAAAACTTCTGCACGTCATCACCACCAAGGGTAAGGGCTACACCCCTGCCGAGGATAATCAGTCGGTATGGCACGCCCCGGGACGCTTCAATCCCGAGACGGGCGAGCGCATCCCTTCGCCCTCTGCGGCGGCACGCTATCAGGATGTCTTTGGAGAGACGTTGGTGGAGTTGGCCCGTGAGGATGATAAGATTGTCGGCATTACACCCGCTATGCCGTCGGGCTGCTCGATGAATATTATGATGCAGCAGATGCCCGAGCGTTGCTTCGATGTGGGTATCGCCGAGGGTCACGCCGTAACCTTCTCGGCCGGCTTGGCAGCAGGAGGTATGCATCCCGTATGTAATATCTACTCGTCGTTTATGCAGCGAGCCTACGATAATGTGATCCACGATGTGGCGCTGCAACGCCTGCCTGTTACGTTCTGCATCGACCGTGGCGGTCTGGTGGGTGAGGATGGAGCCACACACCACGGAGCCTTCGATATGGCATACTTCGCCTGCGTGCCCAATATGATTGTGGCGGCACCTATGGACGAACGGGAACTCCGCAATATGCTCTATACGGCAGTAAATACACCTCAGCCATACTCTATCCGCTATCCGCGCGGTTGCGGCGAGGGTGTAGAGTGGCGAGGCTTGCCATTTGAGAAGATTCCTGCGGGTCGGGGTCGCAAGCTGCGCGATGGCGAGGATGTGGCTCTGCTCACGATAGGTACGGTGGCGCACTTCGCTCGTGAGGCGGCCGAGCGCATCGAACGCGAGGGCGTGGCGACGGTGGCACACTACGATTTGCGCTTTGTCAAGCCACTGGATGATGCTCTGCTGGAGGAGGTAGGCAAGAAATTCAAGAAGATCATAACTATCGAGGACGGTATCCTGCGCGGAGGCGTGGGCGAGGCCGTAGTGAAGTGGATGAACGATCACGGTTATGCACCACAGATCACGACGCTCGGCATTGACGATACCTTCGTCGAGCACGGCACACCGCAGGAGTTGTACGCTCTGTGCGGCTATGATGCGGATGGAGTGGAACGAGCAATCAGAAATATTTTACGATGAGAATAGTGCTGGTGTGCGCCACAATGTTGTTGCTTGGTACGATAGCGTGGGCGCAGGAGAGTGTGGTGGGGGAGTTGGAGCCCTATGTGAATGTGGCAGAACTGCTGCCCGCTGATGTTGAGGTGCAGGGCGCTACGCAGGGCTTTGCTGTGTATGGCCGTTATGGTTTCTCGATGCACGACAAGGGTCAGTGTGTTGTGATAGATATGCGTCGCAGAGAGTTTGTATCGACCTTTGTTATGGAGGGTAATACGGGTCACTGCAACAACGCTTCGTTTGGCGTGGAACGTGCCACGCGACGTTCTCCTTTTCCTCTGTTGTATGTTACCGAGTGCCGTGGCGAGCGTGCCTGCTATGTAAATGATGTGACCCTTACGGGCTCACGCCTTGTGCAGAAGATATTCTACGACGGTGACGAGATCACAGGCCCCGCCGACTGGGTCGTAGATGCACGCAATAGACGGATATATCTCTACTGCACTATCGGCACACTGCGCTGGTTGAAGGCTTTTTCGCTGCCTGCACTTGCTGATTCTGATGCCAGTGGCGAGGTGCATCTCAAACCCTCGGACGCCATAGCATCCCTGCCTGCGGGCGAGGTAGCCATACCGCAGGGTAGCCACATCTGGGGACGATATCTCTTCCTGCCTGCAGGTATTCCGCCCCGCGTGACATCACTCCATACGACGGACATCATCTCTGCTCGTCGAGTATCCTCAATCGACCTCTCTCATCTGGGCCTCGAGCCCGAGGGTGTAGCCACCCGAGGTCGTTGGCTCTATCTCTCGTTCCATACGCCACGCAACGTGCGGGCAAACGTAATCTACCGCTTGCGTCTTACGGCTGGTCGAAGATAAGATTCTCGGTGTTGTAGCCACGTTTCTCGGCAAGGTCGATTATGTGGTCGATGGTCGCATCGGGCAACGTGGGAGTACGCGATAAGATCCACAGATAGCGTGGTGAGCGACTGCCTATGAGAGCCCATTCGCCCTTCTCGCCCATGTCGAGGATGTTGTAATCGGAGTAGAATATCCAGAAGAACGATACTCGCAACCGCCCCGGCTCGGCTGTTGTCTTGGCGCGGCCTATGGATTGGCGCACCTCGTCACCACGAAGTCCCGTGTTTATAACCTCCACCATTCCATCATCTTGCAGACGGTAGTCGGCCGTCACCTCACGCATGCCGCGTTCGAAGTTGTGGTCAAAGCGGGCTATCTCGTACCAGCGTCCCATCAGCGAGTCGAGTGAGAAGTTCTTGACCGTCGAGCGGTCGATCGAATCACGCCCGGCATTATATACGCAGGCGGCAAGTAACATCATTAGCAGGAGTAACACAACAGTCATACGAAATTTAAATCTAAACAGGGATAAAATTAACTCTTCTTTCATATCATTTTTCATACCAACTTTTCAGGATTCTCTATATCTTTGCCCCAGCAAAAACCGTGCATTATGATACGTCAAGAGATTATCGCATACGTCGAACAAAACATACTTCCGCTCTACGACCACTTCGATCGTGGTCACCGCCGCGACCATGCCTGTCAGGTTATCGAGCGCAGCGCACAACTCGCTCGTGGCTTTGATGTGGATGAGGAGATGGTCTATGTCGTGGCTGCCTACCACGACACGGGACTGCGTTATGGCCGAGCACAGCATCACACCGACTCGGCCCGCATAATACGCGCAGATGAGATGCTGCGCGAGTGGTTCACAGAGGAGCAGATTCTTACGATGGCCGATGCCGCTGAGGATCATCGTGCCTCGACCGACCACGCCCCACGCACGATATATGGCCGTATAGTGGCCGAAGCCGATCGTCTGATTATACCCGAACTGATCGTGCGCCGCACGGTGCAGTATAGTCTGGCTAACTTCCCCTCGCTTGACTATGAGGGGCATTGGCACCGCTCCCTGCAACATCTGGAGGAGAAGTATGCCGAGGGAGGTTATCTGCGTCTTTGGATAGAAGGTTCGGATAATGAGTTGCAGTTGCAGGCGTTGCGGGGCATTATAGCCGATAGAGAGAGCCTGAGAGCCTTATACGACAGAATCTTTGAGGAGGAGAAAAATAAAAAAGAGAAATTATAGTGGTACGCCAACAATAAAAAAGAGTAGTTTTCTACGGAAAACTACTCTTTTTTATTATCCTTTTAGTGTTACACTCACACGTCCCACCTTGCCTCCGAGTGGCGGGGCTAACTTCGCCACCATACACTCCACCTCCACAATCTCAGGGTAGAGCTCGCGCACGGCTCGTATGATGTTCTGCGCCACGCACTCGATGGTGCGACACTTTACGCGCATCACCTCACGCACCTTCTCATATACGGTCAGGTAGTTCACAGCCTTCTCCACTGCATCCTCGTCAGCCACAGCACCCAAGGGAGTCGTGATGGCGAGTTCTACGACAAAGCGGTTTCCCACCTGCTGCTCTAGGTCGTAGCAGCCGTGGTAGGCACGGAACTCCATCTGCTCAAGGCGAATAGTGTAGAGCATAACGGTCTTATTCTACGATGATGAGGTAATAGTTCTTCTTACCGCGCTGTGCAATCATATACTTGTCGGCGATAAGGTCAGCCTCGGTAACCGCACGCATAGGATCTGTAACCTTCTCCTTATTGAGCGACACGCCACCGCCCTGAACCATCTTGCGGCACTCGCCCTTTGAGGGGAATACCTTCGTGAGGTCGGCACACAGATCAACGAACGTGCAACCCAACTGCTCACGCTTGATAGTGAACTGGGGCACGCCCTCGAACACCTGCAATAGCGTCTGCTCATCCAGACGGTGCAGAGCCTCCGATGTGGCACCACCGAAGAGAATCTGCGATGCCTCGACAGCCTTCTCGTACTCCTCCGCGGAGTGGATCATCGTGGTAACCTCCTTAGCCAGCGTCTTCTGCAACTCACGCAAGTGGGGAGCCTCCTCGTGGCGAGCGATGAGTGACTCGATGGTCTCGCGGTCGAGCAGGGTGAAGATCTTGATGTAGCGCTTTGCGTCCTCGTCGCTCACGTTCAACCAGAACTGATAGAACTTGTAGGGTGAGGTGTAGCGGGGTGAGAGCCATACGTTGCCGCTCTCGGTCTTGCCGAACTTCGTGCCGTCAGCCTTGGTGATAAGGGGGCAGGTGATTGCAAATGCCTCATTCTCCGAGCCCAGCTTGCGGCGGATAAGCTCCGTACCTGTGGTGATGTTACCCCACTGGTCGGCACCTCCCAACTGAACCTTACAGCCCAGCGTCTGGTAGAGGTGCAGGAAGTCGTAACCCTGCAGGAGCTGATATGTAAACTCGGTGAATGACATACCCTCGCCCTCGCCCGAGAAACGCTTCTTCACAGAGTCCTTGGCCATCATATAGTTAACGGTGATGCACTTGCCGATGTCGCGTGCAAAGTCGAGGAATGAGAACTCCTTCATCCAGTCGTAGTTGTTCACCAGCAGAGCCTTGTTCTCGGCATCCGACTCAAAGTCGATAAGCTTCGCGAGCTGTGCCTTGATAGCCTCCTGATTGTGACGAAGGGTAGCCTCATCCAGCAGGTTGCGCTCCTGTGACTTACCACTCGGGTCGCCAATCATACCCGTAGCACCACCCACAAGGGCGATAGGGCGGTGGCCACACATCTGGAAGTGCTTCAGAATCATAACACCTACCAGGTGACCAATATGCAGTGAGTCGGCCGTGGGGTCAATGCCCAGATAGGCCGTAGTCATCTCCTTCTCGAGTTGCTCCTTTGCGCCAGGCATAATGGTGTGAATCATACCACGCCATTCGAGCTCTTCTACAAAATTCTTTGTTGCCATTGTTTTCCTATTATCGTTTTGTTTATGTCTATTCATACTCCATCTCCAGAACCTTCTTCAGTTCGGCGAGCATAGGATTCTTTTCGGTCATATAGTGTATGCGATCCTCCAACTTGATAGGTCGTGCGGCTCGCACCTGATCATTCACCTTCACCTCCAGCTCCAGCGAGCCCTCCACGCCTGCCGTGCGTGCAATGGTGAGCAGCAGCTCGGTCTTCGAGCGCATGATCTCCTCGTAGAGCGTCTGCGAGGGCACCTCCACCACGATGGTGTGACCCTGCACCTTCATCTGCTCAAAAGCCACCACAAAACGTGGACGCTCCAGCAGAATAGCCTGTACCACAGCCTTGCGATTATTGGCAATCTTCTGCTCGCTCTCGGGGTCGAAATCCTGCCTCTGCTGTGGCTGCGGCTGTTCGGGCGTTGCAGCGGGTTGTTCCCTCTCGGCCGCCATAGCACTCATCATACTTGCTATGGAGAACGATGCCACCGACGAACGATGCATTCCTGTTGCTGGTCGCGGCGCTGGCTCCGCCACCGTTGTCTGTGTCTTGACCTGAGGGTCGGGTGTTGATACCTTGACCTCCGGTGTTGGCTGCGGGGTGGGCGTAGCAGATTGTGCGCTCGTCGCGGGGACTACGCTTGCAGCCTGCACGGCACTACCACCTGCGGGTGTAATGGTTGTGGGGAGGTCGGGGAGCGTGTAGCACTCGTCTAAGGGGTCGTCGTCATTTTTTTTTTTGCCGAGACTTGCAATCTTCATAAGTCCCAGTTCAACCAACAGACGCTGATTCGACGACTGCTTTATGCGTCCATCCGATTCGGTGAGTATCGAGATGGCTCCAAAGAGGAACTCCTCCGAACAACTCTCTGCTTGGCGACGATATCGCTCCAGCAGCGAGCCGGTGAGTTCGATAAGCGATATTGCGGGGCCCTTGGCCAGCAGCAGATCGCGCATATGCTGATTCAATCCAGCCATAAATGTCTGACCTGAAAATCCCTTGGCCAGCACCTGGTCGAAGTCGATGAGTGCCTGTGTATAGTTGCCTGCGAGCAGCTGCTCGGTCATCGTGAAGTATGTGTCGTAGTCCAGCACGTTCAGAGTCTGTGCCACGGCCTTGTATTGCAGGTCGGCGTTGCAGAACGATACGGCCTTGTCGAACATCGACAGCGCATCGCGCATACCGCCATCGGCTTTTTGTGCGATGAGGTTCAGCGACTCCTCGTCATAGCGTACCCCCTCCTTGTCGGCGATGTGGCGCAGGTAGTGAACCGAATCTTCAACCTTGATGCGGTTGAAGTCGTAAACCTGACAGCGCGAAAGGATGGTGGGGATGATCTTATGCTTCTCGGTAGTCGCCAAGATGAATACTGCGTGACGGGGCGGCTCCTCCAGCGTCTTGAGGAAGGCATTGAAAGCCTGCTGCGAGAGCATATGCACCTCGTCGATGATGAAGAGCGAGTACTTGCCGATCTGTGGCATGATGCGCACCTGCTCGATCAGAGCACGGATGTCATCCACCGAGTTGTTCGATGCGGCATCCAACTCGTGGATGTTCATCGAGCGACCCTCGTTGAAGGCACGGCACGACTCACACTCGTTGCACGCCTCCGAGCCTATGGGATTGAGGCAATTTATCGCCTTGGCGAAGATACGCGCACACGTTGTCTTACCCACTCCGCGAGGACCGCAGAAGAGGTATGCGTGTGCCAGCTGACCACGCTCTATAGCGTTTCGGAGCGTCGAGGTGATGCTCTGCTGACCCACTACCGATTCGAATGTGGCAGGGCGGTATTTTCGTGCCGAAACAATAAATTCGCTCATAATAGCGCAAAGGTAGTAATTTTTTTGCCAACTATGGCTGCCGAGGGCGAGAAATTACGCCTCGACAACAGTTACTTCTATGCCGCGAGCCTCCAGAGCCTCGAGCATATGGCGGGGTATGCCGTTGTCGGTGATGATCTGATCCACGTCGTCGATACCGCAGATGCGGCTGAAACCACGGCGTCCGAACTTCGACGAGTCGCACAATACGATGACCTTCTCCGTAGCGCCTATCATTACACGGTTCAGATTGGCCTCCAGCAGGTTAGTTGTAGAGAGACCGTGCTCGGGGTCGATGCCGTCCACACCTATGAAGAGCTTGCTGCCGGTATAGTTCTCCAGCTGACGCTCCGCATCGCAGCCGATGGTTGAGAGCGACGAGCCACGCACGATGCCTCCGAGCTGGATAACGTCGATGTTGCGACTCTTGGAGAGTATGGTTGCCACGTTCAGCGCCGAGGTGATGACGGTCAGATGGCCGCTGTCGTCGGGCTGAATCTCGCGCGCGAGGTATTGCACCGTCGTTCCCGAGGCGATGATGATCGAGTCGTTGGGCTCGATCAGACGCACCGCACGCTTGGCGATGGCGGTCTTCTCGGCGGGGAACTGATGCTCCTTGATGTTCACGTCGCGGTCGTTGATGTAGGGGCTGATTTTGATCGCCTTGCCGTGAGCGCGGTAGAGCACGCCTGCCTGCTCGAGGATGGTGAGATCCTTGCGGATGGTAACCTCCGATACGTTGAGCAGAACCGAAAGTTCGGTTACGCTGACCTGTCCCTTGGCCTCCACTTCGCGGGTGATAAATTCGTGACGTTCGGTAATATTCATCTCTCAAATGTTTTGTTTGGCGTAAAGATAGTGAAAATTCAAAAAAAACTTGTCTATCCGTCGAAATAATAGTACTTTTGTTTAAGACCTCGAATGGTTTTGTGTAATAATTAAACGAAATAAAATGCTTGAATTCTTCTCACCCCCTGCCGCCAAGCCTCGTTTGGCAGCCGATAAGATTGACGGCGAGTACCGCCGTATGCGATTAAAAGTATTTTTGGGAGCATTCTTTGGTTATGCGGCCTACTACCTGGTTCGCAAAAACCTCTCGCTCGCCGCACCCGGTATGATGGAGGATGGCCTGCTCGATAAGGAGACCGCCGGTTTCGCTATGGCGGGTATCCCTATCGCTTACGCCTTCAGTAAATTCCTGATGGGTAGCCTTTCGGATCACTCCGATGCCCGCAAGTTCCTTGTCGTGGGACTTATCATCGCCTCGTCCGTAATGGCTGCCGTAGGATTGATACCTTACTCTGCATCTATCGCCGTCAATGGTGGTATTCTCTTTGCCTTTATGCTGGCCGTGGGCTGGCTCTCGGGTATGGGATGGCCTCCGTGCGGACGTATCATGGCGCATTGGTTCTCGCAGAACGAGCGTAGTTTCAAGATGTCGATATGGAACTGCTCGCACAATGTGGGTGGCGGCTCACTCGGTCTGCTTGTTTCGGCTGGCGTGGTGGTCTTCGCTTCGATGGGTATTGCGGAGAGCTGGCGCGCAGCATTTATCTTCCCCTCGGTGGTGGCTATCCTCTTTGCAGCGTTCTGTTGGTGGACACTGCGTGATACGCCCGAGTCGTGCGGTCTGCCCCCTATTGAGGAGTATCGTAACGACTATACCAGCCGCAAGGCTGCCGCAGGCGAGGAGACAACCATCCCGTTCCGTCGTCTGTTCGTAGATTACGTCTTTAAGAATCATCTGCTGTGGATGATCGCCATAGCCAACGTATTCGTCTATTTCATCCGCTATGGTATCAGCGACTGGTCGCCCACCTATTTGCAGGATATGCAGATTATGTCGGCCTCGGAGAGCCGCGTGGCATTCTCGCTCTTTGAGTATGCGGGTATCCCCGGCACGATCATCTGCGGATGGCTCTCGTCTCGTTTCTTCCAGGGTCGTTGCGCTCCCGTCAATGTAATCTATATGTTGATGGTGCTCGTGGGCGTACTGTGCTATTGGCAGGCTGATGCCGTTGCATCGGTGTTTGGCGGCGAGGCGGCTCTGCCTATGGTTATTTACTTCTCGCTGGGACTTACGGGCTTTGCCGTTTATGGACCCATTGCACTTATCGGTATTCAGGCCCTGAGTTTCGTGCCGAAGAATGCCGCAGGTACCGCCGCAGGCTTTGTGGGTCTGTTTGGTTATCTGCTGGGCGATGCGTTACTCTCGAAAATTATCGTGGGACAGGTTGCAGGTTCCGACCTGGGTTGGGGCGTGACGTTCTGGATGTTCACCGCCGCCTGCGTTATAGCAACCGTGATATGTGCCGTCACGTGGCGCAAGGAGTTGCACGTTATGCGTGAGCGATTGCAGCAGTAATAGACCTTCGAATGGATCTATGCCACAATAGGACAAAATGTCTTGTTGTGGCATTTTTTTCTGCCAATATCTGCCAATTTGTGTTTTGAATGTCCGATTTGGGTCGTTGGCAAAGGATTTGCGAGTGAATGAAGTGAATAGAGTGTGAAAACAAATTAAAACAAAACAATATGAACATCAATTCACTTACAATCAAGGCGCAGGAGGCTCTGCAGACATCCGTGTCTCTTGCGCGTGAGGCGGGTCAGCAGGCCGTGGAGCCGCAGCACCTGCTCTTTACTCTTGTGCGCGAGGATGACTCGCTTGCAGCGTTCCTGCTCGGACGCGTGGGTGTAAATGTGGCAATGCTCCGCGAGGAGGTACGCCGTGCCGTTGAGTCGTTGCCGAAGGTTTCGGGTGGCAATGGCGAGCAGTACTTCTCTACCGACACATCGAAAGTGATTCAGCGTGCCGTCGATTTTACACGCACCTTTAACGATAAGTATGCCTCGGTGGAGCACCTTCTGTTGGGTCTTGTGGCCGAGCGAGGTGTGGCTGCCGATATGCTTAAGCGTGCAGGCGCCTCGGAGAAGGAGTTGGTCGTAGCCATCCGCGAGTTCCGCAAGGGTGCTACGGTTGATTCGCAGACCTCGCAGCAGGAGTTCAATGCGCTGGGCAAGTATGCCATCAACCTCAATGAGATGGCTCGTAGCGGCAAGCTCGACCCCGTTATTGGCCGTGACGAGGAGATACGTCGTGTGCTACAGATTCTCTCGCGCCGTACTAAAAATAACCCCATCCTCGTAGGCGAGGCGGGCGTAGGTAAGACCGCTATTGCCGAGGGTATTGCTCACCGAGTGGTGAATGGCGATGTACCCGAAAATCTTAAGTCGAAGCAGATCTTCTCGCTCGATATGGGTGCGTTGGTGGCGGGTGCGAAGTATCAGGGTGAGTTCGAGGAGCGTTTGAAGGGTGTTGTGCAGGAAGTCATTGCCAGCGATGGCGAGATACTGCTCTTCATTGACGAGATACATACTCTGGTTGGCGCAGGTAAGTCGAGCGGTGCGATGGATGCCGCCAATATTCTTAAACCTGCCCTTGCCCGTGGCGAGTTGCGTACCATAGGTGCTACGACGCTCGACGAGTTCCAGAAATATTTTGAGCAGGATAAGGCCCTGGAGCGCCGTTTCCAGAAGGTTATGGTTGATGAGCCTACCACCGAGGATGCCATCTCCATCCTGCGAGGCTTGAAGGAGCGTTACGAGAGCCACCATAAGGTGCGTATCAAGGACGAGGCTATTATCTCGGCCGTGGAGCTCTCGCATCGCTATATCACGTCACGCTTTTTGCCCGATAAGGCTATTGACCTGGTGGATGAGGCGGCATCACGTCTGCGTCTGGAGATGAACTCCGTGCCCGAGGATATTGATACGCTCGACCGTCGCATACGTCAGTTGGAGATTGAGCGCGAGGCTATCCGCCGCGAGAACGATAAGGAGCGTGTGGAGACGCTCACACGCGAGATTGAGGAACTCAAATCCAAGGAGGCTGCTCTGCGTGCCAAGTGGCAGGGTGAACGCGATCTGTTGCAGAAGATACAGCAGAACAAGGAGGCGATCGAACACCTCAAAATCGAGGCACAGCAGGCCGAGCGCGCAGGCGACTATGGTCGTGTGGCGGAGATCCGCTACGGTAAGATTACGGAGGCCGAGCGTCAGATTGAGGCCCTGCAGGAGCAGTTGCGCCTGACGACCTCTGCGGGCGATGCGATGATACGCGAGGAGGTCACGTCGCAGGATATAGCCGAGGTTGTGGCTCGCTGGACAGGTATTCCCGTGCAGCGTATGCTCTCTTCGGAGCGTGAGAAGTTGCTCCATATGGAGGCGGAGTTGCATCGTCGTGTAGTGGGACAGCAGCAGGCCATTGAGGTTATCTCGGATGCTGTGCGCCGCTCGCGTGCGGGACTGAACGACTCACGCAAGCCTATCGGCTCGTTTATCTTCCTCGGAACGACGGGTGTCGGTAAGACCGAGTTGGCGAAGGCGCTGGCCGAGTTCCTCTTCAACGATGAGCAGATGATGACCCGTATCGATATGAGCGAGTATCAGGAGCGTCACAGCGTATCACGTCTGGTGGGAGCTCCTCCGGGATATGTGGGCTACGATGAGGGCGGACAACTCACCGAGGCAGTGCGCCGTAAGCCCTACTCTGTTGTGCTGCTCGACGAGATCGAGAAGGCGCATCCCGATGTCTTCAACATTCTGTTGCAGGTGCTGGATGATGGTCGCCTGACCGATAATAAGGGCCGTACGGTCGATTTCCGCAATACGATAATCATTATGACCTCGAATATGGGTTCTCACATCATCCAGGAGAACTTCTCGGCAGCCCTCGACAAGGGTCAGGTCTCGGAGGATGTGGTGGAGCGCACACGTCGCGATGTGGTGGAGTTGCTCAAGATGCAACTCAAGCCCGAGTTCCTGAACCGTATCGACGAGATTGTGATGTTTGAGCCGCTGACGCGCGCCGACATCGAGCGCATTGTCGATATTCAGATGGGTATAATCAGCCGTATGTTGCAGCATAACGGTATCACGCTCGAATACACCGCCGCCGCACGTGAGGCGATAGCGCAGATGGGTTACGATCCGTTGTATGGCGCACGTCCCGTGAAGCGAACCATCCAGCGCGAGGTGGTCAACGACCTATCGAAGCGTATCCTTGCCGGAGAGGTGGATCGCGACCGAGCGATTACGATTGATGCCCACGATGGCAAATTGACCTTTTCTAACTAAACATAAGATTTCCTTTTTCATGCGGGGTGGTAGATTTTACCACCCCTTTTTGTTGTTTTTGCTACGAAAATAGTATATTTGCCCTATCAAAATATATAATTGCAGATGAGTTACAGACATCTTACCTATGCCGAGATCTCGGCTCTTGAGGCGCAGGCCTGCACGGCCGAGGAGTGGAGCCGTGTGATGGTTACCGAGCGTTTTTCTACCAATAACGTCCACAATGTCCGTTTTTCGGGCGATGTGCGTCTGGGTGTTTTCGATCGTGAGTTTACCTTAGACGGTGGCCTTAAACGTGTGGCTGGAGTGCGTCACGCCACGTTGCATAATGTGGTGGTGGGCGACAATTGCTCGATAGATAACGTGCATAATTACATTGCCAACTACACCATCGGTCACGATACGCTTATCGAAAATGTCGATCTCATTCTGGTCGATTCTCACTCCTCATTCGGCAATGGCGTAGCGGTAAATGTGCTCAACGAGACGGGTGGCCGCGAGGTCTATATCAGCGATAAACTCTCGGCCCATACAGCCTACATTATGGCTATGTATCGCCACCGTCCTGCACTGACCGAGCGGCTACGTCAGATGGCCGACCACTACACCTCGAAGCACTCCTCGTCGATGGGTAGCATAGGCTCTTTTGTGAAGATCACCAACTCGGGTTCGCTGCGCAACGTCCGCATCGGTGACTACTGCACCGTGGCGGGCACCTCACGTCTTACCAATGGTTCGATAAACAGTAATCTGCAGGCTCCCGTGCACATAGGTCACGGCGTGGTGTGCGACGATTTTATCATCTCGAGCGGTACGCGTGTGGATGAGGGCGCTATGCTATCGCGTTGTTTTGTGGGTCAGGCGTGCAAGATTGGTCACAACTACTCGGCTTCGGATTCGTTGTTCTTCAGCAACTGCCAAGGTGAGAATGGCGAGGCGTGTGCCATCTTTGCCGGGCCGTTCACCGTTACGCACCATAAATCGACGCTACTCATTGCCGGCATGTTCTCGTTTATGAATGCCGGTTCGGGCTCTAACCAGAGTAACCATATGTATAAGCTCGGCCCCATACATCAGGGTATGCTGGAGCGTGGCGCCAAGACCACCTCTAACTCCTATATTCTGTGGCCAGCCCGTGTGGGCGCCTTCTCGCTGGTTATGGGTCGCCACGTCAATAACTCGGACACTACGAACCTGCCGTTCTCATACCTTATCGAGCAGAATAATACGACGTATCTTGTGCCGGGAGTAAATCTGCGTTCGGTGGGTACGATTCGCGATGTGCAGAAGTGGCCCAAGCGTGACAAGCGTACCGATCCTAACCGTCTTGACTACATCAACTACAACCACCTCAGCCCCTACACCGTGCAGAAGATGATGAAGGGTCTGAAGACGTTGCAGAATCTGCGTTACGCCAGCGGCGAACTATCGGACCTGTATTCATTCCATAGTGCCAAGATCAAGAATTCGGCGCTGGTGAAGGGTATAAAGTTCTATGAGACGGCATTACATAAGTTCCTCGGTAATTCAATTATCAAACGCTTGGAAATTACGGAGTTCCGCAGTAATGAGGAGATTCGTGAGCGCCTGCGTCCCGATACGCCCATCGGCAGTGGCGAGTGGGTTGATCTCTCGGGTCTGATTGCTCCCAAGAGCGAGGTTATTCGTGTGATTGAGGGTATCGAGTCGGGAAAGATAAACATGCTTAAGGAGGTAAACGAAGAGTGGCGCACGATGCACGAGAACTACTACACCTACGAGTGGACGTGGGTCTACGATCATTTGGAGGAGTTCTATGGTGTGAACCCCGCGGAGATGACCGCCGATGATGTTATCCGAATCGTCGAGCAGTGGCGCGAAGCGGTGGTAGGGCTCGACCGTATGATATATGATGATGCCCGCAAGGAGTTCTCGCTGGCCTCACGTACGGGCTTTGGTGTGGATGGCTCGCGCACGGAGAAGGATATGGACTTCGAGCAGGTGCGCGGCGACTTCGAGAGCAATCCCTTTGTGCAGGCAACGCTCGACCATATTGAGGCGAAGAGTGCATTGGGTGAGGAGATTATAGCCCGCATGCAACGCGTTCCTCGGTTGTAAATTGTCTAAAAAGGTGATTTCGGTGTTACGCTCGCCCTCAAAATGCTCATTTACGCCGAGTAAACTCTGCTTTTTCGGGCTTCGCAGGCCTTGAAATCCCTCTTTTTATACAATTCCAATAAACTATGAAAAAGCCCGCTTATTAGGCGGGCTTTTCTTTATCTAATATCTTTTGCTCCCTTGATCCAGGGCATCTTCTCGCTGATGAACTGCAACACTTTTACGGGATAATCCGTACAAGCAATATCAGCGCCTAAGGCCAAAGCCAGCTGAAAATCCTCTATCGAGCCGCCGGGCCACAGGTTTACGATCAACCCCTCCTTATGAGCCTGAGTCATTGCCGCACGCGATGTGCCCTCTACGCCGCAGGCTACACGCTTAAGTCCAAGGCTCTTCGTTGTGGCGATAGTCTGCTCGTTCATCGGATTGCCCGTGATGAGCATACACTCTGCATCGGGATGACGCTCCTTCATCGTGCGCAGGGCACGGTGGTCAAATGATGAGAAGATGTAGAGCGCCGTTGCGGGACGCTTGCTCATAACCGTTTGATACACCTTGTCGCAGTAGCCCTTTAGCTGCTCCTCGGTGTAGTTGTCGGTCTTCATCTCCCACTCGATGTAGAGAATCTCCGTAGTAGAGAAGTAATCTGCCAGCACGTCAAGGAACAGGATGGGATTGCCCTTCAGTGTGCGTACCTTCTCAATATCCTTGCGCTTTGATTTCTCGACGTCCATATCCACGCCCGTCATACGCTTGAGCGATGAGTCGTGGAGCACTACCAGTTCGCCATCAGCCGTCAGGCGAATATCCGTTTCGTAGGCACGTACACCTCCAGCATAAGAGCCTTTGAAGGCTGCGAGCGTGTTCTCCTCAAACTCATAGCGACCGCCACGGTGGCCGATAACCTGTATGTCGCGCGTCTGCTGTGCCAGGGCGGTTGCGGCCAGCATCACGCCACAGAGCAGTGTGAAAATCTTCTTCATTGTTGTTCGGTTTTTGTTAAAAAGGCTGCCGAAATTGGGTGGCAGCCTTTGTGTTTGGTTTTATTTGTGATTATACGGTCATAATCTCCTTCTCCTTGGCCTCCATCAGGACATCCAACTGCTTTGAGAACTTCTCCAAGAGCTTCTGTGCCTGGGTCTCGCCATCCTTTGCCTCATCCTCGGGCATACCCTCCTTCTGGGCCTTCTTGAATGCCTCCACAGCATCGCGGCGTGCATTACGCAGGCTGATGCGGGCATTCTCGCCAACGCCCTTCACCTGCTTAACCAATTCCTTACGACGCTCCTCAGTGAGAGGGGGAATCGTCAGACGAATGGTCTCGCCATTGTTCGAGGGGGTCAGGCCGATGTTTGAATCGAGGATAGCCTTCTCGATGGGGCGGATCATATTCTTGTCCCATGTCTGGATCAAGATTGTGCGTGCGTCGGGTACGGTCACACTTGCTACGCCCGATACGGGAGTCTGCGAGCCATAGTAATCGACAAATACGCTATTCAGTACGTTGGTTGAAGCCTTGCCTGCACGAATGTTGAGCAACTCATCGTCCAAGTGCTCTACCGTACGCTTCATGCGGTCGGTTGCTGCATTGATGATTGTTTTAGTATCCATAGTAGTTATTGTTATTAGTTTTTACTTCAGTGCCGCCTCGATAGCCTTGATCATAGCCTCGAACTCCGAAGCCTCGTAGCCTACCGATACGTAGATTATCTTACCATCCTTGCCTACGACAAAGTTGCGGGGGATGTAGTTGGCAGCATACTTCTTGTAGATCTCCTGCGTGGGATCCAGTCCCATCGGGAAGGTGTAGCCCTGCTTGTCGCGGAACTGATCTACGGTTGCCTTCTTCTCGCCGCGTGAGATGGGCAGGAAGACGAAATCCTGACCCTTGAAGTGGTCAATGATATCCTTCTGCACGCGCTTGAACTCCTCACGGCAGGGAGGGCACCATGTAGCCCAGAAGTTGATAAGCACGATCTTGCCCTTGAGCGAAGAGAGTGTAACCTTCTGGCCATCGACCATCTCTACGGTAAAATCGGGAGCCTTCTGTCCGGGCTTTACAAGTGTTGTAGCCTCGATCTCGGCACGATCCTGTGCCATGATGCTCTCGGGAGCAGCGATTGCGATGAGGGCAATGGCTGCCAAAATAATATATGCCTTGCGGCTGAAATTTTTAATATTCATAGTCTTTATCTTATAGGTGTTTATAATAAAAATTACTCCTTGCATACCAGCGTGCCGATCTGCTCACCATTGAGCACCTTTGCCAGGTTGCCCTCGGTATCCATATCGAATACGATGATGTCGAGGCCGTTCTCCTTGCAGAGCGTAAAGGCGGTCATATCCATCACCTTCAGGTTGCGGTTATACACCTCGTCGAAGGTGATCTTGTCAAACTTCGTCGCCGTGGGGTCCTTCTCGGGATCAGCCGTATAGACGCCATCCACACGTGTGCCCTTGAACATCACATCCGCCTCAATCTCGATGCCTCTGAGAGCCGAAGCCGTGTCGGTCGAGAAGTAGGGGTTCGATGTGCCACCGCCGATGATTACCACGTAGCCGGCCTCCAGGTATTCGATGGCCTTTGCCTTTGAGTAGTACTCGCCGATGGGCTCCATACGGATCGAGGTCAATACCTTGGCCTTCACGCCATTGTCCTCGAGTGCCGAGTGCAGTGCCAGCGAGTTGATAATCGTTGCGAGCATACCCATCTGGTCGCCCTTCACACGGTCAAAACCCTTCTTTGCGCCCTGCAAGCCACGGAATATGTTACCTCCGCCAATAACAATGCCAATCTGCACGCCTGTGTCGGCAGCAGCCTTGATCTGCTCGGCGTATGACTGCAAAACCTCGGGTGAAAGACCATATCGTTGTGCGCCCTGAAGCGACTCTCCGCTCAATTTGAGAAGTATTCTATTGTATTTCATATCTAAAAATCTTTATATCTTTTTGCGAAGATAAGAAAAAATCCCGTTATATCGCACCTTGCGTGCAAACTTTTCTTCCGAGATAAGTATAAATACCTATTTTTATAGTGCTGACAATCTATTTACCGTACTTGGCGGTACACCGACGCCCTTTTTTCGCTATCTTTGCTCAAAATTAATCGTATGAGAATCATTTCCATTTTAACCCTTGCCTTTGCGTTTTTTGTTGCTACGGGATGCGACAGCCGCACCGAGGTGGCGCGCCGTCTGGAGAGTGTGCCTAATCTGGTGGCATACTGGGACTTCGCTTCCGAGGACTATCTCTCGGCAACGGGTGTGGATGCAACGCTGCGGGGTGAGGCGGGGGCGATGCCTACGCTGGTGGCTGAGGGCCCGTTGTCCGACAGGGCTCTGCACTTTGATGGCGATGATTATCTCTATATCCCCTATGCCGAGACCGGTGCGTTGAATGTTCAGAGTGGCGAGGTGACCGTCGTGGCGTGGGTGAGGTGGACTGCCGAGCAGATAGGCTTCGTGGCAGGTATGTGGAACGAGTATGAGGATGGTGGCAAACGCCAGTATGGACTGTTCGTGTCGCTGCCTCACTACAACGGCGCACATCAGGTGTGTGGCCACATCTCTCGCACGGGAAAGCCTACACCGCCGTTCCCCTATTCGATTGACTACTCGGCTTCGCCGCAGCGTGTTCCTGCAGATGAGTGGTGTGCCGTGGCATTTACCTACGATGGCGAGTATATCCGCTCGTACTTCAACGGCGAGTTCGAAGCGCGCGAGGAGGAACTTATCGACCACACCACGGGCTTTGAGGGCTATCCCGAGGGTTTGCGTCAGGTGAAAAACCCCTACTACTTCCCCGATGGCATAGGCGACAATGGCTCGGACTTTACCGTGGGTGCGGTGTTTGTCAATAAGCGTATTGGAAACTTCTTCAAGGGCGATATCGGCGGCATAGCCATCTACGACCGCGCTTTGTCGGCCGAGGAGGTGGAGTATGTTAGCTGGTGGGAGAAAAATTAACAACCTAAATAGTGTATGAAACGTAATCTGTTATTTGCTCTTTTCCTCTGTGTGGCGACCACGTTGTCGGCCCAGCAGAAGATTTCGATCAATCCCGAAACTCAGTATCAGACTATCGAGTTTTTCGGTGCTGCTGATGCGTGGAGTGGAAACTTCGTGGGAAAATATTGGGGCGAGGTGCCCAAGCGTGATATTGCCGATCTACTCTTCTCGCTGCAGACAGACGCTGCGGGTAACCCCGTGGGTATCGGACTTACGATGTGGCGAGTAAATCTCGGTGCAGGCACTTTGGAGCAACCCGAAGCGGATATCTACCCCTATCAGCGTCGTGCCGAGTCATATAAGACCGTGGACGGCAAGAGCTACGATTGGGGCAAGTGTGCCGGTCAGGAGTATTTTATGCAGGCGGCCAAGGATCGCGGTTGCAATCAGTTTATACTCTTCTCTAACTCTCCGCTGGTGCAGCTGACCAAAAATGGCAAGGGCTATGCCCCCACGTTTAGTAGTGCCAACCTTCGTGACGATTGCTACGATGACTATGCCAAGTATCTGGTCGATGTCGCGGAGCATCTGATGGAGAAGGGATTTAATATTCCCTACATCAGCCCTATCAACGAGCCGCAGGTGGAGTGGAACACCCCACGTCAGGAGGGCTCGCCGTGGCGCAATAGCCAGATAAACCGTATGTTCCGTGAGCTGGATAAGGAGCTCTCTCGCTCGGCAAAGTTTGACGCTGTACGTATGTGCGTTGCCGAGACGGCGTTGCTCCGAGCCGTATATTCGCAGTATGAGTCGCTGACATCACGCTTCGATAACGACGCTATGGAGGCTCCCGGCAGGCAGTTGTATATGTTCTTTGATAAGCAGTCGCCTCACTATCTGGGCGATCTGCGACACGTCGATAAGGAGTTTATGGCACACCCATATCACAACCACTTCACCAGCGAGGATATGCGCTCGACGCACCGTTTAGCGGGGGCTGAGGCCAAGAAGTATGGCCTTGATTATCACTCGTCGGAGTGGTGTCTGTTGCCTAACTCTCAGCGCTATGGCGGTATCACGGAGGATTGGCAGAAGGGCAATCACGGTGATATTCAGGCCGCTCTGATGATGGCGCGTGTGATGCATAGCGACTTTGTCGATATGAATGCCGTGTCGTGGTGCTATTGGAAGGCTATGGAGCTCAAGGGCGATCACGCTCTGGTGGCTCTGCACGCAACCGACGGTGATATACATAAGGGAGGCTACATCTCGGCCAATAAGATGTTGTGGGTGCTGGGTAATTTCAGCCGTTTTATCCGCCCCAACTATAAGCGCATTGACCTTGCGGGTGCTGACGATGTGGATACATTGGCTGCCACGGCATACCTCTCGCCCGATAAGCGACAGATCGTTGCCGTGTTTGTAAATTCCGATTTTGAGAATCACGGCGTAGATATTGCGCTTCCCAAGCAGTGGCAGAAGCGAGTGAAGAGCGTAAAGAGCTATCGTACCGATGCTCGCCACGATCTGGCATACTCGGCTCTACCCACGACGATGGCGTACGAGGTAGCCGCCAGAGGCGTTACCACACTTGTTATTGATTTGCAATAGGAGATAATAGGACAAAAAATTTGTCAAATAGGAAAGAATTGTGTTTCTTTGCATAGCAAAACGAAAACTAATAACTCAATATAAACTATTATGGTAGATATTTTCGAAAGATTAGAGAAGAATACCGGTGGCCCGATTGGTCAGTATATGCAGTTGGTTCACGGTTATTTTGCATTCCCCAAGTTGGAGGGTGAGTTGGGCCCCCACATGCGTTTCCGCGGTAAGATGATGCTCAACTGGAGTCTTAACAACTACCTCGGTCTGGCTAACCACCCCGAGGTTCGTAAGGCTGATGCAGCCGGCGCTCAGGAGTTTGGTATGGCAGCACCTATGGGTGCTCGTATGATGAGCGGTCAGACCAAGTATCACGAGCAGTTGGAGCGTGAGTTGGCCGAGTTCGTTGGTAAGGAGGATGCCTTCCTGTTGAACTTCGGCTATCAGGGTATGATCTCAATTATCGACTGCTTGCTCACTCCGCGTGACGTAGTGGTTTACGATGCCGAGTGCCACGCATGTATCATCGACGGTCTGCGTATGCACAAGGGCAAGCGTTTCGTATATGCTCACAACAACGAGGAGTCACTCCGCCTTCAGCTGAAGCACGCTACCGAGCTCGCTGAATCACAGCGTGGTGGTGTGTTGGTAATCACCGAGGGTGTATTCGGTATGAAGGGTGACCTCGGCTTCCTGGATGTTATCGTTAAGGCTAAGAAGGATTTCAACTTCCGTCTGTTGGTTGACGATGCTCACGGCTTCGGTACTATGGGTCCTGGCGGTCGTGGTACGGCTGCTCACTTCGACTGTGTTGATGGCGTGGACGTATTGTTCAACACCTTCGCAAAGTCTATGGCAGGTATCGGTGCATTCGTCAGCGGTCCCCGTTGGTTGATCAACCTGTTCCGTTACAATATGCGTTCACAGCTCTACGCAAAGTCACTTCCCATGCCTATGGTTATCGGTGCTTTGAAGCGTCTGGAGCTTATCCGCAACCACCCCGAGTATCAGGAGAAGTTGTGGGAGATTACACGCGCTATCCAGACCGGTTTCAAGGAGAACGGCTTCGAGATTGGCGTTACGCAGTCACCCGTAACCCCCGTATATATGAAGGGCGGTAACGAGGAGGGTACCAACCTTATCGTTGACCTGCGTGAGAACTACGGTATCTTCTGCTCTATCGTGATCTACCCCGTAATCCCGAAGGGCGAGATTATCCTGCGTATCATCCCTACTGCGGCTCACACCCTGGAGGATGTACAGCGCACTATCGAGGCATTCAAGGCCGTACGCGAGAAGTTCGATGCTGGTTACTATGCATCAATGCCTATCCCGCAGAAGGCTGATCCCGAGTTCAAGGTTCGCTAATTAGGATTCATTAAATAGAAATAGGGCATTCATACGGGTGCCCTATTTTTGTGTTAATATAAAAATGGCTGCCCGCGCGGGCAGCCATTACTATTTTTGTTGGATGCGATTATTTGTACTTTGCAACGCGCTCGTCGTTGATCACACCCTTCCAGTTCATACCGAACGCAAAGTCGTAGGTGTTACCCTCGCTATCCACGTGGCAGCGCATATCGCGAGTAACATCCTCCAACTGCTCCTCTACGGTCTGCATATCGGCGGGGAGCTGCATGGGCAACAAGCCTGAAGGCTCCGCCTTACCGCTCAATACGTCGAGTACGGCCTGCTTCTGTACGTTGAAGCCGAACAGGATAGCGTCAGCCACACCCTCGAACTCGCTCATCACCATAGGACGGTTTACATCCACCTGAACGATCACGGGCTTTGAACCCATCTGACGGCGGGTCTTGAGGATAAGGTCGAGCTGATCCTTGTTAGAGGTCTTCACGGTCTTACCCTTATAAGAACGGTTGGTGAATGACTCCAGCGGGTCGCCACCAGCGAGGCTCACCTCACGAGCATGTGTAGCGGTGTAGTCGTTGTACTGAAGGCTGATGGGCATGTAGCCGTTGCCACCCTTTTCTACGTCGGCGGGGTCGTAACCCGTACCGTTGGCGGGAGCATCAACAAATACGATTGCGAAGTCAGCCTCGGCGGGGGTCTTCACTACGGTGAAGTACTTCGAGAGCATCTCCACTGCTACGGGCATCTCCCAGTGACCCTTAGGCTGCTGCTGGGGCTGCTGAGCACGTGCGCCAGCACCTGCGTTGCCACGGAATGCAGCACGGGGAGCAACCCATACCTCGGGAACATATACCTTAGCCTTCTCTGCCAAAGGAAGTACACCACCCTTGTTCTTAAGCATAACGATCGAGCGCAACTGTGCCTCGTAACCAGCCTTCATAAAGTCGGGGTTACCTACAGTTGCCTTTGTAGCCTCTACGTCGAGGTAGGGGTTCTCGAACAAGCCAAGACGGAATACGTTGAGCAGAAGACGTACGGCGGTCTTCTCCATGCGCTCACGCATAGCCTCCTCGCCCATCTCCTTAACACCCATCTCATAAGCCTCCAATACGGGGCCCTTGTCGTTGTTACCACCGAACATATCGACGCCAGCCTTGATAAGCTTGTAGTGACGCTCTGCTACGGTCAGGTGCTCAACGCCCCAACTTGCCGAACCGAATGAGTTTACGGCTGCGTGGGTACGTGTTACACCCCAATCGGTACATACAACACCCTCGTAGCCATACTCACCACGCAATACGTCAGTGATAAGATACTCGCTATAAGCGTTACCTACATTCTCGCCGTTCTTTGTGTCGATGTCAGTAGAGATAGTGTAGTAGGGCATTACGGCAGTAGCCATACCGGTCTTGCCGTTGAGCTTGAATGCACCATCAACGAAGGGCTTCATATGGTCAGCCAGACGACCACCGGGGAATACGGCATACTTACCGAAGCTGTAGTGTGCATCACGTCCAGCCTCGCCTGAGCCACCACCGGGCCAGTGCTTGATCATTGCGTTTACGCTGTGGAAACCCCAGCCACCCTCGATCTCGGCGTCGCCCTCCGATGTCTGGAAACCATCCACGTATGCACGAGCCATATCTGTTGAGAGGTCGGGATCCTCACCGAATGTACCGTTGAAACGGCTCCAGCGAGGCTCCGTAGCGATGTCGATCTGCGGTGAGAGAGCCGTAGCAATACCGAGCGCACGGTACTCCTCCGATGCGATCTTACCAAACTGCTCCATCACGGCGGGGTCGAACGTAGCGGCAATACCGAGCGATGAGGGCCAGTAAGAGATGTCGCCGTTAGAACCTACGTAGTACTCTACGTTCTCGCCGGCGCTGTGACGCGGGTCAGAAGAGTTGTTTGCGGGGATACCGAGGCCGATACCCTCGACGTAAGCCTGCACGTTGTTGCTCCACTTTGCAGCAATCTCGGGAGAGCCTACACGGGTAACCAATACGTGACGAAGGTTATCCTCGGTGAGGAACTTCATCTGTGCCTCCGAGATCTCCTCGGTAGGAACTGCCTGGTGGGCACTGTAAAGCATAAGACCAGCGATCTGCTCGATAGTCATCTGCGATGCCAGATCCTCGGCACGCTGCTGCACGGGCTTACGCCAATCCTCGTAGATATCCACCTTGCCGTTGCGGTTCAAATCCTTGAAAGCATAACCGCCCTTGGTGAGAATCTGCACACCTGACTTTGCTGAGTAGCCGAGAGTGGCACCCTTGCCCTGTGTGATCTCGATGTGAGAACCCTTGTCCTCACTTGTCCACTTCTGACCGCAACCGCTAAGCAGCGCCGCAGCCAATGTAAGACAACCTAAATGTCTGAGTTTCATAATAATAGTGTTTAGTTTGGATTATTGTAGTTTTACTGTCCTTTCAACTCCTTATATAATAGTTCAATGGCGTATGCCGATGCACGCGATATGATCTGCCCGCGGTCGAGGCCCGAATTACGCATCACGGCCACCGTATGCGTTGGCGTAGCAACGGCCATCCACACCGTGCCTACGGGCTTAGCCTCGCTACCTCCCGTGGGGCCTGCTATGCCTGTGGTGGCAATGGCGTAGTCGGCTCCCGTCGTGCGACGCACACCCTCGGCCATCTGACGTGCCACGGTCTCGCTCACGGCACCGTGTGTCATTATATCGTCATAGTTCACACCCAACACATCACGCTTCACCTCGTTGGCGTATGCCACAACACCTCCCAGGAAGTAAGCCGAAGCCCCTGCCATAGCTGTGAAGAGCGACGCTATCGCTCCTCCCGTGCAGCTCTCCGCCACGGCCAGCGTCAGGCCACGCTCACGCATAACCTCGTGTACGAGCGACTGCATCGTAGCACCCTCAAAGCCGACGATGTGGCCGGGAATAATATTGTATAACTTGTCAAACTCCGCATTTATAGCCTCGCGTGCTATCGCACCATCCTCTCTGTCGTATGCCGACAGACGCAGACGCACGATGTTGGGCGAGGGCAGGTAGGCCAGCTTCATCCACTTGGGCAGGGCATTCTCCCACTCTTCGATTCTCTCGGCGAGCATCGATTCGGGCAGGCCTGCCGTAATCATCGTGCGGTGCACATTGGCGTGAAGCGAGAAGTGAGCCTTCAGGCGTGGCATAACCTCATCCTCCATCAGGTGCTCCATTTCGAATGGCACACCCGGCAGCGAGATTACCACTCCGCCCTGCTCGGTTTCGAACCACATACCCGGCGCTGTGCCGTAGGCATTGAACAGCACCGTGCAGCAGTCGGGCACCATAGCCTGACCTCGGTTCAGTTCGTTGAACGAGATGCCACGACGCTCAAGCAGCGTGCGCACGTGGTTGCATACACGCTCATCCTCGTGCATCGACGAGTGGAAGATACGTGCCAGCGTATGTTTTGTTATATCGTCCTTCGTGGGGCCTAAGCCTCCCGTAATAATTACTATCTGTGAAGAAAGCAGTACGCGTTGGAGTGTCTGCTCAATCTGCTCGGCCTCGTCGCCGATCGATGTCTTCTCCTCGACGGTGATGCCCGCCGCGTTGAGGTGCTTGGAGATACTTGCCGAGTTGGTATCGACAATCTGACCTATAAGTATCTCGTCACCTATGGTTATGATAGTTGCTTTAATCATTCTGTGGGTAAGTTTTGGCGCTGTTGGGCCTTGCGCAGGCGTTCGTTCAGTCCAGCACGCATATTACGTATCGATTTGCCTCCGCCGTAGATATACTCTGTCGTCACCTGCACCAACGAAGCCCCCGCCTCGAGCATCGCCATAGCATCGTCAGCCGTCGATATACCACCGCAGCCGATGATGGGGTAGGTGCCCTTGGCGCGAGAGTGTACACGTCGCACAACCTCCAATGCTCGCTCACGCAGTGGGCTTCCCGTTATGGCGCCGGCCTTACGGCCTAACGAGTGAATTATCTGCTTCGAGTTCTCCAGCCCGTAGCGACCCGTAGTGGCAGCGCAGGCGACCATGCCGTCGAGTGGCGTGTCGATCATAATGTCGGTCATCAGGTCAATCTGCTCATCCTCCAGATCGGGTGAGATCTTGAGCAGGATGGGGCGGTATTGGTTCTGTCCGCGACGGAACTCAAACAACGGTTGCAGGATGGCCATAATCTCCTCGCGCGAGGTGGGAACGTATGGTCGCTCGGATGAGTTGCGGCAGATGTTTACGGTGAAGTAGTCGGCATACTGATACAGCGGACGGAACAGTCGCAGATACTCGCGTGGTGCATCTTCCGGGGGTGTGCTGTCGTTCTTGGCGATGTTGCAGCCGATGATAATTCGGCTGTTGTGGCTTTTGATATTTTCGATTACACGCTCCACGCCCTGACTCTCGGTCTGCCCGCAGTAGAGCAAGGCTCTATCACCCTCCAGACGGTGCAGGGCAGGTGATGGGGATGCGGGTTGCGGTTTGGGGGTTATGGTACCTATCTCCACAAAGCCAAAACCCGTAGCCGCCATAGCGTCTATAAGTTCGCCATTGCGGTCGTAGCCGGCACCCAAGCCTATGCGCGAGTGAAAACTCATTCCAAAAGCATCCAGCGCAAGGTGGTCGGTCTGCAACTCATAGCGCTTGCGACGCAGAGCGAGTCCCAAAGGCATACGCGCAACAAGGGCTGTGCGCCATTGCGCAAAGCGTAACGCAAAGTCGTCGCTGAAGAGATAGCGTATTGGTGTGAATATACTTTTCATTGTTGTCCCCTCCCCTTTTTTTTGGGGCACAAAGTCATACAAATATACGGATAAAAATCGAAAAATATATAATCTGCGCTTAGAAATACTCTTCGCGGTAGTGGTAGTTGTTGCGCAGAGCCTCAAAATCCACGTAATGCTCTTTCAGGATGCGGGTTTGGGCTGCAAGATCGCAATGCGTAGCAATACTTCGGCACATCTCTTGCCAGCCGATAGGTTGGCGCAGGGTGGGCTTTACCGCCTCGGGATACCACTCCGTCAGAGGAAGCGCAAAACGTTGCGCTATGGCTCGTACTACGATCGACGATGCATTGGCCTTGCCCTGTGCCGAGTAGCCGGCAATATGGGGCGTTGCAACGAAGGCCTTATCGAGTAGCGCAAGGTCGATATTCGGCTCTCGCTCCCATACATCTATGCAGAGGCGTTGTGTGGCCTTGCGCAGTGCCTTGGTCGATGCCACCTCGCCACGTGAGGCGTTGATGATGGTGCCCGTCGATGGCATAAGGGCTATGAGTGAGTCGTCGATAAGGTGGTGCGTGGTGCTATCGAGAGGCGTATGGAACGTGATAATATCCGCTTGCGCAGCCACCTCCTCCAATGGAAGAAAATCTCCCCCCTCACGCTCTTTGCGTGGCGGGTCACAGCGCAGAACGCGAAAACCCCACGCGCGAGCATACTGCTCAACAAGAGAGCCGACATTGCCTACACCCACAATGCCCAGCGTCCGCTCGTGCGGTTGCCACCCCTCCTTGGCGGAGAGTAGCGCCAGCGTTGCAGCTACCCATTGCAATACGCCTGCGGCGTTGCAGCCTGCGGCCGTAACGACCTCTATGCCGTGAGCGGCGCAGTAGGCCAGGTCGATGTGGTCAAAGCCGATGGTTGCCGTGGCGATTAGTTTCACGTTGGAGCCTGCGAGCAGCGCCTCGTCGCAACGCGTGCGTGTGCGTATGATGAGCACGTCGGCCGAGCGTACATCCGAGGGCGTGAAGTCTTCGCCGCTGCGATATAACACCTCGGCAAAAGGCTCTAAAATGCCTTGAATATAGGGAATTGCACTGTCAATTATAACCTTCATATGGTTTATATGTTGTTTTTCTCAGGCAAATATATGGAAAAAATGAAATTTTCGTATCTTTGCGTGATTAAATCGGTGGATAATCCGATATTTAAAGTATTGTACTATGAGAAAATACTCTTCGATAACGTGGCTTATGCTTGTAGCGGCACTCTTCATTACAGCGTGTGGGGGTGGTCGTGGCTCAAGCGAACTGGTCGATAGTCGTGACTCGTTGTCGTATGTCATAGGTATGAATATTGCCTACAACGTCCTGCAGATGGACTCAACGGTCAATGCCGACGTCGTGGTGGCCGCAATCGACGAGACGATGCGTGGCAAGGAGCGCTTCTCACTCGAGGAGGGCAAGACCTACCTGCTCAGTTATATGAATTATGACATCTACGAGCGTGTGCGTCGTTACGAGGAGCAGTATCTGAACGATCTGGCCGCCTCGGATGGCGATGTGGTGCGTACCCCCAATGGCCTCACCTATAAGGTGGCAGCGCTGGGCGATATGAACCTCACGGTAGCCACCGATCGCGATACGGTAGCCCTTACTTACCGTGCCACAAACCTCTCGGGCGAGGAGGTCGATCTGGTTGCGGAGCGTCAGGATACGTTGCGTACGCGCGTGGATCAACTGCTGCCCGGCTTACGTGAGGGCGTGCGACTGGTGGGTGAGGGTGGTAACCTCACACTGTGGTTGCCCTCGTCGATGGCTTACGGCTCGGCGGGTGACAGCGAGAAGGGTATCAAGGCCAACGAGATGCTGCGCTATGAGGTGCAGATCGTCGAGGTTAAGCGTCGTAGATAGAAAACACGAATAAAATTATAACAGTAAAGATGAAAAAGTTGATTTACACATTGGCTGTCGTTGTATGTGCGGCAGCGCTGGTTGCTTGCGGTGGCAGCAACAAATCTACCTACAAGAAGGGTAGCAAGTCGCAGTTGGACTCTCTCTCATACGCTTTTGGTGTGAATATTGGTAACGGCATTACCTACGATATGCCCGACTTGAAGTTGGATTGGGAGGTTATGTGCGATGCTATGGAGAAGGTTATCCTGGCTCCCGTACCCACAGGTGAGGATACTCAGCAGGAGGAGGCTCGCGCTATCTTGGACGAGTTCTTCCGTGGTCCACGTATGGAGCGTATGAACGCCAAGGCTGCCGAGATCATCGCCGGCGACTCTACCCGTCAGCTGGTGCGTGAGGACTTCGTTGATTTCGATGTTTTCGCTGGTGACGATGTTCAGCGTAAGGAGATTTCGGAGGCTTATGGTTCATTTATGGCTGTTAATTTCCGCAACTCTCGTCTTCCCCTGCACACCTATTGGATCAAGCAGGCTATTAAGGACTATGTTGCCGGCAATGCTATTATGACCGAGAGTTATGCGCAGGCTCTTATTCAGAACTACTATATCTCTGAGTTGCCTTTGCAGAATGCTGCCGAGTCTAAGGCTTGGTTGGAGCAGATCGAGAAGCAGAAGGGCGTGAAGAAGACCGAGAGCGGCCTGCTGTATCGTATCGACCGTGAGGGCGACAACAGCGTGATGCCTACTGCCGAGGATACCGTTGAGGTGGACTATGAGGGTAAGTTGCAGGATGGCTACGTGTTCGACTCTTCTTACGAGCGTGGCGAGTCTATCCAGTTCCCCTTGAACGGCGTTATCAAGGGTTGGACCGAGGGTCTGCAGCTGGTGGGCAAGGGTGGTCAGATCACCTTGTGGATCCCCTCAGATTTGGGTTATGGCGTAACTGGTAGCGGTCCTATCGGCCCCAATGCAGCTCTTGAGTTCAAGGTTGAGTTGCACGACGTTATCCGCGCCGGCGCAGAGCCCGCAACAGCAGAGTAGTGTCTGACGTACGAAAATAAAAATCCCGAGCCTAAACGAGGTTCGGGATTTTTTTATTTGTAATATCTTCGTTTTAGAACGGCAGATCATCCACCTCGGCCATAGGCGCGGCGGGTGCTGCGTATGCGGGCTCCTCCGTAAAAGGTGGCATATCGGGCATTGCGGGGGCTGCTGCGGTCTCCTCCTTGGGCTGTACGCGCCAAGCACGCACGTCGGTGTACCACTTGCCGTTGTACTCGCGTGACTCGATATTTACCGATACCGTGCAGGTCATACCCTCACGCAGACGTGCCACGTCGGACTCCTTGTTGAAAAAGATTACGCATATCTTGCGCGAAAACTCCTGGGGCAACTCGAAGATTACCTCCTGACGCTGCCAGTCGCCACGAGCCGATGTGCCACGGGTCACGGGCATTATTTTATAAACTACGCCTTCAAATTCCATACTATTGTCGTTATAAAGTTATAAATTCGTTTTGTGAGGCTAAAGATAGTGATTTTTGGCAGAATGCGCAACGCAGAGCCAAAAACTACTCCTCGACAAAGATGATTTTTCCACTCTTCTCGCCAAATAGCTCCTTCAGGCTCTTGGCTACCGTATCGTCGAACGTGTATACCACGCCCTCGCTGCCCCATGATCCGGCGCTTGCTCCACGATGCTGAATGTAGGTGTTGTTCGCGAGCGTAGGCATCGATTCGCTCTTGGCTGCAGCAATGTTGAGCAGGTCGTGCGTGCTGCGGTCGAAGATGTTGTTTGCAACTACGAAGTTTGTTGCATTGTTGGTGTGGTGGCTCCACGATTTGATGTGAGCGGGAGTCTCCTTGTCGGGACGCTGCTTGCCCCAGCCGTAGCCTGCACGGCGCATGATGTTGTTAGCAATAAGAATTTCCTCCATCTGATGCGTCTGGATGGTATCCTCGCGGCCGAGGAAATACTCAACCGAATAGACGCAATCCTCGATCAGGTTGTTTGAGTAGATGACGTTGCGCATGATGAGAGGCTCCTGCACATCGCCCTGGTGCTGGTGTGTTACAGCAGCGTCGTAGATCTGGTAGATGTAGCAGTGGCTTACCATGAAGTTCTCACAGCCGCCATAGATCTCCACCGCATTTCCGTAGCGCGTGGGGTGGTTGCGGCCGAAAGCACTTTCACTCTGGATAGAGCCACCGATCCAGCCCAGCTCGCAGTTCGTTACGGTCAGATCCTTTGTCGTGCCACTGCCTATGCCGTGCGAACCGCCATATTTGATGCAGAGGTTGTCAAAGGTTGCGCCGCTTGCTGCCAGTACGATGTGTCCCTTGGTCAGAAGCTCGATCGAAGAGAAGCGCTCGGCAGGGTTGCCCTCCGTCGAGCAGAGATATATTCGTTTCTCGCCACGATAGTCGTGGTAGAACTCCAGATCGCGCTTAAGGTCGCGGTACGATGCGAAGGGCTCGCGGGTCTCGATGTGGAGTGTCGAGCCATCCTCCTCGTGGATCATCATCACCTTGAAGGCGTGTGCCTGACCATGGTTGAATACCAGTGTGCCGATATCATTGGGCAACTCGCCATCGTACATATATACATTCCTGGTCTCGGTCTCCACCCATTTGCCCACCTTGGCAGCATCGTAGGGTGAACCATAGATACGGGGCTTTTCGCCCTTGCCATATGCCGAGTAGGTCACACCTCGCTTGGCCTTTAACTGTCCGCGCCACAAGTCGCCACGGCGGAACATCACGCCATCGCCGGGCTGCAGATCGAGCGAGTTGAGGTGCTCAAGGCTGAGAATGGCAGTCTCGGGCGTGAGACCGTCGTTCTGATCGTTACCCTCGGCTGAAATGTAGTATAGTTTCTCCCGATCCAGTATTGTGGGCGTTGAAAGAATCTCCTGCTTGCGGGCTTCAGCCTCGCGGTCGAGCTTCGATAGAAATTGCTGCGCGTCGTCAGCAGATGAGCATGACACAAGCAGCGATGTAGTGCTCACCAACGATGTGATGAGCAACAGTGTACGATGAAGGATGTTTTTCATATTAGGTTATGGTTTTTAGTCTATACAAATATAGTAAATATTGGGTAGAAAAAGTAAAATCTCCGCATTTCATTCGGGTAGGGTGGCGTGAATATTGATTTTTAGCGTGCAAATTGTTATATTTGCTTAATATTAATTAAAATCCATAGCCGTGAAACAGTTTAACGACGCGAATTTCCTGCTGCAAAGCCCTACGGCCGAGCGCCTCTATCACGATCACGCATCGAAGATGCCCATTATTGACTACCATTGCCACCTAAATCCCGAGTATGTGGCTTCGGATCACCGTTTCCGCAACCTGGCGGAGATATGGCTCGATGGCGACCACTACAAGTGGCGTGCGATGCGAACAAATGGCGTGGCAGAGCGTTACTGCACGGGCGATGCTTCGGATTGGGAGAAGTTCGAAAAGTGGGCCGAGACCGTACCTTACACGATGCGTAACCCGCTATACCATTGGACACACCTCGAATTAAAAACAGCCTTTGGCGAGGAGCGTCTGCTCTCGCCCTCGACGGCTCGTGAGATATACGACCGCTGCTCGGATATGTTGCAACATCCGGCATACTCGGCACGCGGCCTGATGCGTCGCTACAATGTGGAGGTGGTCTGCACGACCGATGATCCTATTGACTCGCTGGAGCACCATATCAAGTGTCGTGAGGATGGCTTCGAGTGCAAGGTGTTGCCCACGTGGCGTCCCGACAAAGCTATGGCGGTAGAGAACCCTGCGGCGTTTAAGGCATATATCGACCGCCTGTCGGAGGTGTCGGGCGTGGAGATTCGTTCGTTTGCAACGCTGCTGGATGCTCTGCGTGTGCGTCATCGTTTCTTCGAGAGTGTGGGTTGCCGCCTGAGCGACCACGGCATCGAGGAGTTCTATGCCGAGGATTACACCACCGCCGAGATTGAGACTATCTTTGCCAAGGTATATGGTGGAGCGATGCTTACGGATAGCGAGTTGCGTAAATATAAGAGTGCTATGCTTGTGGAGTTCGGTATTATGGATTGGGAGACGGGCTGGACACAGCAGTTCCACTTCGGCGTGATCCGTAATAATAACTCTCGCAAGATGGCCTCTATCGGTGTGGATACGGGTTTTGACTCGATTGGCGACTTTACGCTGGCGAAGAATATGGCCAAGTATCTCGACCGCCTCGATGTGCAGGGCCGCCTGACCAAGACGATACTCTATAACCTCAATCCCCGCGATAACGAGATGGTAGCCACGATGATCGGTAACTTCCAGGATGGCGAGACGGCAGGTAAGATTCAGTTCGGCTCGGGCTGGTGGTTCCTCGATCAGAAGGATGGTATGGAGCGTCAGATGAATGCTCTCTCGCTGCTGGGACTGTTGAGTCGTTTTGTGGGTATGCTCACCGACTCACGATCATTCCTGAGCTATCCTCGTCACGAATACTTCCGTCGTACCCTCTGTAACCTTATCGGTGTCGATGTGGAAGCAGGCCTGCTCCCCGCCAGCGAGATAGAGTTCCTCGGAAAGATGGTTGAGGATATAAGTTATAACAATGCCAAGAGTTTTTTTAAGTTCTAAAATTTGTCTTGCAAGGCTATTTTTGGCGTTTGGCTGATAAAAAAAAATACCCGTCTAACTCGAAGTTAGGCGGGTAATTTTTTACAACTTGCGTTTTGGTACGAAGAAATCTTTTTCGGTCAGACCACATCGGCGGGCAACCTGCTTGCAATATACCAGTCGACCGGTCTTCTCGTCACGTGTATCTGAGCCGAAGGTGAATTTCAGCCCTGCGCGCTTTGCCATCAGGATAAACTCCTCGTCGGGCACACGCATCATATCACTGATCTCGATGGCTATATTGCGTGCTTTGGCGGCGTCGATGATGGTTTGCAGACGCTTCTTGGTCCACAGCTTCTGATACTCACGCTCTATGCAGTAGGGTAGAAGCAACGGGCACGCAAAGATATCTATCGGGTCATCGCCCGCAAGGATCTGCATATAGTGCTCCATGTTACGCTCCATAAAGGCCTCGGTATCGTCGATATAGGTGGCGTACTCCCACACCTGCACATCCTCGCCATAGCCGTTGGCGTTGGGGATCATCTGCGGATCCATGGCGATGTAGTCGGCCTGAGCGATAATATCCTTCGAGAAATTCTTTGACCATCCGGGGCTCATAGGTTGCAGACCAACATATACGGGGTAGGGCTTAATCGCATCGATATATGCCTGCATCTGCTCATCGTTGGTAATGCCCCACGGTGCGACGTTCTCCATCACGCCAAAGGTTATGCCCATACGCTTTGACTTCTCGACAATCTGCTCAATGCTCTGCTTGTCCGAGCGATGCACGTGCAGATCCATCAACGGGAAGCTTGCGTTTGCGGGATTATGGTTTTCGGTGGCCGATACGGTGTTGAGTACACTATCTCCCACAATGGCACCTATGGCCATCGTGGCGGTTGTTTGGAGGAATGTTTTGCGATTCATAGTAGTGATTTTTAACAAAATTAATCACTACGCTCGAAACATGGCTTGATTTATATCAATTTCGTCACAGCAGTCCCGCCCTTACACGGCTCAGCGACTCGGGGGTCATCAGCAGGTACGACGCTATATGCTTACCTGGCGCACGGCGTGCCGCCTCGGGATATTGACGCACGAAGGTCTCATAACGCTCGCGGGCACTCTCGAAACGCTGTGCATCGGTCTTGCGGAGCGACTCCACCAATCCAACCTCCAACAATCGCACATACAACTTCATGATCTGCGGCGACTCATCACACAACTGCCGAAACTCATCAAAGGGGACATTATGCACCACGCCATCCTCCAAAGCCTCGATCATCAGCGTCGTAGGCTCACGCATAAGCATGCTGTCCGTGCAATATACCACATCCCACTCGCAGCAGAAGTGCTCTGTAACCTCGATGCCGTTCTTGTAGTAGTATTGGCGGGTGAGTCCCTGCTCGACGATCAGGAAGTTGCGTGCTACCTGCCCCTCGGCAAGTAGTGTCTCGCCTTTGCTCACCTCCTGACGTACAAATATTGAGGCCAGCTGTTGTGCGGCCTGCTCGTCGAGTGTTGTGCCGAGGCGTGTAGCGAATTTATGGGCAATATCTACGGGTGTCATAGGAGTAAAAACGCCTACTCGGATATTCGGGCAGGCGCATCTATTAAGTGTTGATTCTCTTACTTTGCGTAACTTACCGAACGAGTCTCGCGGATAACGGTGATCTTCACCTGTCCGGGATAGGTCATCTCGTCCTGGATCTTCTTTGCTATGTCGTGTGAGAGTGACTCCGACTCCTGATCCGAGAGCTTGTCTGCACCGACGATTACACGCAACTCACGACCCGCTTGGATAGCGTAGGTCTTCACTACGCCGGGGTATGAGAGTGCTATATCCTCCATCTCCTTCAGTCGCTTGATATACGACTCCACCACCTCGCGGCGTGCGCCGGGACGAGCACCAGAGATAGCGTCGCACACCTGAATGATGGGGGCGATCATCGACGACATCTCCACCTCGTCGTGGTGCGCTCCGATAGCGTTACATACGTCGGCCTTCTCCTTGTACTTCTCGGCTAACTTCATACCGATAATTGCGTGTGGCAACTCGGGCTCATCATCGGGCACCTTACCAATATCGTGCAGAAGACCTGCGCGGCGT
>JAFUOK010000070.1 GCA_017481925.1 Alistipes sp.
CCACAGGGTAATAGGACGCAACAAGCCCAACTTGATACCCTCCTCGCGGGCCTGCTCAACCACGGCCGAGCAGATACGTGCCGACGAGCCAAAGGCCACCAATACATACTCGGCATCGTCGCACATAAACTCCTCCCAGCGAGCCTCCTCGGCCTCGATTCTACGGTACTTCTCCTGCAAGCGCAGGTTCAACTGCTCCAACTCCTCGGGTTGAAGGAAGAGCGAAGTGGCTATATTACGAGCCTTACGGCCATGCTTACCACACGCTGCCCACGACTTCTGCTGCTCGGCCACCTCCTCATCCGTGAGGCGAGGCTGCGGCTCCGAGAAGACCACCTTCTCCATCATCTGACCGATGACACCATCGGCCAACATCATTACGGGATTCTTATGCTTGAATGCCAAATCGAACGACAAACCCACAAAGTCATACATCTCCTGCACCGACGAGGGTGCTAACACGATGAGGTGGTAGTCGCCGTGACCTCCGCCCTTGCATGCCTGAAAATAGTCTCCCTGCGAGGGTTGGATGGTACCCAAGCCCGGGCCTCCACGCTGGCAGTTCACCACAAGGCAGGGCAACTCGCACGCCGCTATATAACTCAAACCCTCACTCATAAGGCTCACGCCGGGGCTTGACGATGAGGTCATGATGCGTTTACCCGTCGAGGCACCGCCATAGACCATATTTATGGATGCAATCTCCGACTCGGCCTGCAACACGACCATGCCCGTAGTCTCCCACGGACGCAACTCCATCAGAGTCTCCATCACCTCCGACTGCGGGGTGATAGGGTAGCCGAAGTAACCGTCACAACCGCAATGCACGGCAGCATGAGCGATAACCTCGTTACCTTTCATCAATCTAACATCTTTCTCTGCCATACGCTACTCCACTTTTTGACGATATACAACAATACAACTGTCGGGACAGATTATTCCACACGAGGCGCACCCCGTACAAGCATCTGCATTGGCCATCTCGGCGTAAGGATAACCCTTGCCATTGACGCTCGACGAGAGTGCCAGCACTCCACATGGACACGCAGCCACACAGACGCCACAACCCTTGCAACGCTCGACATCAACCACGATATGTCCTTTAATCTTTGCCATAATATGATTTTTATACTATTTTCTAATCGTAAAGGTCGCACTTATTTTTCGTTCACAAAAATTAATGTGATGCGACAGCCATCACAGGGGCGAAATCACTATATAGGGATAAAAAACTTGTTTCAGGGGTAAGGTTCTGCGGAAATAGCCATCACATGCACTACTCATCTCGCCCAAAGCCCAACAGAAGACTCTAACCCTCACAAGCCTTGCCTATTACCCACATATTTAAAATATTTTAAGTAATCCACACCTATGCCTTACAAATATAACAAAAATTACGAAATTTAATTACAAATAGTCAAATTATTTTTCGCAAAAGATATTTTTATTATCCATATCTTCGATTTGCCATCAAAAATGAGGCTACAAAGTGCCTTTTCCTGCTATCAGAAGTGCTACTAAACCATTTTTTAGTAACTTTGCAACATCAAAACTATCAACCGTATGAAAAAAATCATCGCACTATTCACTGCCCTTATCTCATTTGTTGCCTGCACATCGTCAAACGACATCCTGGTCGAGGCCGAGAGTTTCTCCACAAAAGGTGGCTGGTCGGTAGATCAGCAGTTCACATTCGAGATGGGTTCGCCCTATCTGATTGCCCACGGTATGGGCAACGCTGTCGAGGACGCTACAACCACCATATCGCTACCCCGCACGGGTGAGTGGCACATCTATGCCCGCACATATAACTGGACCTCGCCGTGGGCCGAGGGTCGTGGCGCAGGAGGTTTCCGTATTGGCGTGGGAAATGAGTTATTGCCCAACGAGCTGGGCGTGGAGGGTAATGCCTGGGAGTGGCAGTATGCCGGCTCGGTAAACATAGAGAAGAGGGGAGAGCAGACACTTCGCCTGCACGACCTCACGGGCTTCGAGGGTCGCTGCGATGCAATATTTCTCACTCAGGACAAGCAGGCCACACCTCCCGCCGAGGTAGAGGCTCTTGCCGATTTCCGCTCAAAGCACAACCCCCGCAAGGCGACGATCGAGGAGTTTGACTTCGTGGTTGTAGGTGGTGGCGTAGCAGGTATGTGTGCAGCGGTAGCTGCGGCACGTCTGGGAGTGAAGGTGGCGCTTATCAACGACCGTCCGCTGTGGGGTGGCACAAACAGCTCCGAGACGAGAGTACACCTTGGTGGACACATCGAGATGGAGCCATACGTCAATCTTGGCAATATGATCAAGGAGTTTGGCCCTCTGCGTGGTGGCAATGCTCAGCCAGCCGAGAACTACGAGGACGACAAGAAACGCCTATTCCTTGAGGCCGAGGAGAACCTGACACTCTTCCCCTCATACCGAGTATATGCCGTAGAGAGCAACGATGGACACATCGAGGCCGTACGTGCACAGCATATCGAGACGGGCGAGGAGGTAGTGTTCCGTGCCCCCATCTTCTCCGACTGTACGGGCGATGGCACGGTGGGTTACCTGGCAGGTGCCGACTACGCCATGGGACGTGAGAGCCGCGACGAATATAACGAACCCTCGGCACCAGAAGTGGCCGACAAGATGACAATGGGTTCGTCGGTGCAGTGGTACTCGGTCGAGGATGATGCGGCGAGCGAGTTCCCTCTGTTTGAGTATGGTCTTAACTTCAACGAGGAGAGCTGCCAGCGTGTCACGATGGGCGAGTGGACCTGGGAGACGGGTATGAACTACGACCAGTGCGAGGAGTTTGAGCGCATACGTGACTACGGCCTGATGGTGGTCTATTCTAATTGGAGTTTTCTAAAGAATCGTCTGCAGGACAACGAGGCATATCGCAATCGTTCTTTGGGCTGGGTGGCATACATAGCCGGCAAGCGTGAGTCACGCCGACTGCTTGGCGACCACGTCCTGACGGAGAACGACCTGGTGCAGGAGATAGCCTATCCCGACGCATCGTTCACCACAACTTGGAGCATCGACCTGCACTATCCCGACCCCGAAAATACGAAGCACTTCCCCGGCGAGGAGTTTAAGTCGATATGCGTACACGGCGCCACAAATCCCTACGCTGTGCCCTACCGATGCCTCTACTCGCGCAACATCGACAACCTCTTTATGGCGGGTCGCGACATCAGCGTATCGCACATCGGCTTGGGTACGGTGCGAGTGATGCGCACGTGCGGAATGATGGGCGAGGTGGTAGGTATGGCCGCATCGCTCTGCCGCGAGCACGACGCACTGCCACGCGATGTTTACACATCGCACCTCGACGCTCTGAAGACCCTGATGCAGCAGGGTGCAGGCGTACAGGGATTAGAGAACAACCAACTCTACAACCTGGGAGGTAACTGGCCAACATATCGCAAAGAGTAACAAAAAAGGTGTCCCCAAAAGGACACCTTTTTTATTGTTATGCGTCATCCTACTGCAGGAACTGCTGTGCAGCCAGCACCAGGAACATATAGTGTGACGAACCTCCGCCCAGCACATACTCGGTCTGCTGCCACAGGAACGGGAAGGTCAATAGCTCGGGGAAGTCGGGACGAATAAGAGCCGTACCAGAGATAACACCACCGGGAATGTATGACCAGTCGGCACGGTTCAGACCGTAACCCACCGTTGCAGACTCCGAACCTACACCCGAAGCAAACGATGCCTGGTTAGAGCCGGGGTGGCAACCGAGGATGAAGTTCAGCGCATTGAAGATAGGAGCCTTCGAGAAAACGTCGGGATAAGCCGATGCGAGGAAGTAGTGGCGGTAGCCAAAGCTCTGGATATCCCAACCAGCACCCCAGATATGGGGACGGTAGGGTACACCGTAGGGTGTCTCCTTAACCTGCGTCTGCAAGTCGGCCTCCACCTTGGGCAGAGCCTCACGGAATGCCTTCGAGAAGGCGCGGGCACGCTTGTCACCAAGCTTTGCAATCTTCTGCTCGGCACGAGCCGTGAACCAAGCCACGCTGCTGATACGGTTTACGATCTCCTGCTGATTATCCAATAGGAAGTCCAGATACTGCTTCTCGTCGGTTGCAAGATACAACTCCACAGCCGCCTGAATCTTCTGGTTCATGATGCGGTTGTTATCCTTGCCCACGTTGGCAAAGATCTCGCGAGAGATATTCAGACAGTGCACAGAGAGCGTATCGTTGAAATCGCGCAGTACGCGTGATGTTGCAGCCAGCTGTGCCGCCGTTGACATCTCGCGTGAGGGGTTATCCTCGGTAAAGATCCAGCGATCGTCCTCATTGCCAATCTTGCCATCGGTCATCGAAGCGGCATCGCCCAGCAGAACGTACTGACGCAGGTTGTTGGTGATAATACCACGATACAGACGACCCAGCGCAAGATAAGAGCTTACAACGCTCAATGCGCCATTCTCCACCTGCTGCAACATATCGTTCTTGCCATCGGCCTGATGAATCTCCGTAACACGGTTGATCTGATCGATAGAGGTCACATCCAGCTCGGGGTGGAACGACTCGTATGCCAGAGCCAAGATATACGACTCGCCAGCCTGCGACTCGATACGCAGATCGAAGTCACCCGCATCGTGCCAGCCGCCGATATTTACGCCGGGAACCACCTCGCCAGCCTCATACTTCGATAGACCTGGCTTCTGGTCGTAACCGTCGATATGGTTGTGTGTGGGAGCCATCTGTGCATCATCCATATGGCAGGCGTCGTGCCATACACGATACTTCTCCGCTACACGCATGTGGCACATCTGCACGGGCAGGAAGTACTCCAGCACGGGCTGCCATACACCACGATCGTAAACACCTTTGTCGATGCGGAAGATGGGCGAAACGGAATTACCATACTTAAGCTGATATACGCCCGATGCTGTTACATCCGAGAAGTCAGCCTTCACGTAGTTGTAACGCAGGAACTTACCCCAGTCGGCGGGCTGCATGCGCTTTACAACCTGCTCGCCATCGGCATCAATGCGGATGAGTTCGGCTACGGGACGTGCCGCATCACGCTCATCGAGCTCGATGATAGCCACCTTCTCCTGCTCGGGATGATAACCCACCTGTGAGGTCTGAATCACGGGCGAGTAGATCCAGTCAGGCTGAATATTGGGAGTTATGATCCACTTCACGGCACCCTTCGTTGCGCCCGCCTTAATCTCGCTACGCAGAACGAACCAACCGTTGTTGTGGTTCATACGACCGTCGTAGAGTTTCAAATCACCCGTGAGCGACTCAATGGTCACCTTGCTATATGGATCGTCGGGACGAGAGGTAAACTTACGACCTACGGCATAAGGCTCGGCGATGATGTCGTCGGCAACGATGGGGCTGTAACCCTTATTGATAAGGTGCTCCATATCGGCCAGCGAACTCTTGCCATTGTGGTAGTCGCCCGTATGCAGATGGTTGGGCTGTAACTCTAACAGCGGTGAGTTGGGCTGCTGGGGATAGATACCGCTCTGATCATCCATAATCCAGGGCTTGCCAAACAGCGAGCCGGGAAAGAACTCAAGGTTAAAACCTGCCTTGCCGATCAGATAGTCGGGGATGGGGCTGTCCAAATCGACCGTAACCTCAATCTGACGACCCTTGGCCTCAACACGCACCTTGTAGGTAAGGTTAAGGTCGGGGTAGATCATAGGGTTGAAGCCCGTCAGGTGACGCGTCGAGTCGGGATACATCATCGTTGCGGTGATGCTGTTCTCGCCAACCTCGCGACCCAACTGCTTGGGTACGGGCTGCCACTGACCCGGGGTAGCCTCCAGGCGGATGTCGCCATTGGTTGCCACACGGTGGCCATTCATAATGATGCAGACACCGCCCTGGTGTCCCTCGGGGTAGATGTCGTCAAAAGCCATCACATCGACACCCGCATTCTTGAAATACCCTCCCTTGGTGAGCTGGAAATTCTGTGCCGCAGCCTCTACGCCAAAGAGCGTTGCCACCACGAGCACAAGATTGAATAGTGTGCGTTTCATAAAAAAGTTATTGTAGTGTATTTGTATTGATACGAAACATTTTTTCGTTTGGTGGGGTAGCACACTATAAAAAATGCCACACACCCATACAAATATACAAACATTTTTCTCAAAATCACTACACTTCCACCATAAAGCCACCGCCGAACAACATATTATGGTTTGCCTCGAATAAAAAAATTCATTTATCCACAGAAAAGTTAAAACAGACTGCTTCTGCCGTCTTGCTATATCCTTGAGGAGCCGTGTCCACTGCCCGAGGAGCAGAGTTTTGTACTGCATCTTGACTTCGATACGGCACTGCCTCTGTATAAGGTCATCACAATAGACGATCAGACACGTGTCGCGGAGGAGGATATGGATCTGCGCTACATCGTAAGCGTATATTCGGCCGAGGAGCAGGGTATGACATCAGGGCGTAATGAGCTGCACCGCTTCGTCTTCACCAAAGAGGATATCGCCGAGCCTGATCATAGCGTGGAGTTACAGTTAGAGCCTGCGGAGTACAACTTTGTTGTATGGAGTGACTACGTCAGCAGCACATCCGACCTCTACTACGACACCTCATCGTTTGAGGCAATCTCGCTCAAGGGCGAGGAGCACGAGGGTAGCAACGACTATCGTGACGCCTTCTGTGGCACCGTCACCACCGAGGTATCCGATGCCGTTACGGAGGCTACGGTGAATATGCACCGACCGATGGCAAAGTTCAACTTCATATCTACCGATCTCGGCGAGTTTATTGCGGCCATAGAGACTATCCGCGACAAGAAGGCTCACTCGCAGGGTGAGGAGGCCGTCAAGGAGGTGGCTTTGTCGGACTTCGACATTGTATTTAGCTACAACGGCTATATGCCCGATGTCTTCAACACCTTCTCCAATAAGCCTTCGGACTCCGCAACGGGCGTTAGTTTCCGTTCAAAGATGACGGCATTGGAGAACAACGAGGCCGAGCTTGGTTTCGACTACATCTTCGTCAATGGAGCGGAGTCGGTGGTAAACATCACGGTAGAGGTGTACGACTACGATGGTGATCTGGTATCTCGTTTCAAGCCCATTGATGTACCCTTGATGCGTAGTCACCTGACCACTATCAAGGCCAACTTCCTCACCTCGAATGACGGAGGCGTGAACGTTGACCCCGATTACGATGGAGATTTCAATATCACGATTCCATAAACACCAACCCATATTACTCATTAAACGATTTGTACAGCAGGGGCTGTCCAACAAGCATGTTGAACAGCCTCTTTTCTTTTAGAACGTACAATAGGTAGCGGCTACTTATCCTTATGCAGTGAGTATATGTTGGTGACATAGATCGTAAAAACGGGAAAGAACATCATCCCCAGCGCGGGCAGCAGCACAGCCAGCACCTTGCCGATGGTCGTTACGGGGAAGATGGCGGCACCTACGGTTGTCACACCCATCCACGCCCACCACAGAGCATTGCCGAAGCCGTCGAGTTTGGGATTCACACCCACCTCGTAGTCGTAGAACATCAGCGCCGCGAGATAGGTAAAGCATACAACAGTAAAGAGATATGCGCCAAACAGGCGGTTAGCACTGCCGCATATAAACCACTGTACCACAACACCCATAGCCACAAACGAGCGCACCAGCGGCAGCGCAGCCACAACGATAGCCGTACCTCGCTCGGGCATATATCCGATCCAATGCAGGATGTTAAGGTAGGGAATCGAGATCAGCAACAAGAGCAGATTGAGCATATAGTAGCGACCACCTGCATTGCGCCGTGCGAGTGCCGAGGCAAAGTCGGCGATAAAGACCACACATACGGCCAATTGTAACCATAAGTACCACTCCGAGTAGGTGTGATGATCACCCGTGAGCACCTCTATCGACACGCCAACAAGGAGTGCTACACCGGCAAAAAGATTCAGCAATCGCGGGAATTTGTTTTCACTCTTCATAGAATCAATGTTTTAGCACATTCGGGGCAAAATATGTGCCGTAGAAATCGAAAAATAAAAGTAAAATTTTTGCAAAATATTTTGCACGAAAGAAAAATTAATGTATCTTTGCACTCGCATTTAGGTAATGGCGAGATAGCTCAGCTGGTTAGAGCGCATGATTCATAATCATGAGGTCGAGAGTTCAAGTCTCTCTCTCGCTACTTTCGCGGAGTACCCTCCCGCTGAAAGTATCACAATGTGTTCTCGGGATGTAGCTCAGCCCGGTTAGAGTACACGTCTGGGGGGCGTGGTGTCGCTGGTTCGAATCCAGTCATCCCGACTAACTTTTTTGAGCAGACCGCAGGAGTTTTCCTGCGGTTTTTTTGGTATGTAGTGGTCTATGAAGTAAACTTCCCGCCCACCACATACCAAAGTCACTCGCCCTGCTCGTGTCTGCTCACAGTCGCGATGGTTGGTATTCTGTAATATATGGTTGCGGGGATAAAATGATTTTTATTTTTAGCGGTATCCCCGCTTCGGCTTCGCCGTTCGAATCCAGTCATCCCGACTAACTTTTTTGAGCAGACCGCAGGAGTTTTCCTGCGGTTTTTTTGTTATGGAGTGGTCTGTGAAGCAAACTTTCAGATTACCCGCAAAAGTCGATAGCCGATAAATATAAATTACGTCATTCCACATTTGCGTATTTTAATGCTTTACTGATACACTTTTTGGTTACATACGCAAATGAATGGAATCTACCTTTGTGAATTATGCCTTGCTGATAGATATAAAGAATAGTCATCAGCAAGGTAATTTCCCGCTAGAGATACCAATCATTTTCACCGTTTCCCACCGGAATTTTTCAGTGATCCGTTTTATTTAAGAGAAATGTGCTACATTTGCGTAATAAACACGTAAAAACAATGAAGCGATACCTTCTACTTATTGTTATGGCGATGACGGCCGTCGTATGTGCCGTAGCAGCCCCCAAGACGCAGGGCGACGAGCCCATCGATGCCCGCTGGCTCAAAGCCAACTACACCAAGAGCGAGTATATGATACCCATGCGTGACGGCGTGAAGCTCTACACCGCAGTCTATACCCCCAAGGATAAGCGCGAGAAGCATCCCATCCTGATGCAACGCACACCATACAGCCACTCGCCCTACGGCAAGAAAAACTCCAACATCTGGCGCAACAAAGCCAACGAGAATTACCTGCGCGCGGGCTACATCCTCGTTTTTCAGGACTCGCGAGGCCGCTGGATGAGCGAGGGCGACTTCATCAACGTGCCGCCCTACATCGCCAACAAAGTGGGCACCAAGGCCATCGACGAGGCCTCTGACACCTATGACACCGTAGAGTGGCTACTGCGTAAGGTGAAGAACCACAACGGCCGTGTAGGCGTCTATGGCAACTCCTACTGTGGTTACTACTCGCTGATGGCCGCCGCAAGCGGACACCCCGCCATAGTGGCCGTATCGCCGCAGGCTCCGATGGTCGATTGGTGGATGGGTGACGACATACACCACAACGGTGCACTTGCAATGCTCGACATCGTATCGTTCCTGCCCGTGCTGGGTACCACAGCACGCAAGGGCCCCAGCGCCGAGAGCGAGCCCTTTGACCCGCCTCTTATCGAGGGCGAGATAGGGGAGTTCTTTATGCAGAACACCCTGGCCGACATCACTCGCAAGGTGAATGGCCGTGTGCCCCTGTGGGAGGATATCATCTCACATCCCGACTACGATGCCTGGTGGCAGGCTCGTGATGCACGTCAGGCATTGAAACGCATCTCGTCGGCTATGTTGCTCGTGGGTGGCACATTCGACGCCGAGGATCCATACGGCGTATGGGAGTCATATCGCACATTGAAGGAGTACAACCCCTCGCTTGATTGCCGTATCGTTGTAGGTCCGTGGACTCACGGGGCGTGGCGCGGCAATGGCGATGCCAACAAGCTGGGCGATGTGGAGTTTTCCGAGGAGTCACTCTCGCAGTTCTACCGCGACGAGGTGGAGTTCCCCTTCTTCGAGCAGCATCTGCGTGGCGTGGGCGACGGCGGAGCATCCGCCGTGGGTGCTTTAGTCTTCTTTACGGGCGAGAACTGCTGGCGCGAGATGGAGGCGTGGACACCCGAGAAGGGCAAGGAGCAGCGCCTCTATTTAGGCGAGGAGGGCACTCTGCTGATCACAGCACCCGAAGTGAAGGATTCATACACCTCATATACATCCGATCCGCAGAACCCCGTGCCGTACTATCCCGACATCACGACACGTCGCAAGAGCGACTATCTAATTCGCAGTCAGGAGTTTGTCGAGGAGCGCGAAGATGTGCTTACCTTCCTCTCGCCCGTGCTCTCGGAGGATATGATCGTAGCGGGCAAGCTGACGGCAGAGATCTACGCAGCGATAAGCACCACGGATGCCGACTTTGTCGTGAAGGTGATTGACGTAGGCCCCAACGGCGAGACGGAGATGATGGTGCGTGCCAATATCATGCGAGGCCGCTACCGCAACAGCTTCTCCGAGCCCGAAGCCTTCACACCCGACAAAGTGGAGGGCGTGGAGTTCGATCTCACGGACATTGCGCACACCTTCCAGGCGGGTCATCGCATCAAAGTGCAGGTGCAGAGTTCGTGGTTCCCCATTTTCGATCGCAACCCACAGCAGTTTATCGACATCTACAAGGCTGAAAAGGAGGACTTTATCCCCAGCCATATAAAGATTTACCACGACGCCGAACACCCCTCGGCAATACGCTTTAACGTGATGTAAAAAAAAGTCCGTCTGCGGCTGGCAGGCGGACTTTTCTATTGTAATGCGTAAACGCTATTCGAACGAGTGAATAACCACTCCCGAACGCAGTTTAGGTTCAAACCACGTGGTCTTCGGGGGCATAATGTTACCCGTGTCAGCAATATCAATGAGTTGCTGCATCGAAACAGGGTAGAGGGCAAAGGCTACGGCCATCTCGCCACTATCGACACGGCGCTTCAACTCACCCAGACCTCGGATACCACCCACAAAGTCGATGCGCTTCGATGTACGCAGATCGCTAATACCCAAAATCTTATCCAGCACCAGATTAGACAGCACCGTAACATCCAGCACACCGATAGGATCGGCATCGTCATACGTACCCTCGCGAGCCGTGAGGCTATACCACTCGCCATCGATATACATCGCAAAGTTATGCAGCGCATTGGGCGTATAGATCTCCGCTCCCTTTTTCTCAACCTCGAACGACTCCGCCAGGCGCTCCAGCAACTCCTCCTTCGTAAGACCATTCAGATCGCGCACAACACGGTTATAGTCGATAATGCGCAACTGCGATGCAGGGAACGTAACGGCCAAGAAGTAGCAGTACTCCTCCTCGCCCGTATGCGAGGGATTAGCAGCCATACACTCCTGACCCACACGTGCGGCGGCGGCAGTACGGTGGTGACCATCAGCAACATAGAGCGCAGGCACCTCAGCAAAGAGCTCCGTCAGGCGACGATTCTGCTCCGCCGAGCGTACCACCCAAAAATGATGACCAAAGCCATCGGCGGCGGTGAAGTCATAGTCGGGCTCGTTGCACTTTACGACATCCTCAACGATGGCATTAATCTCGTCATTGTCGGGATAGGTGAAGAATACAGGCTCGATGTTGGCCTTCTGGTTGCGGACGTGAATCATACGATCCTCCTCCTTATCGGGGCGTGTAAGTTCGTGTTTCTTGATAGCTCCCGAGAGGTAATCCTCAAAGTGACAGCACATTGCAATGCCATACTGTGTGCGACCGGCCATCGTCTGCGCATAGACGTAGTAGTGCTCCTCCTCGTCCTGCTTGAGCCAGCCACGCTCCTTCCACAGTCGGAAGTTCTCAACGGCCCGATCATACACCTCAGCCGAGTGCTCGTCGGCAATGGGGTCGAAGTCGATTTCGGGTTTGATGATGTGCAGCAGCGAACGCTCCGTAGCCTCGGCCTTGGCCTCGGCGGAGTTCAACACATCGTAGGGTCGCGATGCTACCTCGGCAGCATACTCTTTGGGCGGTCGGATACCGCAAAAGGGTTTTACTCGAACCATAAAAGGGCTATTTATTTACTTGAAATTTGGTTATTCCATCGCGAAGGTAACCCACCACCTGACGTGCCGCAGCAAGACCGGCGTTGATGTTGGCCTCGGCAGTCTCGGCACCCATCTTCTTGGGTGTAGCGAAGAAACGATTGCCAAACATAGCGGTCATCGTAGCCACATCGTCGGGAGCAATGTCGGTTACATATTTAAGGTCGGTGCGCTCGGTCATAGCAGCCTCCAGGCCCACCTCGTCGATAACCTCCTTGCGGGCGGTATTAACGAGCGTAGCGCCCTTGGGCATCGACATCATAAGCTTATAGCCGATAGATTTGCGGGTCTGCTCCGTAGCGGGAATATGCAGCGAAAGGAAGTCCGAAGCGGCATATAGCTCCTCAACGCTACCCACCTGCTCCACGCCATCGTTCTCAAACAGGGCACTATCGGTCACAAAGGGATCGTATGCTATAACATTCATACCCAGCGCCTTTGCCTTGCGGCCTACCAAACGGCCCACATTGCCATAGGCGTGGATACCCACGGTCTTGCCCTGCAACTCGAAGCCCGTGCCGGGGGTGAAGCGGTTGCGCGACATATAGATCATCATCGCTACGGCCAGCTCCGCCACAGCGTTTGAGTTCTGACCCGGGGTATTCATCACCACGATGCCACGAGCCGAGGCGGCCTTCAGATCAACATTGTCGAAGCCTGCGCCGGCACGCACCACAATCTTCAGCTGCTCGGCAGCCTCGATAACCTCGGCCGTAACCTTGTCGCTACGCACGATCATTCCATCAACATCCCGCACAGCGGCGATCAACTCCTCCTTCTCGGTATATTTCTCAAGCAACGCCACCTCGTAGTCGGCGGCAGCGAGTATCTCCTTGATTCCATCCAAAGCCTTCTTGGCGAAGGGTTTTTCGGTTGCTATAAGTATCTTCATAGGTTTTACA
>JAFUOK010000071.1 GCA_017481925.1 Alistipes sp.
CCTACTCCCGAGTCGGGGATGCCGGCTGCGAAGTCGGGGTCGATGTCGTTATCACGACGTGCCATAGCGGCACCGCAACGGTAGCGGCAATCCTCCACATTCACTCCCTCATACCACGCCGAGGGGTAGCCATAATATACCCACAGGAACGAACATATCTGCTTGCGGTTGCCCGGAGGTGTGATCTGTCGCACGCCGTCAGCCGTAATCTGCACAACCTCGCCGGGACCCAAGTCACGGACAAAGTCGTAGCCGAGGTTGTCGAAACTTGAACTCTCGCTGGCACACACATATCCCTTGTCGTTCTTGCCTATGGTGATAGGTGTGCGGCCAAAGCGGTCGCGTGCTGCATATATAGCGTGATCGGTAAGGATAAGCATCGAGCAAGAACCCTTGATCTTGCTCTGTGCCAGGGCGATACCGTCCTTGATAGACTTGCCAAGGCCAATCAGGATAGCCACCAACTCTGTTGCATTGATCTTCGACTCCGATAACTCTGCAAAGTGGTGACGCTCATCGAGCAATTCCTGCGTAAGTTCCTCTATATTGTCGATACGCGCAACGGTAACCACTGCATAACGACCTACGTGCGAGGTAATGGTAATGGGCTGCGATTCGCTATCTGAGATTACACCTACACCCATATTGGCATCCAGGAAACGGGGTAATTCGCTTTCAAACTTATTGCGGAAATAGCCATCCTCCAATGAGTGAATAGATCGGATGAAACGACCATCCTTAACGAAAGCCATACCGGCACGTTTAGTGCCCAAATGAGAGTGGTAGTCGGTACCATAGAATACCTCATTCACACACTCGTTGCGTGACACGCAACCGAAAAAACCTGACATACGAAAAATTAATTAAAAGGGTTCTGTATTGTCGCCACGCTTCTGGTCGCGACTCAGATACTTTGTAATGCAACAAAGATACAAAAAAAGTCGAGATCTGAAACTTTTGGTCGTACGATATTGAGCGAAATATGATGTTAAGCGAAGAGTTTTTTGTATATTTGCGTAAATGCTAATTTTTTACGCCCTATGAAAAAATTTCTCTTACCCTTGCTCGCTCTTGTCGTGGGTGCGTCGCTCGTCTCTTGTGATGAGCAACCCCGCATATATGGAGCCGAGCCTCTTGAAATCTCATCGCTTCGTCAGTGGGAGCGTGTACATCGTCCCACCATCTACGACTTCTTCGAGAAGGAGGTGTATGGCCGTATGCCCGAGAAGCAGGTGCCCATCCGTTACGAACTCCTTTCCGAGGGCGAGGCGCTCGGAGGTAAGGCCGTGCGTCGTGAGGTGGCTATGCACATCGAGGGTATGGCTACGCCCGTGCCTATCCTGATGTATATCCCCGCAGCTGCCGAGGGTGCCGTGCCGGCATTCCTGGGTATGAACTTCAAGGGTAATCACCAGATAAACCCCGACCCCGAGATCACGATCTCCGTAAATGCCCCCAAAGGCGAGGAGTTAGGTTCCGACCCCGAGCGTGGTGCCGCCACGAGCCGCTGGCCGTTGGAGCTACTGATGGATAATGGCTATGCGTTGGTTACCATCTATCGTGGTGATGTAGATCCCGATTTTGACGACGGCTTCCAGAATGGTGTGCATCCTTTGTTCTATGCCGAGGGGCAGAGTTCGCCTGCGGCTGAAGAGTGGGGTACGATCGGAGCCTGGGCGTGGAGCCTGAGCCGTGTGATGGATTATCTGGAGACGGATAAGGATATTGACGCAGAGCGTGTAGCCGTTATCGGTCACTCACGTTTGGGTAAGACCTCGCTGTGGGCGGGCGCTACCGATCCTCGCTTTGCTATCGTCATCTCGAATGACTCGGGATGCGGTGGTGCGGCACTCTCAATGCGTAAGCACGGCGAGACAGTGGAGGCTATCAACAAGAATTTCCCGCATTGGTTCTGCGACAATTACAACAAATACAGCAATAACGAGGAGGCTCTGATGGTTGACCAGCAGGGTTTGCTGGCGCTTATCGCTCCGCGTCCGTTGTATGTGGCAAGTGCCGTAGAGGATGATTGGGCAGATCCCGAGGGCGAGTATCTCTCGGCTCTGTATGCTTCGCCCGTCTATGAACTATATGGTAAGAAGGGACTTGCGTCACCTATGCCGGCAGTTGATTCGCCTATGATGGAGGGAGATGTGGCATATCATATCCGCAAGGGCGGTCACGATATTAACCTTTACGACTGGACGCAGTATGTGAAGTTTGCAGACAAATACTTCAAATAGCAGTTCCCAACAAACGAAAAAGGCTACTCCTTTCGGGGTAGCCTTATTTTGTGCTTTCTTATGTGCTAAAAATATTTTACCTCTTCACCCACGATTGCCGAGAGGATATTGTTTGCCGCTGACGATGCTCCGATGCGGAACAAATCGGTCGATAGCCACTCCTTGCCCAGTACTTGCTCGACGATGGTGTAGTAGAGTGCTGCCTGCTCGGCGGTGCGCACTCCGCCTGCAACCTTTATACCCACCTTGCGACCCGTTACCGAGTGATAGGCTTTGATGGCCATACACATCGTTACGACAGCCTCGGGTGTTGCCGACACATTAATCTTGCCCGTTGAGGTCTTCACAAAGTCGGCTCCTGCAGCCATGGCCAGCAGCGATGCGTTGTATATAAGTTCTATCGAAGAGAGGGCTCCGGTCTCGAGGATAACTTTCAGGGTAGCACCCTCAGCCTCCTCGCGCAGTACCTCGATCTCATTTGCGGCCTCGTCATATGCGCCCGTGAGCATCTTACCCACGTTGAGCACCACATCCACCTCGTCAGCACCATTCTCGATGGCCATAGCCACCTCCAGCATCTTCACCTCCAGAAAGGTTTGCGATGAGGGGAAGCCTCCTGCTACGGCGGTAATCTTCAGGGGTGTGCCGTCGATCGCCAGACCTACGGTCTCCACAAATGGGGGATATACGCATATCGAGGCTACGTTCCTTAGGTTGGGGTAGTCGAGGTCGAACTCGGCCGCACGGCGTGCCATATCCGCCACTGACTGCTCCGAATCGGAGCACGAGAGCGTTGTAAGATCAATCGCCGAGAGGCAGAACTCATACACCTCGGTGTTGCAGTTCTCTGCTGCGGCTTGTTGTGCTGCACTAACGGCCTGCGCTACCTGCTGCTGTGAGGGCACCGCGGCATAGTCGTTGAGATGGTTGGCATACTCCATAACGAAAGGATTTACTTTTTGCAAATATACGCAAAATATGTACTTATCACAAAAAATAGGCTGCCAACAACGTGGTCGGCAGCCTATTTTTATCTGGTTTTCTCTGTTAGAGTTTGAAACCGCTTGCGAACAAGTTCTTCAGGTTTACATCCTTTGCAGCCTTCGCAGCCAATGATGCATCCTTCGTGATTGCGCTCTGCAACTGTGACTTGGCAGTGTTCAGGTCACCCTCCTTAGATGCGATAACGGCACGCAGGTAGTCAGCCTTGGCAGACTTGTCAGCGGCGATAGCGCTCTTTGCAGAGGTGAGATCGTTGTTCATAACCTTAGCGATGGCAGCGTTGTAACCTGACAAGGTTGAAGCCGCAGCGCTATAGCTACCCTGAGCAGCCGAAATCAAAGCCTTGGTCTTGGCATCAGCGGCAGCAGCATACTGCTGAGCCTTTGCTACGTTGCCGTTGGCGAGGTTTGCAAGTGCGAGGTTGCTGTTGAGCTCGTTGTTGTTAAGACCCAACTGTGCAGCCTTCTCGATGTTTGCAAGAGCCTTCTGCATCTCTCCAGCCTTTGCGTAAGCAACGCCGAGGTTGTTGTATGCGCGAGCATCGTTGAACTTCTTGGCAGCGTACTCCAGAACGGTGATCTTAGCCTTGTTATCCTCCAAAACGCTCTCGGCCATATAGAGCAACTCCTCGTTGGTGAGTTCATCCAGACGACCTGAGTTGATCAAAGCAGCCATCTCGGCATCGGTCTTACCCTTGATGTCGGTGCTGTTCACGAGCTGTGCACGACGCAACTTGGGAAGAATCTCCTTCTTGAGCTCGGTGAATACAGCTGACATATTCTTGATCTCGGCCTCGCGCTGGGTTGAAGAGTCGTAGCGGCTCAATACCTGGAGGATGATATCCTTATCCTCGATATCTGATGCAGCAACCAACTCCTTGAAGCCCTCCCAGTCCTCGCCATAAGATGCCTGGTCGAGTGACATGCCGGTATCCTTGAGGATCTTCTCGGCAGCCTTATGACCTGACTTAGAACGAGCAGAAGAGAGGTTGTCGTTGAACTTCTCGGGACCATCGGGTGAAGCGTAACCGTGAACGTAGAGCTTCTGCGTTGCGCGGTCGTTGCTCTGCTGTGCAACAACGTTATCCTTGAAAGCCTTGATCTCGTCGGTGCTGGTAGCCTTGTTAGATACGGTTGAAGAGTTGATAGCGTACATAATGTCAGCCTTGGTAACTACGGTAGTAACGTTCTTGTAGTTGTTAGCCGTGTTAGCCATGACATCAGCATAAGACAAGTCGCTCTGCAGAGTGTTTACACCCTTAGCGATGGGCAGTGCAAAAGCCGTCTTAATAGCCTCGGCCTGCTTGCCACCAGCTGCCAAAGCAGCAGCCTCAGCCTTGGTGGGCAGAGCGCCGGTGTTAGCATTTACCAAGGTGAACACCTTGCAAGGACCGCTGGGGCACTTAACCTCTACCAAGAGAGCCAACTCGCTCTGTGCCATACGGGCATCGTAGGGGAACTCAACGTGCTGAGTAACCTTACCGCCAGCAGCTGATACTACGGTGTAGTTATCCTTAACCTTTGAACCCTGGAAGTACTTGGTAGCACCCTCAACCATACCGCCCTCGAAGATCATTACGGGAGTAACCTTCAGTACAGCCTTCTGGTTGTAGTACTTCGCGGGGAAGGTAACGGTGATGTCAGCCTCGACCTTACCATTGTTCAGTGTCAAAACTTCGGGAGTGCAGCTGATAGCTACCTGATCCTGATTCTTGGCCATCTTGCTAAAACAGTTACAGCCGGTCATAATGGCAGCTACTGCTACGATAGCAAATAATTTAAGACAGTTTTTCATTTTAATTTGTATTAGGAAGTTAAACAATTTAGTCTGTACTATCGCTTGTTGCGATCGCCACCACGACGCTCGCCACGCTCACCGCGCTCGCCACGGGGACGACCACCCTCTGCACGGGGCTTACGCTCGCGCTCTACCCAACCCTCGGGCTTGGGCAGAAGAGCCTTGCGAGAGAGCTTGTACTTCTGCGTCTTGGGATCTACGCCGATAAGCTTAACCTCGACCATATCACCCTCCTTAAGACCGGTCTCCTCCATAGTCTCGAAGCGCTTGTAGTCGATCTCCGAGATGTGCAGCAGAGCCTCCTTACCGGGCAGGATCTCAACGAAAGCACCGAATGCTACCACACTTTTGATAGGACCGGTGTAAACCTCACCTACCTCGGGAACGGCTACGATAGCCTTGATGCGAGAGAGTGCGCCATCCAACGCCTCCTTATCTACGCCGAAGATATCCACTACGCCACACTCATCATTCTCGGTGATGGTGATGGTGGTGCCTGTGGTCTTCTGAATCTCCTGGATAACCTTACCGCCGGGGCCAATAACAGCACCGATGAAGTCCTTGGGAATCTGAATCTGTACGATACGGGGAACGAACTCGCGGTAATCCTCACGGGGCTCAGCGATGGTCTCGGTGATCTTGCCCAGGATGTGCATACGACCCTGGCGAGCCTGCTCCAATGCCTTTGCCAATACCTCGTATGAGAGGCCGTCAACCTTGATATCCATCTGTGTTGCGGTGATACCGTCAGCGGTACCCGTAACCTTGAAGTCCATATCACCCAGGTGATCCTCGTCACCCAAGATATCTGACAATACAGCCCAACGGCCTGTTGCAGAGTCAGAGATAAGACCCATAGCGATACCTGATACGGGCTTCTTGATCTTAACACCTGCATCCATCAATGCCAGCGTACCGGCACAAACGGTTGCCATAGATGATGAGCCGTTAGACTCCAAAATATCTGAAACTACACGCAGCGTGTAGGGCATCTCCTCGCCTGTGGGGATCATAGGCTTCAATGCACGCCATGCCAAGTGGCCGTGACCGATCTCGCGACGGCTAACGCCACGTGCGGGACGAGCCTCGCCGGTTGAGAAGGGAGGGAAGTTGTAGTGCAGGGTGAACTTCTCAGAACCCTGAACCAAAACCTCGTCGATCATCTTCTCGTCGAGCTTCGTACCGAGTGTTACGGTAGTGAGCGACTGTGTCTCACCACGAGTAAAGATTGCCGAACCGTGAGCTGCGGGCAGGTAGCCTACCTCGCACCAGATGGGGCGGATCTCGTCTGTGCGACGGCCATCCAGACGCTTACCCTCGTCGAGGATCATATTACGCATAGCCTTCTTCTGCACATCGTCGTGGAAATACTTGTGGATAAGGGGAGCCTTCTCCTCCAGCTCCTCCTCCGTGAAGCGTGCTGCGAACTCAGCCTCCAACGCCTCGAAAGCCTCCGAACGCTCGTGCTTTGCAGTACCGCTGGTAGCGATAGCGTAAGCCTTGTCGTAGAGCTCGGTGATGATCTGCTGACGCAGCTCCTCGTCGTTGGTCTCGTGACAGTAGGTGCGCTTAACGTCCTTGCCCAGCTCCTTTGAGAGCTCGATCTGAACGGCACAGTGCGTCTTGATCTCCTCGTGAGCGAACTTGATAGCGCCGAGCATAACCTCCTCCGATACCTCGTTCATCTCACCCTCAACCATCAGGATGTTGTCGATGGTACCACCAACCATGATGTCCAGGTCAGCCTCGGGCATCTGTGAGAAGTTGGGGTTGATAACATACTCGCCACCGATGCGGGCAACACGAACCTCCGAGATGGGGCCACCAAACGGAATGTCCGATACGGCCAATGCAGCCGAAGCAGCCAAACCTGCCAATGCATCGGGCTGAATATCCTTGTCTGCTGAAATAAGATTTACCGTTACGAATACGTCGGCGTGATAATCCGACGGGAACAGGGGACGCAGTGCGCGGTCAATAAGACGAGCGACCAGAATCTCGGCGTCGCTTGCCTTGCCCTCGCGCTTCATAAAACCACCGGGGAAGCGACCGCATGCAGCGAACTTCTCCTTATACTCCACCTGCAGAGGCATAAAATCAGTACCCTCCTTAGCATCCTTGGCGGCTACTACAGTACCGAGCAACATGGTGTTGCCCATCTTCACTACTACCGAGCCGTCAGCCTGCTTCGCCAACTTGCCAGTCTCAATCATAATCTCTCGACCGTCGGCGAGCGTGATCGTCTTTTGTACAGCGTTGTACAACTTCATTTCTTCCATAATTCTTCTATAATCGTCAAATAAATAATTTCAAAAATAAGGGCTGGCGACTTATGCCGCGTCCAGCCCTTTTCTACCTCAATCGTATTACTTACGGAGGTTAAGAGTCTTGATGATAGCGCGGTAACGCTCGATATCAACCTCCTTCAAGTACATAAGCAACTTGCGACGCTTACCTACCAAACGCAACAGTGCGCGCTGGGTACCGAAGTCGTGCTTGTTCTGCTTGAGGTGCTCAGTAAGGTGGCTGATACGGTACGAAAACAGTGCAATCTGGCTCTCGGGAGAACCAGTGTCGGTGTTAGACTTGCCGTACTTACCAAAAAGCTCTTGCTTTTTCTCTGCTGTTAAATAAGCCATAAAAAAATAAGATTTTATGGACCTCGCCACGTCTCTCGAGTTGGTCGGGGCCCTGGTTCCACTCCACGATGCATTCCCCTTACCGTGAATAACACCGGAGCGTGCCACAAAATTACGCCTAATTTCATTAAGAGCCAAATATTTTCGTGCGAAAAACGTGTTTTTTTTAAGTCTAAATTTGATTTGGCTTTGGGATATTAATTTTTTACACAAATTTTGTTATATTTGCACTATAATGCCTTGGCGCGTGGCCTTATTTTCGGGTTAATTGTTTGAGCCAAAGGCGTTGTGAGATAATTAGGATAAATTTGAATACAATCGGAACATACTTGCGTCGGGCAATATGCCTGGTGGCTGTTATGCTTTTAGTTGTGGGGTGTGAAGAGAAACCTCTGCCCTACCTAAAAGTTGAGGGTCAGATGCTCGGCACCTTTCTTACCGTGAGTGCCCGTACCGACCGCTCGTCAGCCGAGGTGTATGATCTGATGATGCATATCGACACGCTGGCCAAGCGCTCAATGTCGATCTTCGAGCAGGAGTCGCTGTTGAGCCGTCTGAACGATAACGAGACCGATGTTGTCGATGAGCATATCCAGCACTGTCTCTCGCTTGCGCGTCGTATCAGCGAGCAGAGCGGTGGTGTTTACGACGTTACCGTAGCACCGCTGGTTGAGGCGTATGGCTTTGCTGCGAAGGATCGACAGGCGAAGGTCAATGTCGATTCGTTGCTCGAATTTGTGGGTATCGATAAGCTGCAGGTCGAGGATGGACGCTTGCTCAAGAGCGATTCGCGCGTAAGGATAGATTTTAACTCCATAGCCAAGGGCTACGTGGTCGATATGGCTGCCGAGGCTCTCGAGGAGTGGGGTATCGAAGATTATCTGGTCGATATTGGTGGCGAGGTGCGATGCAGTGGCGTAAATGCTAAGGGCGGAGAGTGGCGTGTGGGCATTGAGACCCCGTTTGACGGCAATAACTCTCTCGGAGCATACGTGCAGCAGGTGCTCTCGCTTACTGACGCGTCGATGGCTACGTCGGGCAACTATCGCCGTTACTATCTGGATGCCGATGGGCAGAAGATCTCGCACACGATAGATCCCCGTACCGGACGCAGTGCCGTCACATCGCTGCTGTCGGCAACGGTTGTGGCCCCCACGTGTGCCGAGGCTGATGCCTATGGAACGATGTTTATGGCTATGCCGCTGGAGCAGGCACTCGCTACTGCACAAAAGTTGGAGAGTCAGGGCGTGAAGGTTTACTTTATTGCCGCGGGCAAGGATGATGAGTATGAGATATACTATTCGCGCTCATTGGCTCCATCGCTGGCAAATGTCGATGGCTATCACGCTATCGAATAATGAGTTGAACGTTAGAGATGAAACAAGCAATATTGTTATATAATCCCCAGGCTGGTCGAGGCAGGGTCGCACATAAACTCGAGGAGATTATTGAGATCTTTGCCGAGGCGGGTTACTATATGCGAGCTGTCGAGATTCGTTTCGATGGTAATCCTTTCGATGGCTACGAGGATGTGGATCTGGCTGTTGTGGCAGGTGGCGATGGTACGCTTAACTACATCGTTAATGCAATGATGCGCCGTGGTCTGCATCTCACGTTGGGTATCCTGCCTGCGGGCACGGCCAACGATTTTGCGGGAGCGCTGGGTATGTCGAATAATCTGTTGCGTGCTGCACGACAGATAGCCTACGGCACGGCCGAGCCTATCGACTGTGGTTGTGTGGAGCAGATGAATCATCCCGATGTGCCTGCTATCTATTTTGTCAATATCTTCAGTTTCGGAATCTTCACCACAACCTCGCAGCATACTCCCGAGGAGCTGAAGCACATTATGGGACGTGCTGCCTATATGGTCGAGGGATTGAAGGAACTAAAGAAGTTGCACGGAATACCGCTCACTATCACCTCCGAGGGCGAGGCGTTCTACTATCCTACGCTTATGGGTCTGGTCTTCAATGGCGAAACGGCAGGACGTATGCCTTTGGCGCGTATGGCGAGCCTGCGCGATGGAGTCTTTGACTGTCTGTTCCTGCGTAAGCGGGAAACCGCATTCCAGTCGGCTTGCGATATGTTGCTCTATGTCATTGGCATAAGGACTTCGGCGGTGAAGTATCTTCGCACACGCGAACTTATCTTGATGAGTCCCACGCGCGAGGCTACCGATGTGGATGGACAGAGTGGTGGCCGTTTCCCGATGCGAGTGAGCTGTATGCAGGGTGCCTTGAATATTGTATGTCCACACGACAACTAAATCAAACTAACCATATATATGAGAAAGAGTATCAGTGAGAGAGTGAACAAAATATCCGACTCTGTAGTTCGGGGTGCGCTCTTCGAGCAGGGAGTAGATGCAGGTACATTTGTGCTTACGCCTATGCTGAATTTCCGTTCGCTGGGTGTGGTCGAGCGTCCTGCCGATGTTGTGGCGGTGGGAGTGCTGTGCAACGGTACGGCCAAACTCACCATTGATGGACGTCAGTTCGAACTTCATCGCAACTCGTTGTTCTTATTGCGCGAGTTCTCTGTTTTGAGCGATTCCCGTTGCAGCAAGGCCTGTATGGGTTATGTAATCTACTTCTCCAATGCTATCCTCGAGTCGGCCAATCTCGCCCCCGTCGATATGCTGACCGTAAATATGATGTTTGGCGCAAGCCCTTGCTTGCAGGTGAACGAGGAGGATATTGCACGCCTGCACAGTATTGCGGCTTCGCTGAATCACTTTGCGGCCGAGTCGGCCAACCAGTATGAGTCGAATGCCCGCGCTTCGTTGTTCAAGTCCTTCTTCTTTACGCTGGCATCCATCATCAGCAAGTATGCCACGGCCGAGTTGGGTGAGAATCCGCAACTATCGCGCACGGATGATCTGATGCGTCGCTTCATCGAGTTGCTCGGCACATCGTGTGAGCGTGAGCGCAGCGTGGATTTTTACGCCTCGCAGTTGGGTGTCACGCCTAAGTATCTGTCGCTGGTGTGCAAGAAGAAGACAGGCTATAATGCCTCGAAGTTGATCGACAGCGCCGTAATTAGCAAGGCTAAGGAGCTGTTGCGCCAGCAGGGTATGAGCATATTGGAGGTCTCGGAGCGCCTTAACTTCGTCTCACAATCCTTCTTCGGCAAATACTTCAAGCAACGCACAGGCATCTCGCCCTCGCGATATAAGGCACAGCATTAAATTTTAATAGATATTTTATAGTTGACATTTTAATAGACTATATAAAATTTATTAACTTTGTAATAGTGACATTTAAAAAGGATTGCCTATGAAACAAAACGGAGAGAACGACTTGAACTCACGGAGTGAGTATTTTAATCTGGATTTATTAACCCGATAGGCGTTTTCTTCATTGCTAAAATATACTTGAACTTTAGTTCTTGTTCTACGTCTCGAATACCGCCAATATTCTTTTACACGCAGGAACAAGCTGACTGAAAGTTCACGCTCTCTTGGGCGTGGACTATTCTTGCTTGTTGTGTGTAGGTGGCTTGGCGGTAACCTGAGACGTATAAGCAATGAATGGTTACACGCCTTTTTAATTTTTTTATAACTATGTCAGATAGTTTGAATATGCGAAGTGCTATGAATATAGCAATGTCAGCTATGCGAAATAGCGATAATTTTACGGATCCTAAATCCGTTGCGTCATTTATGATTTTTATGTCACATATAACACAGCATCCAAGTGATGTTGTATCGTGTCCTAATTTAGGAGATTTAGGAATTATTACTTCCTCTATTATGACAAGTGATTTTGTTAGAGAGTTCCCTGCATATAATGGAGTTTCTCAAGGAGAAGTCTTGGGAGCTGTTGGATTCTATGCTTATATGAAGCAACTTGAGATGGGGACTTTTTTAGATATCCATTACCCTGCTTTCATACTATTATTACATCATGGAAGAAGATATTTAAATAATATTTATGAGCATATGTTAATGAAGGAATCAAATTTAGCTAAATCTTTTTCTGTGTATAATCCATTTGACAGAATGGAATATGAAGATATTTCAAGCAAAGTTAGATACCAGATGAAGGCTTTTGAATATATTATTCACATAGTCGCTCGTAGTAAAGGGTATTATGATAATAGCTTTGATAGTTGGTTTGATGAATTGTCTAGTGAATTTGGTGCAGAATTTAAGAAGGTATACAAACGATATTCTGAAGAATCCAAAAGAATATACAGATTTCTTGCAAAAGACTTTGTGTCAGATTCTCCGTTTGATTATGCAAAAGAAAATTAACAATTTTCGATATGATTATTCCAAATGAGCAATATAAGAAATATTATATTTCAGAGCAGTATCTGCAATATGGCGATTGTGATATAATGTTGTTTATAACTGAAATGTATAGAAATAGTCCCAACTTCTTTAGTTGGCTATTTGATGATCCTTCTTTGAGAGGATACTCCGAGTATCAGTTGAATGAGGAGCAGTTGGAGGCGTGGAATGAGTTTTATAGTTCGTTCGACCCTTATGATAATTATTAAAATGTATTCTTGTATTCAGGGTTAGACGATGAAATTTATGAAATGGCTCTATGTTATATATTTCACAATTAAAATAATTATTCGTGTTCTACTACTATTGTGTACACTATGGACTATATGGCTGATGTTCGTAGATACAATGGAAACATTTGCAATATGCCTTAATACTTGTATCGCTTTCTTTATCTTAGATTACTGTGCGAATGCCAAAATTGAATTCAATAAAAGCGACAACCGAGATTGAGCATATTTGATACAAAAAAATAGCCACCCGTCGGGGTGGCTATTTCGATATATCGCAATCTAATGATTACAACTTGGGACCAGCTGCTACGAGTGACTTACCCTCGTCGTTGCCGGTGAACTTAGCGAAGTTCTTGATGAAGCGTGAAGCCAAATCCTCAGCCTTGGTGTTCCACTCTGCAGCGTCTGCATAAGTGTCGCGGGGATCCAAGATAGCGGGATCTACGCCGGGAAGAGCGGTGGGAACCTTGAAGTCGAAGATAGGAATCATCTTAGTCTCAGCCTTGTCGATTGAGCCATCGAGGATAGCGTCGATGATACCACGAGTATCCTTGATAGAGATACGCTTGCCGGTACCGTTCCAACCAGTGTTCACGAGGTAAGCGGTTGCGCCAGATGCCTCCATCTTCTTAACCAACTCCTCACCGTACTTAGTGGGGTGCAATGAAAGGAATGCTGCGTCGAAGCAAGCAGAGAAGGTAGGAGTAGGCTCGGTGATACCACGCTCGGTACCTGCCAACTTAGCGGTGAAACCAGAGAGGAAGTAGTACTTAGTCTGCTCAGGAGTCAAGATTGATACGGGAGGCAATATGCCGAATGCGTCAGCTGAAAGGAAGATAACCTTCTTAGCAGCA
>JAFUOK010000072.1 GCA_017481925.1 Alistipes sp.
GAGTTGCTGGACTTCGTGATCCTGCAGCAGGATGCATTCGATAGCATCGATGCCAACTGCCCCATCGAGCGTCAGAAGATGATGTACGAGATGGTGCTGGATGTATGCCACAAGTCGTTCTCATTCACCGATTTCGAGGCTTGCTCACGCTATTTCAAGGGTCTTATCAACCTCTTCCGCCAGATGAACTACTCGGAGTGGCAGAGCGATAAGTTCTTCGACTATAAGCGTCAGATCGAGGAGACAGTAAATAATCAAATCTCTAAATAGGTGCAGCAATGACAACACGAGCATTTCAAAAAGTATATACAAAGATTGACAATATCACCAAGGCAACCATCACGTTGCGCGCCACGGGCGTAGGTAACGATGAGTTGGCAACCGTCGGCGGCAAGCTAGCGCAGGTGGTAAAGATTATGGGCGAGAACGTTACGCTGCAGGTATTTGCCGGCACCGAGGGTCTTGCCACAAACTCTGAGGTAGTGTTCCACGGCGAGGCTCCCAAGTTGCGCGTGTCGGATAACCTGGCAGGTCGCTTCTTCAACGCCTACGGTGAGCCTTTGGAGGGCGGTGAGCCCATCGAGGGTGAGGAGCGTGAGATTGGTGGTCCTACGGTGAATCCGTTCCGCCGTCTGCAGCCTTCGGAGTTGATTGCTACGGGTATTGCAGGTATCGACCTTAACAATACCATCGTGTCGGGTCAGAAGATTCCCTTCTTCGCCGATCCCGACCAGCCCTATAACGCCGTGATGGCCAACGTGGCACTGCGTGCTAAGGCTGACAAGATTATCCTCGGCGGTATGGGTCTGACGAACGACGACTTCCTCTACTTTAAGCAGGTATTCGAGAATGCAGGTGCTCTGGACCGCATCGTATCGTTCGTAAATACTACGGAGAATCCTCCCGTAGAGCGTCTGTTGGTGCCCGATATGGCACTTACGGCTGCGGAGTACTTCGCCGTTGATAAGGGTGAGAAGGTATTGGTGCTTTTGACCGATATGACCCTTTACGCCGATGCTCTGGCTATCGTATCAAACCGTATGGATCAGATTCCTTCGAAGGACTCTATGCCCGGTTCATTGTATTCAGACCTTGCAAAGATCTACGAGAAGGCCGTACAGCTGCCTAACGGAGGTTCAATCACCATCATCGCCGTGACGACTCTGTCAGGTGGTGATATTACCCACGCTATCCCCGATAACACGGGTTACATTACCGAGGGTCAGTTGTTCCTGCGTAACGATTCTGATACGGGTAAGGTTATCGTCGATCCGTTCCGTTCACTCTCTCGTCTTAAGCAGCTCGTAATCGGTAAGAAGACTCGCGAGGATCATCCTCAGGTGATGAATGCCTGCGTACGTCTGTATGCCGATGCAGCCAATGCAAAGACCAAGTTGGAGAACGGTTTCGACCTTTCGGACTACGATGAGCGTGCATTGAAGTTTGCCCACGACTATTCGGAGAAGTTGCTTGCTATCGACGTAAACATCGAGATCGAGCAGATGCTTGACACGGCTTGGACGCTGTTCGGCAAATACTTCTCGAAGGATGAGGTTGCTATCAAGGCTGAACTTATCGAAAAGTACTGGAAAGCGTAACGCCAAAAGGATATAGTAAAACACTATGGCAATTAAATTTCAATAGAATAAGACTTCGCTCGGCGAACTCGGCAAACAACTCAAAATACGCCGCGCTGCGCTCCCTACCATCAAGAGTAAGGAGTCGGCACTGCGTTCCGAGGTGAAGCGAGCGAAGGATACCGCACGCGACTTCCGCACTCGTATGGAGGCTTTGGCTTCGGAGTACGACTACATGGCGGCGCTGTGGGGTGAGTTCGATCAGTCGCTCGTTCGGGTGGCCGACGTCTCGCTCTCGGAGCAGAAGATCGCAGGCGTGAGAATCCCCGTACTCGAGTCGGTGCAGTTCGATGAGAAGGAGTACGACTTGTTCTCATCGCCGGTGTGGTATGCCGATGGAGTTGATTTGCTGAAGCGTTTGGCTAAGTTGGGTGTGGAGTATGAGGTTTACAATCGCAAGATGGAGCTTCTGGACTATGCCCGCCGTAAGACCACGCAGAAGGTGAATCTCTACGAGAAGGTGCAGATTCCTGGTTATGAAGACGCCATTCGCAAGATCAAGCGCTTTATGGAGGATGAAGAAAACCTCTCGAAGTCGGCACAGAAGATTGTTAAAACTCGTCAACAGCAGGCTGCGGAGGGGTCTAAGTTATGATAGTAAGAATGTCACGTTACGACTTTGTGCTGCTGGCAGCGCAGAGTGATGATTTTATCGCCCGTCTTCGCGAGTTGGGTCTGGTCGATATTACTACTACCGGCTGGGAGCCTCAGGAGCAGGATCGTCAGCTACTTACCGAGATCGACCACTATCGCAAGGCTGTTGAGTCTCTTAAGGCCTTTGCCTCGTCGGAGGAGTACACCTCGACCGATGCGAAGTATGCATGCGGTAAGCAGGCATACGAGGCCTATTCGGATTTGCGTCAGCAGAAGACCACGTTGCAGGGTGAGGTAGCCCGTCTGGAGAAACTTGCCGAGGAGTTGAAGCCTTGGGGAGATTTCGAGGGTGACGCTCGCGAGCGCCTTGCCGAGCAGGGTGTGGTGCTTCGTTACTATGTTGCGCAGACTTCTACCTATGATGCACATGCTGCCGAGTGGGCCGCCGATCTCACGATTGTGGAGATTGGTCGCGACTCATCGTCAGTATATTTTGTTGTTGTCTCTACGCCGGGTGCGGAGGTCGTTATCGACGCACAGGAGGTTAAGGCCCCCACGATGGACAGCCGTGCCGCTATGGCCGAGGCTGACAAGTGCCGTGCCGAGGTGACGGCTCTCAATGCGGAGTTGTCGGCTTGCGCTGCAAGTGTCGAGTCTATCGAGCAGGAGCTGGAGACGCTTACACAGAAGTTGCAGAATGTAAAGATTCACGGTACTGCTTCGGAGGCTGCCGACGGTCGTCTGGTAGTCCTGGAGGGTTGGGCCGAGGAAGATAAGTCGCAGGAGGTGGATAAGCTCCTGGATGAGTATTCAGGTGTTATCTATCTGAAGCGTAACCCCGAGCCCGAGGACGACACGCCCGTAAAGTTGAAGAACAACCGCTTTGCGCGTATGTTCGAGATGATCGGTGCGATGTATGCCCTGCCCAAGTATGGCACGATGGATCTTACACCCTTCTTTGCGCCGTTCTATATGCTCTTCTTTGCGATTTGCTTGAACGATGCGGGTTATGGTGCTATTCTGCTCTTTGCCGGTATTATGCTCTTGCTCAAGGGCGGAGCTTCGCTTAAGCAGGCGTCGTGGCTCACGATCTTCTGCGGTGGCGCAACTACGCTCTTTGGCCTCTATACGGGTTCGCTGTTCGGTATGAGCATCCCCGATATGCTGGGCTATGAGAGCATTGCCGAGTCACCGTTCCTCGACTTCCAGAACCAGTTCTTCTCATTGGCGCTGGCGTTGGGTGTTGTGCAGATTCTGTTCGGTATGTTCCTTAATATCTGCTTGCAGACTCGATTGTTCGGTTTTACCTCTACGTTCGGCCTTCTGGGATGGTTTATCATCCTGCTGTCGGGTTCGATCGCAGTAGGTCTGCCTATGATCAACGAGAATCTTGTGATCTCGTGGTTCACCGCTTCGTCGCCTGCATTCTATGCGGCTATGGGCGTAGGTGCCGTTCTGATGCTTCTGCTCAATAACATCAAGCGCAACCCGCTGATCAACTTCGGTTCGGGCTTGTGGGATGCCTATAACAACATTACGGGTCTGTTGAGCGACGTATTGTCGTATATCCGATTGTTCGCCATCGGTCTTTCGGGTGGTGTGTTGGCGCAGGTGTTCAACTCGCTGGCGATGGGTTTGACGGGCCTTGATGCAGGTATCGAGTCTTTCGGCGTTGGAACTATCTTCCAGATCGTTGGAGCTGCGGCTATCTTGTTAGTTGGTCACGGTATCAACCTCTTTATGTCGGCGATCTCTTCGTTCGTTCATCCTATGCGTTTGACCTTCGTAGAGTTCTATAAAAATGCAGGCTTCGAGATGACTACACGTTCGTTCGAGCCTCTTACAAATGAAAATAAATAACAAAAAGTAAAATTTAATAAAACTAAACAATTATGAATTCAACAGCATTGATTTTGGCCTACATCGGCGTAGTATTTATGGTAGGCTTGGCAGGTATCGCTTCAGCAATCGGTACTTCTATCTGCGGTCAGACAGCAGTAGGCGCAATGAAGAAGAACAGCGGCGCTTTCGGTAGCTACATGATCCTTTCGGCTCTTCCCGGTTCACAGGGTCTGTACGGTTTCGTATGTTTCTTTATGGTTCAGGGTTTGTTGACCGCTGACATCACCATGTTCCAGGCATCTGCAGTATTTGGTGCAGGTTTGTTGGTAGGTTTGGTAAACCTTATGGCTGCTTACTATCAGGCAAAGGTTTGTGCTAACGGTATCGCTGCTATCGGTAACGGTAACGACGTTATGGGTAAGACCCTTATCCTCGCTGCGTTCCCCGAGTTGTACGCTATCTTGACCGTTGCTGCTACATTCCTTATCTCTAACGCAGTAGCTTAATAAATCTCTCTTGCAGGGCTCTTTTGTCGTCTGCCTTGGCTACAAAATCCTCACATACGTTTAGTATGTTGCGGTTTTGTCGCCTACGAGCAGCCCCAAAATAGCACCAGCAATATAGATTTATTGTCGCGGTTGAGTTAAACTCAATTTTGATAAAAAGGTTGTCCCTCAAGGGATGACCTTTTTTTTGTTGCAGGAAAAGCGGGTGTGTGTTGAGGAGGGTGGGGTATGTGCGCGAAATGAGCCTTTCCGTGGGAAAATATATAGCCGTTGGGACAGAGCCAATACAAATAAATAACCTCGCAAAATCGCTGAAATTGCTGTCGAGGGGGGGGGTGAGGTGAATACAAAACAAAAGCCTCTCAAGCCCGTAGCAACTATCGTTGTACATTGTGGGGTAGGAGGAGCGAGATACAAAACAAAAGCCCCTCAAAACTGAGAGGCTTCCTTGTTGGGCTACCAGGATTCGAACCTGGAATGACAGGACCAGAATCTGTAGTGTTACCATTACACCATAGCCCAATCTTATGTTGTCGTTTTTGACACTGCAAAAGTAGAATATAATTTCTATTCTGCAAAGAAAAAGTGAACTTTTTTTATTCGCAGGAGGTGTTTTTCTGTTATTTTCTCGCTTTTGGCTGGTAGTGGCGCATTTTTCGGGAGCAGGGCGTAGCCATAAAAACAGAGTACCGATCCTAAGACCGGTACTCCTCCGAAAAACAACCTAATTTCCATTACTGCCCTTGAATGGATGTCGTTGTCATTTTATATTACTAAAATGATCGTCAAACTTATTGCTTTGTTGGGCGTTCGTTAGCCAAACCCTTTTACCCAACGTACTACAAAGGTAGAATAAAATTCCGAAAAATGTTCACATCAGGGGGTGAAACGGCAAAAACTGCCGGTGAATCGCCCAAATGATCGGGTGAACAGACTTTCTTTGCGGTTGAAGGCTTTGCAACCTCGCCTATGCACCCACGCTCATCAGCCAATGTTTGAACTCGGGTACGCGTGCCTTCGAGATGATAATCTTCTCGGGCAACTCCACACTCAGGTTCAGCGACAGACGACTACCGAACCATACGGTGATATCCTTCACCGCCTTACGGGCCACGATAAACTGACGATTGGCACGGAAGAACTCCACCTCGGGGAGTGTTGATTGCAGACTCTCCAGCGTGCGGTCGATGATGTAATATGTGCCGTCGTAGGTCACTGCCGACACCTTCTCGTTGGATGTGTAGAAGAATGCCACGTCGTCGATCGACAGGGGGATGATCTTATCCTTCTGATGTACCAGATATACTCGTTGATTATCCTTCGCGGTGGGGCGGGGCTCGGCGACCTTCTCGGCACGCACTTCGCGTATCATCTCCTCGATGCGGTTGTTATACTCCTTGCTCTCGCCGCCACTCAGCAGGTCGAACTTTTCGATTGCGTGGCGCATATCATCCTCCTTGATAGGCTTGAGGATGTAGTCGATGCTATTGACCTTGAAGGCACGCAGGGCGTACTCGTCGTAGGCTGTGGTGAATATGATGGGGACTTTGATATCTATACGGTCGAAGATGCGGAACGACTCGCCATCGGCCAGGTGAATATCCATAAAGACCAGGTCGGGTCGTGGCGACTGCTCGTCCTGGAAGTACTCGACACTCTCAGCAATGCTCTCCAGCACCCCCAGTACGTTGTACGACGGTGCCACATTGCGCAGTATAGCCTTCAGATTGACGGCTGCTGCAGTCTCATCCTCAATGATGAGTACACTCTTTTGTTGCATTATTATTTTGTAATTAAATAGGTTTCTTAGGCATTCTTGGGCTTCTGCAGGGGCAGGTGGATGGTGAACTCCTCATGGGTATCCACAACCTCAAACTCCTGTCCCGTAATGAGCAGCCAGCGGTTGCGCAGGTTCTCCAGGCCGATGCCCGTCGAGGGCTCTGCCTCAATCTTGGGCGTCTTGCGGTTCGACACTATAAGTGTTGTGCCCTCGGTGTATATCTTCACGTGCAGGGGCAACTTGCGCGTTATGGTGTTGTGCTTCACAGCATTGCCTATCAGAGGCTGCAGGGTCAGCGCAGGCAGTGTCCACGAGTTCAGCTCGGGGTCAATCTCGATGTCGAAGAATAGTTTATCGGCATAGCGCACCTTGAACAGCTCGCCGTAGGCGCGTGCAAACTCTATCTCCTCCTCCAGCGTAGAGATGGTGTTCTGTCCATTCTGAATGATGTAGCGGAACGTATATGAGAGCTGGTCGATATATGCCAACGCCTTCTCGTCACTCTTCTCGCGCACCAACATCGATAGCGAGTTCAGCGAGTTGAAGAAGAAGTGGGGGCTTATCTGACCCAAGAGCATGTTGTAGCGTGTCTGGATGTTCTCTGTGCGCAGATGCTCATTCTCGATCTGTATGCGTTGCTGTTTGAGTAACATGCCGTAGATACGGCCGTAGAGCAGGCAGACGATAATGATAACTATATATTTATAGATAGCCATCCAGTCGAGCAGGTTGTCCCTGTCGAGGTTCATAATCATCGTGATCTCGCTTGAACGGGGTCCGAAATCAACCACGGGAGTGAACATATAGCAACAGGCTATGACGAGCAGTGTTATGGCACAGCGAAGCGTATAGCGACGCACGGTGAAGTTGTTGGCGTCGAAACGGAAGGTCATCACCGTAAGCGCAATGAGCGACAGGCCGAAGTAGAATAGCAACTGAACGATAAACTCCTCGTTTCGATTCGGACGGTCATAGACTACGGGGGCTATATCCTCGCCATTCTTACGCAAGGGGCGATCCAGCGAGGGGTTTGCCTGGCCACGTGGACGGTTGAGCGTGCCGAGAATTTGGTCGCCATCCCGCAGGTTGTAGATAAATATAACGGCCTGATTGACAAAGACACTGTCGGTACGATACCAGTGCAACTCTTGTTGGTCGTTGTCACGATTATTATCCCTGTCACGGTCGTTGTCACGGTCCCTGTCATGGTCGTTGTTGTGCTCGTGCTCCTCCCATCCCGGGGGCATAATGAAGCCGTCGCCACTCTCGGCAATCAGATAACCATAGCCATCGGGCGAGATGTGCAGCGTACCCTCAAATTGGGGGCGGTAGCGTTCGCGTTCCACCTCTCGTTCCTGACGATACATCTCGCGGTCTCGTTCACGCTCATCGACAATCATCGATATGAGGTACGAGAAGTTCACAATCAGTGTCAGCACTATGGCGGCCAGCGTGTTGGCTATGTAGGTCGAACGTCGGGTGTTAAGGTTAAGCATAACGGCCTAAAGTTTTTTTGTTGGGGCAGGTTTGCTGTGGGCGTTTCTCGGGGTGGTGGGGAGGTGAAAGGCTCTCAATAAATATGATGCCTCACTCTTATAAAAGCGGAGTTACTCCGCCTCCTCCTTGTACCACGAGGCGTAGAGCTGGTAGTCGCGGGCGGTACGCTTGACGATGGTCTCGCGCTGCTCGGGCGTAATCTCCTTCATCTTCTTGGCAGGTACACCGGCATATACCGAGTTGGGCTCCAGCTGAGAGTTTGAGAGCACCAGGGCGTTGGCTGCGATGATGCAACCCTCGGGTACTACGGCATTGTCCAGAATGGTAGCACCCATACCTATGAGCACGCTGTCGCCGATCGTGGCACCGTGGATCGTTGCATTGTGACCTACCGACACGTCGTTACCGATGTGTGTCTGCGAGGGCTTGGGTGACTTGTCGTAGAGGGTGTGGATTACGGCGCCATCCTGAATGTTGGTGCGGTCGCCGATGGTGATCTTGTTCACGTCGCCACGCAGCACTGCGCCAAACCATATAGAGCAATCCTTGCCGATGGTGGTGTCGCCGATAATCACAGCCGTGTCGGCCAAAAATGTATTCTCTCCAATTGAGGGCTTGTGTCCTCTTACCTCTTTAATTATTGCCATAATATTTAGTATTTATCCTTTTTAAACGTTATCTTCTCTTCCGAGCCGTTGCGCTTTATCACAACACTCCAATCCTCCTCGGAGTAACCCATTGCTTTGAGTCGTTTAATATCCACCTCGCGGGGCGTAAGGCCATTTATGGAGGTTATCACATCGCCTCTCATTACTCCTGCACGGTGGGCATTGCTACCCTCGGTAAGGCCATTTACCAGCCAACCATCGGCTTGTGGCGTGAGGGTCATCCCCGAGTCGTAGCGCTTCGTGGCGCCAAAGTTACGGTTGGGACGGAGCCATATCTCGCACTTCGCAAAGTCAATTACGACGTCGAAGTGCTCCAGCAGACCGTTGCCCACAAGACCATCGAAACTATCCTCTGCCATCATACCCTGTGTGTTGCCCGAATAGTTCAACTGCATGTCGAGCAGTTCGTTTCCGGCAACTGTGACCTTGTCGGCCTTGAAGAGGTAGTCGGTGCGTGAGCCACCTACGCCACCCGTGTCGTACGTCTTCTTCCGCACATCGCTTAGAACTCTGTTTAGCCTTAATTTTGCCACTACACTGCTGTTAAGGCTTAGGCTGCCGCTTGACCCCATATCAACGAGGAAGTTGCCATCCATCGCCACCTCGTCATTAATCTTTATGCTCACGGGCATAACCATTCTTGCCTGCCTATTGTCCAGCCACTTGCACTTTACGCAGGTGTAGCCCTCCTCGGGCTGTGCATCCTGGGGTAGGATAAGCATATAGCCATCGGCGTAGTTGAACTCCACCTTGCGGCCACGCATAAACTCCATGCCAAACATACCATCTACATGGTAGCCGAGAATCTTTCTCAAATCCAGCACCGTGGCGCCCTGCTCGGTCGCAAGGTGTTCGCCTACGCTGTACTCCCACTCGGCCGTGTCGCGGTATGCCGCCTCCAGACTATTGCCCGTGCCCTGAATAAGGGTGCGTTGCAGGGTGGGTGAGGGTGCAAAGTGCTCCTTGAAGAAGTGGGTGTCGATGAGAATCTCGGTGTTACCCGTGTCAAATATCATCCTGGCCGCAACCGTGTCGCGCATCATTACATCGAAATAGAGATGTCCTGCGTAGTCGAGCGGTATGGCCCCCTCGGGTAGTGGGCGTGCCTGCACAATTGAGTCGGTTTGTGTGGCGGTTTGTGATTCGTTGTCGGCTCTCTTTTCCGCCCTTCCACAACCAAAGCCCATCATTGCTGACAAAGCAACGGCGAAGATAATATTTGATTTTGTGCTCATACGTCGTATAACCTACTCCTCTCTCTTTGCCGAGCGCCAGAGTGTGTCCAACTCCTCGGCCGTCATCTGCGAGAAGAGACGGTCGCCCGCCTCGGCCTCCATATGCTGGAAACGGCGGATAAACTTCTTGTTCGTACGCTCCAGAGCCATCTCGGGGTCGATGCCGTACAGGCGGCACATATTAATCAGCGCAAAGAACAGGTCGCCTATCTCGCTCTCGGTGCGCTCCTGATCGCCGCGTGCCATCTCGACCTCAATCTCTGCGATCTCCTCCTTGACCTTTGCCCATACATCCTCCTTCTGCTCCCAGTCGAAGCCCGACGAAGCAGCCTTCTCGCCCACACGGAAAGCCTTGACCATGGCGGGTAGCGAGCGGGGTACGCCGCCCAGGATTCCGCCCTGACGCTTCTTCTTGCGTAGTTTCAACTCCTCCCAGTTCTGCATCACCTCGGCGGGAGTGTCGGCGTGTATGTCGCTATATACGTGGGGGTGGCGGTAGATGAGCTTGTCGCACTCGGCATCGGCTACGTCGCCAAAGTCGAAGCAACCCTGCTCCTCGCCAAGTTTCGAGTAGAAGACTACGTGCAGCAGCAAATCGCCCAACTCCTCCTTTATGCCATCCATATTAGAGTCGGTGATGGCGTCCACCAACTCGTAGGTCTCCTCTATAGTGTTATTGCGCAGCGATTCGAAGGTCTGCTCACGATCCCAGGGGCACTTTTCGCGCAGGGTATCCATCACCTCGAGCAGTCGTGCTGCGGCTTTTAGTTTTTTTTCGTAGTTCATTCCAGTTAAAATTATCGTTCCACAAAGTTATGATTTTCATTCGAAAATATTAACTTTGTAGAGAATAATTTTCTAAGATTTTACTTATGTTGAGAATATTTTTTGCGACCGTGCTTCTTTTCTCGGCTTTGTGTGTCGATGCCAGCAATCTGAGCACGCTGATTCCGCGTCCCGAGCGAGTAGAAAAGAGGAGCGGAGTATTTACCATACTAACAACAACTAAGATTACACACTATCCAGGTCTCCGCTCCTCGGCTGAGTATTTGTCGGAATACATTCCTCTTGAAATCCGTGAATATAACGAGACCGAAAAGGGAAATATTGTGTTACGCCTCAATAAAAATTTAGCTTCGGAGGGTTACACCCTGGATATCGGCGAGGAGGGCGTCATCGTCGAGGGTGGCACAGCGGCAGGTGTGCTCTATGGCATAGAGACGCTGATGCAACTGCTGCCCGCTTCGGTCTATTCCCGAACGATGGCTCTGCCTACGATGGTGGGGGCGTGCAGGGTGGAGGATGCGCCGAGGTTTGAGTATAGAGGCTTTATGCTCGACGTCACCCGCACGTGGATGGATCTACCTATGGTCAAGCGTTTTATTGAGCGTCTGGCACACCACAAGATAAACAAACTACATCTGCACCTCTCCGATGACGAGGGTTGGCGTGTGGAGATACGTTCGCACCCCGAGCTTACGGAGGTGGGCGCTTTCCGTGGTGTGGATTCGCCCGTGGCGGCACGTTATGGACGCTGGGACGAACATTATGGAGGGTTCTATACGCAGGATGATGTGCGCGAGATGGTTGCCTACGCTGCCGAGCGCAACATAGAGATTATCCCCGAGATAGATCTGCCCGGACATAGCCATAACCTTGCACGTGTGCGTCCCGAGGTGTTGTGCAACTACACTCCCTCTCTGACGGCGTCGGATGGCTACGACTCTCGCAATGTGCTGTGTGTAGCCAAGGAGGAGAATTATGCTCTGTTGGACGATGTGGTGCGTGAATTGGCGGAGTTGTTCCCCTCGGAGTATATCCACATTGGTGGCGATGAGGTGAGCACGGCACAGTGGAGCCGTTGTCCCGACTGTCAGGCGCTGATGCGCAAGGAGGGTATGAGCGACGTAAGTCAGTTGCAGGACTACTTTACACGCCGTATGGAGCGCATAGCGGCCAAGTATGGCAAGCACGTAGGCGTATGGAACGAGGCGGCCGAGTCGGGCAGTATTGACCGTTCGGCGCTGGTATATGGCTGGGAGAGCAAGGCAGCGTGCAAAGATGTGCTGGACAAGGGCTACCGCACGGTGGTGATGCCGGGCGAGTACTTCTACTTCGATATGCGTCAGTCAGCGCGTGAGGAGGGTCACGACTGGGCGGCAATATTTGACGTGAGAAAACCCCTCTCGTTTGGCTTTGAGGAGTTTACCGAGGAGCAGCTCTCTCGCGTGGCGGGTGTGCAGGCGTCGTTCTTCAGCGAGGCTTATATATCTCGTCTGGAGTATGATTACGACTTCCTCTACTACCAGACCTATCCCCGTATCTGCGCCTTGAGTGAGGTTGCGTGGCGTGGCGAGGGCGACGGGTGGGAGTCGTTCTACAATCGTCTTACGACGGCTCATTACAGCCGTATGGAGGCTATGGGCATAGACTTCCGCATGATGCCACCGCAGGTGAAGTATAAGGATGGAGTCTTGATCGCTACGACCGATGACCGCTCGCAGATCTACTACACGGAGGTGGGCACCGAGGGCGAGAAGCTCTATACCGCACCTATTGCAACGGATAAACCCCAGCGCTTTGCGTTCCGCACTCGTCGTGCGGGGGCACGCAGTCCCGAGGCTGCTGTGGCTGCCCATTGGCGCAAACTGCAACCCAAGGTCAAGATCACTTCGTCTATTGCCGAGAGTGAGCGTTTCCCCTACTCCAATGCCGAGGGGTATGGTCGCATAGCACGCACCTCGCGTGTGGGCATTAAGGGCGACTGGATACAATACACCTTTGATGAGGCTGTCCAGTGTCGCCGTATGGAGATTGCGACGGGAAATCTGCAGTTGCCGCGTTTTATCTTCACGGCTGGTTATATGGAGGTTAGCTACGATGGCGAGCACTTCGAGCGTGTGGCCGACCTGAAGGGTGGTGGTGCCGTGATAGAGAATCCCCGACGCGGGATTAAGGCCGTGAGGGTGGTATGTACCCAGAGCGGTAATGGAGAATCGTTTGTGACGGTGCAGGAACCGAAAATATATCCCGTATTATGATGAAGAACTATGTAGAAATAGAGAGCCAGGAGGCGTTGCGTGCGGTGGTGGAGCGTCATCACACCCTGCGTCACTACGCCTTCCAGCATGTGGACTTCTCCGCCGAGCCGCTCTCGGAGGAGTGCGAGTTTGAGGATTGTATATTTATGGGTTGTGTGATGCCCCTCTCGATGCAGGAGCGTTTGTCGCCCACGTGCTACCTCTTCCCCTCGATGCAGAAGCCCTATATGCTCTTTCCGCCGGAGCTGTACTCCGCAGCGACACTCTATCGGGGTTACGACCCTGCGGATGAGGAGTCGTTCAAGATGTGTTACGACACCCGAGTATATAGCCACTATGTTGCCTCTGGCAAGCAGGCGCGCGATATAGGCGAGACGCTGGCACGCTCGCTGCACGACCACTCCATAAGTGATGCTCTGCACGATCTGCTCTCGCGCTACGATGAGCGGGCGGTGGTGGCTGTGATGGGAGGTCACGCCCTCTCGCGCGAGGATCAGGGCTACACGGAGGTGGCACGCCTTGCGAAGATGCTCACCGAGCAGGGTAAGTTGATGGTGAGCGGTGGTGGTCCCGGAGCTATGGAGGCAACGCACCTGGGAGCGTGGATGGCAGGACGCACGGATGAGGAGCTGCGGGAGGCTATCGGGACACTCTCGGCGGCGCCACGCTTTGAGGATAGGGGGTGGCTTGCACTCTCGTTTGAGGTTATGCGACGTTATCCGCGTGACGAGCGCTACTGCAGCATAGGCATACCCACGTGGTTCTACGGTCACGAGCCTGCTACGCCCTTTGCCAGCCACATAGCCAAGTATTTCGACAACAGCGTGCGTGAGGATGGACTTCTGGCCATTGCCAAGGGTGGTGTTATATATTCGCCCGGTAGTGCCGGTACGATGCAGGAGGTGTTCCAGGATGCGGCACAGAACCATTACAAGACCTTTGGCTTCGCCTCGCCGATGGTATTCCTTGGCCGTGAGCATTGGACGCAGACTATGCCCGTATATCCCTTGCTGGAGAGCCTGCAAGCGCAGGGTAAGTATCGTAATCTGTTGCTCTCGATAGTTGATACAGCCGAAGAGGCAGCGAGTAAGATATTGGAGTTCAAATAGGCAAGGGAAATTGCCTAACAAGGTGATTTCCGCGTTACGCTTGCCCTCGAAATCCTCATTTACGCCATAGTAAACTGCGGTTTCTCGGGCTGCGCAAGCCTTGAAATCCCTCTTGTTATGCAATTTCCGTGGGAGAGTATTATAATAAAAAAAAGGTGCCCTTTTGGACACCTTTTCTCTTTGTATATTTATACACTCCTTTACGAGCGGACCTGGGCGCCAGCCTTTGCCTCCAGCTGACGTTGCAGGTTGGCCATCGTCTTCTCGATACTCTTCTCGTTGAGGGTCTGGTTCTTATCCTCCAGAGTGAAGCCCAAGGCGTATGACTTCTTGCCTGCGGGCAGCTTATCTCCCTCATATACATCGAACAGCGTTACGCGCTTCAGGAGTTTCTTCTCCGTAGCAAATGCGATGTTACGCAACTCCGAGAATGTCACGCCCTTATCCACCAGCAGAGCCAGGTCACGCTTAACCTCGGGGAAACGTGAGAGCTCCTCTACGGCGATGCGCTGCTTCTTGGCCGAGCGAACGATCAGGTCGAAGTCGATCTCGGCATAATAGATAGCCTGCTTGATATCGAATTTTTCGAGGATTTTAGGCTCTACGATACCCATCTCAACAACTGTTTTGGGACCCTGCGTGTAGGCGATAGCGTCAGAGTACAGATCGCTCTGCGATGACTCTGAGCGAAGCGTATAGATGTCGATGCCGAAGCGGCGCAGAAGCTTCTCCACGGTCGAGCGCAAGGTGTAGAACGATGACTTCGAGGCCTTCACATTCCACGAGGGAGTAGCGTCCTGACCCGTTACGGTGATGCCAATACGGTACGACTCGCTATAACGTGCCAAGGGGTTTTCGCCCTGCTCTACCTCGGGGTGGAAGTGGTAGCAGTTACCCATCTCGAATATACGCAGGTCGGCGTTGCGGTGGTTGATGTTCAGAGCCACAGCCTCCAGCGCGTTGAACAGCAGCGTCTGACGCATAACGTTGAGGTCGGCACTCAAGGGGTTCATAATCTTCACACACTCCTCAGCCTTGTATGAGGTGAGGCCCTCGTAGTAGGCTGCCTTGGTGAGCGAATTAGACATTATCTCGGTATATCCCACAGCAGCGAGGTGGTCGGCGGCGGTGTTGATGAGTTTGTTCTTGTCGGGGCGGGGAGCATACGACAGGGTTGAGTGTACAGCCTGCGGAATCTCCACATTGTTGTAGCCGTAGATACGCAGGATATCCTCCACCAGGTCGGCCTCACGCTGCACATCTACACGGTAGGGCGGCACGGCAACGGTGAGCGTGCGACCCTCCTCCTTGAGAATCTTCACCTCCAGCGCATCCAGGATGGTGCGAACCATCGTCTCGGGAATCTCCTTGCCGATGAGAGAGTTTACGCGGTCGAGGTTTACATCGAATACAAAGTCAGAGGCGGGCGTTGGGTTGAGGTCAATAATTTCGCTTGAGATCTTACCACCTGCCAGCTCACGCATCATGAGGGCGGCACGCTTCAGGGCATAGACCTGTATGTTGGGGTCGATGCCACGCTCAAAGCGGAACGAGGCGTCGGTCGAGAGACCGTGACGCTTTGCCGAACGGCGGATAGATACGGGGTTGAAGTAGGCACTCTCCAAAAATACGTTTACCGTGGTGTCGCTAATGCCTGAATCCAGACCGCCGAACACACCACCGATACACATCGGGCGAGTGGCCGAGCATATCATCAGATCCTCTGCAGAGAGCTTGCGCTCCACGCCATCCAGCGTCACGAAGGGTGTACCCTCGGCGCAGTTCTTTACAACTACCTTCCGACCCTCAATCTTGTCGGCATCGAAGGCGTGCAAGGGCTGTCCCAGTTCGAAGAGAACGTAGTTGGTGATGTCCACAAGGTTGTTCTTGGGGTTGATGCCTGCGGCACGCAACTCCTTCTGCATCCACTCGGGTGAGGGGGCAATCTTGCAGCCCGTAACCGTAAGACCAGCATAGCGGGGTGCAGCGTCGTGGTTCTCTACCACTACCTCAATCTCCAGGTCGTGGTTATCCACCGAGAAGTCATCAACTGAAGGCAACTCTACCTTCACATCCTTGCCCTGCGAGCGCAGATATGCCGCAATGTCGCGTGCTACGCCTATGTGTGAGGCTGCATCGACACGGTTGGGCGTGAGGCCTATGCCGATAAGGTAGTCGTCCGTAATACCCAAAAAGTCGCGTGCCGGGGTGCCCACAACAGCATCTGCCGGAAGCTCCATAATGCCTGCGTGGTCTGCACCTATGCCCAATTCATCCTCGGCGCAGAGCATACCCAGCGACTCGACACCACGAATCTTGCTACGCTTAATCTTGAACTCCTCGTCGCCACCATTGGGGTAGAGCACCGAGCCTACCGTGGCACACAACACCTTCAAGCCCTGGCGGCAGTTGGGCGCACCGCACACAATCTGCAAGGGCTCCTGGGCGCCTACATCTACCTTTGTGACGTGGAGGTGGTCAGAGTCGGGATGGTCCCAGCACTCAACGACGTGGCCCACAACAACACCCTGCAAGCCTCCGCGAATGCTCTCAACCTTCTCCAATGCCTCTACCTCAAGACCTATGTCGGTGAGGATTGTAGCCACCTCGGCGGCCGACAGGTCGAGGTCGATATACTTCTTTAACCAGTTTAGTGAGATTTCCATATTATCTGTTTTTTACGTTTTGAATTCAGCTCTCGTGAGCGCACGCGTGCGCTACCAACCTACAAAGATAGCGAAAGCAATTCAAAATGCAAAATTCAAAATGCAAAATTAAGTCATGCCACAGCGGGCGATAACCCGATGATTGGCATCTCGACATGTATAGATAAACGAGTAAGTAATTGTTAGAAGATTCCCATCGCCTTGCTACGCAAGTCGGGGAATGACGTGTTTTTATTCATTTTGAATTTTGCATTCTGCATTCTGCATTTTGAATTTACCTCGTACCCAGCCACAGGAAGACCATACCCACAAGTATAAATGCCAGGTCGATAGCCTTTGTGCGGAGGTTCTTCTCGCCAAAGAGCGCCGCTCCACAAGCGAACGACACCACAACCGACGAGCGGCGCACCATCGACACCACAGCCACCATAGAGTCCCCCTCGGCGAGTGCCACAAAGTAAGCCATATCGGCTATGGTCAGGAAGATGGTAATCAGCGGTATAGCCCACCGCCACTCAAAGCGGGGCAGCGCCCCTCGCAGCCACATCGCCGTAACCACTACGGCCATCATCACAGCCTGATACAGAGAAAACCAGCTCTGCACAAACATAGCGTCAATCTCACGCAACAGGTAGCGGTCATACAGACCACTTGTGGCACCCAGCAGGGCGGCAGCGGCAACGTAGAGGATATAGCGGTTACGCACGAAGTTGATACCCTCCTGCCGTCCCGCACGGCTCAACAGAAGTATCGAAACGAACGCCAGCGACACACCCACCCATTGCAGGGCGTTGAGACGCTCGCCAAAGATCAGCAGAGCACCCAGCAGTACTATTACAGGACGTGTGGCGTTGATAGGGCCTACGATAGTGATTGGCAGATGTTTAATGCCCACATAGCCAAAGCCCCACGATGAGAGTGTTATGCAGGCTTTGAGCATAACCTTGAGGTGTGCATCCAGGCTTTGTGCGCCATAGTCGAACATAGTACCTGAGAACCACTCGGCACCCGTGAGCGAAGAGATGATGACGGGCGAGAAGAGTAGCGTCGAGAGTGCTGTGTTGAGCAGCAGAACCACGGCCACAGCATTATCCGCCACGGCGCGTTTCTTCGCCACGTCGTACAAGCCCAAGAAGAGAGCCGAGACAAATGCCAGACTAAGCCACATCGTTCTATGCCAATAACATACCTATGATTGCCAGCACCGCCAGCGTCAGCGACGCCAAGCCGTTGAGCGTGCCGAAGGCTATGCCTATATGTCGTGTTCGGGTGGGGGTTACGAGCACGTGCTCCAGTGTCAGTATCGCGGCAAAGACCGCCACACCTGCCCACGTCCAGACGCTCTGCGGTAGGAACGTAGCAAACCATACGAGCGACGCCACAGCCACGCAGTGCAGCGCAATGCTTATCAGGAGCGATGTGCTGGGCGAGAAGCGTGCCGGTATAGAGTGCAGACCCGCCTTGCGGTCGAAGTCGGCATCCTGCAGGGCGTAGATTATGTCGAAGCCTGCCGTCCACGTCAATACGACGAGCGAGAGGATGCACGCCTCCAAAGAGAATGCTCCACGCACGGCTATGTAAGCACCCACGGGGGCGATGCCGAGTGCAAGACCGAGCACCACGTGTGCCAGGGATGTGAAGTGCTTGCAGAGGCTGTATGCCATCACGACAAAGAGTGCCACGGGCGAGAGCCACGCCGTGAGGGTGTTGATGGTCGAGGCGGTGATGATAAAGAGCAGGGCATTGATAGCCACAAACCACAACGCCGCACGGGGCTTTACTACACCTGCGGGAATCTCACGTGTGGCGGTGCGGGGGTTCTGCGCGTCTATGTCGCGGTCGGCCCAGCGGTTGAAGCCCATAGCCACATTGCGGGCAAAGACCATACACAACACTACCTGAACGAGCAACGTAAGCCACCACCAGGGGTTAGACTGCTCCCCCGCAGGGGCGCTCCACAGGGCATAGGTGAACGATAGCATCGCAAAGGGCATAGCGAAGATGGTATGCGAAAACTTCACCAAGCGGGCATATTTCTGAATTGTATTCATCGTAAAAGGTTTTTTTCTGCGGCAAAGATACTCAAATAAATTCAAAATAGGCGGGATAGGGGAAATAAGTGTAATAAGTGTAATGGGTGTAATAAGTGTAATAAGTGCAATAAGTGTAATAGGCATAGGCTCGGGTATTACACCTATTACACCTATAACACCTATAGCACCTATAACACCTATGGCATTTTAACCCACCACAAGGGTGGCTTTTCCTCCTCGCGGCTCGGCATAGTGTGCAAGCACCCTCTGCTCTCGCTCCGCAGCGTCGGTTGAATTTTGCATTTTGAATTTTGCATTTTACATCGCATTCGCTATCTTTGCACGGATATACGTTATATATATGAAAAAGATTCGTAATTTTTGCATTATAGCCCATATCGACCACGGCAAATCAACCCTGGCAGACCGCCTGCTGGAGTTCACTAATACCGTGGGACAGCGTGAGATGCAGTCGCAGGTGCTGGACGATATGGACCTCGAGCGTGAGAAGGGTATCACCATCAAGAGCCACGCCATACAGATGGAGTACAAGGCCCGCAATGGCGAAAACTATACCCTCAACCTTATCGACACCCCGGGACACGTCGATTTCTCGTATGAGGTGTCACGTGCCATCGCATCGTGTGAGGGTGCACTGCTCGTAGTGGATGCTACGCAGGGTATTCAGGCACAGACCATATCGAACCTCTATCTGGCCATCGGCAACGACCTTGAGATAATCCCCGTCCTGAATAAGATTGACGTCGAGTCGGCTATGGTCGATGAGGTCAAGGACCAGGTTATCGACCTTATAGGCTGCCGTGAGGAGGATATATTGCTCGCATCGGGCAAAACGGGTCAGGGCGTAGATGATGTGCTGGAGGCCATTGTGGAGCGTATCCCTGCCCCCAAGGGTGATGACGATGCACCGCTGCAGGCTCTGATTTTTGACTCGGTGTTCAACCCCTTCCGCGGTATTATCGCCTACTTCCGTGTCTTCAACGGCACCATTCGCAAGGGCGACCACGTGAAGTTCATCAACGCCGGCAACGACTACGACGCCGACGAGGTGGGTGTATTGCGTCTGAAGATGTGCCCCCGCGATGAGATTCGCTCGGGCGACGTGGGTTATATCTGCTCGGGTATCAAGAATGCCAAGGATGTGAAGGTGGGCGATACCATTACACACCTTGCTCGCCCCGCCGAGGAGGCTATCGCAGGCTTTGAGGATGTGAAACCTATGGTCTTTGCGGGGGTCTATCCCGTCGAGGCTGACCAGTATGAGGACCTGCGTGCATCATTGGAGAAGTTGCAGTTGAACGATGCCTCGCTTACGTTCGAACCTGAGTCATCGCTGGCTCTGGGCTTTGGATTCCGTTGCGGATTCCTGGGACTGTTGCATATGGAGATCATTCAGGAGCGTCTGTACCGTGAGTTCGATATGGATGTTATCACCACCGTGCCCAACGTGTCATACCGCATAACCACCACCTCGGGTGAGGTATTGGAGGTGCATAACCCCTCGGGACTGCCCGAAGTGACGAAGGTGTCGTCGATCGAGGAGCCATATATCAACGCACAGATTATCACCAAGGCCGATTTCCTGGGTGCAGTCATTAAGTTGTGTATCGACAAGCGTGGCGTGATGAAGAATCAGAACTTTATTACGCAGGATCGTGTGGAGGTCAATTTCGATATGCCGCTGTCGGAGATTGTCTTCGACTTCTACGATAAATTGAAGAGTATCTCGAAGGGCTACGCCTCGTTCGACTACCACCGCACGGGCTACAAACCATCGAAGTTGGCGAAGTTGGACATCCTGCTCAATGGCGAGCCTGTGGATGCCCTCTCATCACTTATCTATGCCGACCACTCGTATGATTTCGGCCGTAAGATGTGTGAGAAGTTGAAGGAACTCATCCCCCGCCAGCAGTTCGACATCGCTATTCAGGCGGCTATCGGAGCCAAGATTATCGCCCGTGAGACCGTGAAGGCTGTGCGTAAGGATGTTACGGCAAAGTGCTACGGAGGTGATATTTCTCGTAAAAGAAAACTGCTGGAGAAGCAGAAGGCAGGTAAGAAGCGTATGCGTCAGGTAGGCCAGGTGCAGGTGCCCCAGTCGGCATTCCTGGCGGTGCTGAAGATGGATTAAATAAAACCTTAAAATACTATATGAAAAAGACGATTATAGACCTTTTTGAGCAGTCGGTCGCGAAGTTTGGCGAGCGCCCGTTCCTGCTGGAGAAACACGATGGCGAGTTCCGCCCCACAACCTATAAGGAGTGCAAGGAGCAGGCACTCAGTATCGGTGCTGGCCTTGTGCAGATGGGCATCCGTCCCAAGCAGACCGTATCAATTCTGGCCGAGGGTTGCAACAACTGGATTCTCTCGGAGCTGGGACTCTTGTATGCCGGTGCTATCAGCGTGCCCCTGTCGGTTAAGTTGGAGGAGGCTAACGACCTCCTGTTCCGCTTGCGCCACGCCGATGTGGTGGCTATCTTCGTATCGCGCAACCAACTGCCCAAGTTCCGCAAGATTCGTGAGCAGTTGCCTCTGATCGAGCACGTTATCGTCTTCGACTGCGACGCCGAGTTGCAGCAGGGCGAGGTATTCCTATCGGATGTTGCCGCCCGTGGTGCAGAGTATCTGAAGGAGCATAAGGAGGAGTTTTTGGCTATCGGTCAGGCTATTCAGAACGACGACTACGCAACTATCACCTACACCTCAGGTACTACGGCAGACCCCAAGGGTGTTATCCTCACGCACCGCAACTACACGGCCAACGTCGAGCAGGCACTCACACGCATCTCTATCCCCGCCGACTATAAGATGTTTATCATCCTGCCCCTTGATCACTGCTTTGCACACGTAGCGGGCTTCTATATTATGGTGGCTTGTGGCGCTTCGGTTGCTACGCCGCAGGTGGGACGTACTGCGATGGAGACGCTGAAGAATGTACCCGTGAATATCAAGGAGGTGCAGCCTCACGTGCTGCTGTCGGTGCCCGCCCTGGCAAAGAACTTCCGCAAGTCTATCGAGACCTCAATCAAGAAGCAGGGCCCCAAGGTGGAGAAGTTATTCAAGTTTGCGTTGAAGGTTGCCTACGAGTATAATCAGGATGGCTATACGAAGGGTCGTGGCTGGCGTTTTATCCTCAAGCCGCTTGTTGCGCTCTTCGATAAGATTCTCTTCGAGAAGGTGCGTGCAGGCTTTGGTGGCAACATCAAGTTCTTCGTGGGCGGTGGAGCACTACTGGATTCGGAGTTGCAGCGCTTCTTCTACGCCGTGGGCATGCCCATGTTACAGGGCTATGGTCTGTCGGAGGCTACACCCATCATCTCGGCTAACTCGCTGGGTAAGGGTCGCCACCGCTTTGGCTCTTCGGGTAAGGTTATCCAGCCTCTGGAGCTTAAGATTATGGACGATGAGGGTCGTGAGATGCCCGTAGGCGTAAAGGGTGAGATTGTCATCAAGGGCGAGAACGTCATGGCAGGTTACTGGAAGAACCCCTCGGCTACGGCCGAGACCGTGAAGGATGGCTGGCTCTATACGGGCGATATGGGCTATATGGGCGAGGATGGTTTCCTCTACGTTTTGGGACGCTTTAAGAGCCTCTTGATCTCGGCTGATGGCGAGAAGTATAGCCCCGAGGGTATGGAGGAGGCTATCGTGGATAAGTCGCCGCTGATTGACCAGATTATCATCTATAATAACCAGAGCCCCTACACCTCGGCTATCGTTGTTCCCTCGCGTGATGCTATGCGTCAGTTGTTGAATGGTGCCACCGACGAGGAGTCACTGCGTAAGGCTGCCAAGGCTATCGGCGCGGAGGTCGATAAGTACCGCACGGGCGGAGAGTATGCCGACGAGTTCCCCGACCGCTGGTTGCCCGGTGCGCTGGCTATCGTGGGCGAGGCCTTCACCGAGCAGAACGGATTGGTTAATAGCACGATGAAGATCGTTCGCGGCAAGGTTGAGGAGTACTTTGCCGACCGCATCGAGTATGTCTATACCCCCGAGGGTAAGCGAATTGACAACCCCAAGAACTTGGAGTCGATCGCCAAGATTGCGAAGTAAGTCAGTTATACACGTTCCGAAAGAATTGGGGCTGTTCAACCTTCTTGTTGGACAGCCCCTTCTGTTTTATTTCGAGGGTGTAGCGGTTATCTGCTCTACGGTAATTGGCTGATTGTATTTTATCTTAGCCGACAATACTTTTACCCATTCTTTATTGCCGATGCGCGTTCTTGCACCACACTCTAATAACTCTCCATTCGTACGGGAAAATACTCCTTCAAGTTCCACGGAACTATCTTCATTAACAGCTTTAGCTATTATGTTGTCGCCAGACTCCTCTATATTCATTGCCACATCCGCCGTTTTGATTATAGCCTTCGCTCCACCCAGGGATGCGAGTTGGAGGAGTTTGAAAACAAATGAACGATGTTCCATATCGCATTTAAGATCCCCGTTCTGCCACATTCGGTAACGCATATCTCCTCCGTCAAAGAGTTGTACTATGCCACTACTCCATTCAATACGCATATACTCCTTACCGCTCGATTTAAGCAGAGTCAAAGTACCCTCAATATCCTCTCCATTGGGGTCACACTTGTAGTACTCGGTTTTGTCTCCATTATGATTTATCGTAGCCTTCATTCGGAAATCAACGCTAAATGCATCAGCATTCTGCAATGCATCCAAGGCCTCGGCGATGACCTCACTTGTCCTTGCTGTAGCTTCGTTTGTAGGCTCGAACATTAGAAATAAACCTACAACAATCACTGCCGCCACGGCTCCAAAACGTAGCATATTAAGCCATACGGGCGACTTGCGAGGGCGTGGGGTAGGGAGCTTAATCTCCTCGGCCGAGGGCGCAAAACGGGGCGAGAGCAACTGCTCCACGCGACGGTCCAATTCCTGAAAATTGTTATTCTGATCTTCTGTTTTCATAGTTGTAGCGTTTTTAGTTAAATAAGATTTTGTTTTTGTAACTCTTTGCGTAGGTGCTCAATGCCGTAGCGGTAACGCGATTTGGCCGTGGGAAGTGGAATATCCAAAATCTCGGCTATCTCCGTAAAGGTACACTCGCCGTGCAGATGCAGACGAATAACCTCACTCTGCTCGTCGGGTAGCGTGGCCAACAACCGTGCTATGAGTGCCTGCTCCTCGTCAAAATCCGAAGGTGTCATATCCTCCGCATGCAAGTCTCGGAGCGATGCTACATCCACATACTCTATGCGACGACGCTCCCGCAAAAGTTGCGTGCAGCTGTTCGATAACGCTCGGTAGAGATAACAACGTGCATTGCTCACTTCGCGAAGATGTTGCCTATGGAGTTTGAGATATAACTCCTGAATTACATCCTGCGCCTCCTCTCGCCTCCCCAAACGGTAGCAAGCATAACGATATAGCGACTTTAGTTCCGCTGTGAATGCCGCCTCGACCTGGGCGAAAGAGTTATCTACGGAAGGTTTTGTTAGGTTCATACATTTGTTAGTTCTTCATTGTCTTGTGATGGTTTCTAATTGTTTTAACCGAAAACGCGTTTTCAAATATAAGACGCAAAATGACGAAAAAGGATTTAACGCACTCGGAAATTTTATTTAATTTTCTTTTTGCGTTATTGGGATTACCATATTTTTTGTAATTTTGTCTTGCGGTCATCCCCTTTTCCTGACCGAATAATGCGGTAGTAGCTCAGTTGGTAGAGCATCGGCTTCCCAAGCCGAGGGTCACGGGTTCGAGTCCCGCTTACCGCTCTAAAAAGATAATAGTCCTGCCGAAGTGCGGGGCTATTATCTTTTTAATGGATAGTCAAGGGCCTCCGCCCGTGACCCTCGTCACCCCTTTCAGGGGTTGGGGGTGTCAATGTTAGAAAACATACAGATAGAGACAAAACAAAACGGGGTACACCTTTTTAGGCATACCCCGCAATGATTTATTGTGTGGTGTTACTCTGCTACAGCGAACGACATCACAACGTTGTCCTTACCTGCCGAAGCGTCGATTACAAGTACATAAGCCTTGTTCTCCTCGAGCTGTACGCCAGAGGCCAACTCAACGTTACCAGGCATAGCAACCAACTCGCTATTGAGAGTAGTGTTGTCGGCGCTCATCTCGCCGCCCCAGCCATTCTGGTAGAAGTATTTGAATGAGAGGTAGTCGTAGCGGAAGTACTGACCAACCTTTGAACCCTTCTCGGGACCTGCCAGACCAGCAAATACATACTTGCCGGGCTCGATCTCGGGCATACAGTATGCTGCACCGGGATTCCAGCCGAACTGATTGTCCAACGAGGGAGCTCCTACGCCCCAGCCCATAAGCCAGATAGCACCTGTGCCATCGTCAGCCAATGTAGCGTCCGTGCCGTCAGCATTTACACGCTTGAAGAGTACGGTCTTGGCATCGGTATTAACCATAACCTTATAGGTGCCATCCACGGGCTTAAATGTCAAGCCTGAAGCCGCTACAGCTACGTAGTTGGTATCAACCCACCATGCGCTCAAGTCGCCGAAGCCTGCGGGTGTGATAGCATCGCCCTGCTTGAGGGTAAGGATGCCTGAGTAGTTAGCAGCATCGGCCTGCTCGAGTGTGGTGCCATTGATCTTGAGATCCTCCTTGGGAAGCTCCACGGTGCCGTTCTGTGAAACGGTGAGAACGCCTGCGCCACCCGTCCAGGTTACGGTGAAGGTGTAAACACCACCAGGCTCGAATGTCTTGTCGGCCTGCAACTGGATGTTACCAGAGTCAACGCCGTTGCCACCAGCATCAGCGCTACCCGTACCTACCAATACCAGATCGTGGCTGCAAGAGAGCATGTCGCCCTTCAACTCCACGGGACCCCAGCCATCGTTCTGACCGAAGAACTTGAAGTTGATGCCGTCAGCCTTCATGTTAAGACCTGCTACACCGGTAATCTGATATACGCCCTCAGCTACGGGAGCAAGGCTCAGGCCCTTCTCGGGAGTCCAGCCCGGAGCACCTGCCAAGCCGGGCTTACCAAGACCCTCACCTACGAGGTAGAGAGCGCCCTTGCCTGTTGCGGTGTCGAACTTAGCGGCATTGCCGGCAGCGTCGCAAGTCATAGCGGTGATGTACTCAGCCGAGGTATCTACAATTACACGGTAGGTGCCATTGATAACCTTTGACTTCAATGAGCCGTCAGCCTCCAATGCGAACCAGTCGCTGTCGATGTTCCAAGAGCTGATATCCAGACCCTCGAGAACGTACGACTTATCCTGCTCCATAGCAACTACGGCAGCATACTGTGAGTCGGTATTAGCCATAAGTGAGAGCTCTGCGCCGGCAAACATCAGCTTGAGGAAGGGCGAAGCGATGAACGAATGCATATCGAAGGTGATAGCATACTCACCAGCCACAGCGTTGCTGAAGGGGATGTCGTTGGTGTTGTCCCACGCTACGGCGCCATTCTGCCAACCGAAGGTAGCGATAGTACCCTCAGCGTCGAGCGCGTCGGTGCGGAAGTAACCCTTAGGCTTCTGGGAGAATGAAGAGGTTACAGAGTAGAGGTAACCCTCCTCGCGTGTCATCTCCAACTCCTCCTCGCCCATAACGAGGTAGATCTTCTCGGGCTGGGGACGCTCAACGGCAACCTGCTGCTCGATAGTGGTAAGACCGAACTCGATGTTCTGACCTACCAACAAAAGCTTAGCCGTACCGTTGGGAATATCCTTTGCAAAGGGAACCTGCACGGTACCAGAGTAGGTGCCGTCGGTCTTTGTGCGGATTACTGTCTCGTTAACCATCTCCTCGTCGAAGAAGAGCTGCGCCTTCAACGTAGAGAGAGGACGTGAATCGGTCATTGCTACCTCGAAGTGAATGTTGGCTCCGAAGTAAGCCTTCGAATCGACTGCATTTACAGTCATCTGAGGACCTTGATCAGTGATTCTGATCTCGGGGTCATCCTGGCATCCCACCAATGTAGCCATAGCCATCAGCGGAAGTGCGATGTATTTCAAAATTTTCATAATATACTTTAAGGTTTAAATATTAATTATCAGTATCCTTCCATCGCAATGATGCTATTGATGCTGCGGGGATGGTAAAACGGAAACCCTTCTCAGGGCTCTGGAATGCCACCGTAATATCCTCATTGCTTTTGTTCAGAGCCAATACTGCATACGAGCCGTCGGGGTTCTGGAATGCCTCATATTGCAAGCCTGTGGCCGTGTAGCCCGAACTCTTGATACGCTTTGCGCCGGTCTTCACGACCTTCGAGCAGTGAGCTATATCGTAGTAGTGTGAGCTATATCGCAGCGAGCTGTAGTTGCTGTTGTTGATCTCCACAGCACCGAAGCAGGTTGCGCAGCCGCCCGGACGGTAGGGCTTACCCTCGTTGTCGAGCATCAGGTTCCACATCGTGATACCCTTGCCGTTGCGAGAGAGTACTCCCAGGAAGTTGTGCTCGAAGTCATTCAGAAGACAAGCCTTGAATACTCCGTCCCACGTGCCGTCGGCAATCCATTTGCCGATTGAGGCCTCGGTGAAGTAGATTGACTTGTCGGGAGCCATCTGGTTGATGTAGTCCAGCTCTGAGACGTTGCCGCCGTAGCTGTGCCAAGCCGAACCATCGGCCCACTTCGATGCCTCCTCGTCGGCAAAGATATGAAGCGGGTAGCGCTCCTGACCGCTCTTGTCGTCATAGTTGTAGTTGTGGTCAAAGAGCAGAATCTTTGTCTTCAAGCCAGCCTTCTCGAAGGCGGGACCCAGGTGCTTCAAAAATGCCAGCTGATCCTCCCAGGGCATATACAATGACATTGAGTTGCCGTGGTTGAGCGGCTCATTCTGCATCGTGATGGCGTGGATGGGGAAGCCCTCAGCCTCCATATCCTGCACCCACAGAACGAAGTACTCGGCATAGTCGGCGTAGTACTTGGGGTTGAGACGACCGCTGGTCCACTTATCCCACTTCGCATTCATATTATTGGGGTCAACCTTCATCCAACGGGGACAAGACCAGGGCGAACCCATAATCTTGAGGTCGGGGTTGATCTTCATAATCTCACGCAAAACGGGGAAGATGCTCTCGCGTTCGATGGCGGGAATCTCGAAGAACTCGATACCCTCCTGATCGCAGCACGTGTACTCGTCCATCGAGAAGTCCGAACCGCCGATGTGCATACGTATGAAGCTGAAGCCCATACCATTCACGGGGTCGAAGGTCTCAACGAGGAACTTTGTACGGTCGGCCGCACTCATCTTCATCAGGTTGTAGCACGATGCACCCGTCAGGGCCGCACCAAAGCCATCGATCTCCTGATACTGAACCGTGGGGTCGAGAGTGATCTTCGAGGGAGACATACTCACCGACGAGAACTTGGTCTCGATGGGAGTGAAGGTGTATGAAAGATTCTGCGAGGTTACGTAAGCCTCCACCTCACCTGTCTGCTCAACAGGAGGGGTAGGGGTGTTAGTGCCGCCACCCGGGTTGGGCTTGGGCTCCTCGCTACCTGAACTGCAGGCACTACCTACCATGAGCAGGAGTGCCGCAGCCCACAACATTTTATTATGAAATCTTTTCATTTCAGATACTGTTTATTAGTAGCCAGGATTCTGCTCGATGTTAGAGTTCTCGTCCAACACAGAGGTGGGAATAGGCATCAATACGCGCTCGTCGGTCAAGGGTACGCGAGTGGTGAAGTAAGCATCGTAAGAGTCAGAACCCTTGATGTTACCGCCATCGTGAACCTTCTTCAACATTGAGTAGTCGTCGCCGAAACGCATCAGGTCGAAGTAACGGTGACCCTCGTAAGCAAGCTCCAGACGACGCTCATTGAGTACGTAGAGCTTAGCCTCCTCAGTCGATACGTCGGTGGGAAGAGCTGCGATCTTGGCACGCTCACGAACCTGGTTTACGAGGTCCATAGCAGCCTCTGCGTTGCCGGTGTTGGCCAGAGCCTCGGCGTGAAGCAGAAGAACATCAGCCAGACGAGCGTGGTAGATAACGGTGATGTTGGTAGGAATCTTACCCATAAAGGCGTAATTGTCCTTTGAGTAGTACTGCTCCCAGTCGCACTGATCCCAACGGATAGATACGTTCTTACGCTCGGTGTCGCCCTCAGCGTCGTATGCCTCGGCTAGGTTGCGTGTAGGAGTACACCACTTGATCCAGCTGAAAGAGTCAGAGGGCTTGAAGTGGTTGCGCCAGAACATCATAAAGAACCAGTTGCCGCTTGCGGGGTTGTCATAACCTGCCTCGAAGATAGACTCCTGGTTGTTGTGCATAGAGGTTGATGCCTCCAGATCGTATGCCCAAAGGTTAGCGTAGCTGGGATCCAATGAGTAACCCATACCCTCGATAGCCTCGCAGGCAGCGATTACCTTACCCCAGTCGCGGTACTGCTTGAGTGAGTACATCTTTGCTACGAGGTACTGTGCAAAACCCTTTGATGCGAAGTCCTTCTCTACGCTCTGTGCATCGGGAGCATACTTGCAAGCGAATGCGAGGTCAGCCTCCAACTGAGCCTTCAAGGTCTCGGCATCCACACGCTTGGGGAAGTAGAGGGGATAAACCTCCTCAACATTGTCGGCGTCGATTGCAGGGGGAATAGCCGTCAGCATAGGAATATCGCCGAAGTACTGGGTCATAAGCAACCACATATATGCGCGAACGCACAATGCCTCGGCCATCCACTGATTGTACTCTGTCTCTGAGAGTGAAGAGTCGTTTGCCTTTACGGCGTCGAGGTTGCAGATCACTGCATTGGCCTTGTTTACGCCATCCATAAAACCAGACCAGAAGGTGCTGGGGAACTCGTTGTCTGAAGTGAAGGTGTTGCCCTCAACCTCTGTGGGCTTACCGCTGTCGCCACCGCCGTAAGCGTCATCGGCACGGCAGGCGTTGGCTGTAAGGTGCTTATAGTTTGCATCCTGGAAACCACCACGCAACCAGTTGTACATCGCCGTACGCTGTCCTGCGATAGCCTCCTTGGTGATGATGGCACTCTCGTTGCCGGTCGAATTCTCGGGCACATCAACGTTACCCTCGTTGTAGCCAGTCTCGGGGATCTTGTCCAACTCGCACGATACGAGCATTCCACCCAGACTGAAGATGCTGATTAGCATTAAAATCTTTTTCATATCTTATTTCTCCTTTTATTCTTTAGAAGTTAACATTAAGACCTAACACAACGGTACGAACGTTAGGATATGTACCCCAGTCAATACCCATTGATGTGGCAGACGTAGACTGGCTCACCTCGGGGTCGTAACCAGAATAGTTAGTAAAGGTAAAGAAGTTAGACAACGTTACGTAAGGCTGGATCTTCGAGATGTTGATGTGAGCCCAACGCTTGCAAGGAATGTCGTATGAGAGTGTGATGTTCTTGATCTTGATGTAAGAACCATCCTCAATCCAACGTGTTGAGTTACGAACATTGTAGTTGCTCTGTGATGCACGAGGCATATCGGTGATCTGGCCGGGGATTCTCCAACGACGAAGAACGTCGGTGGTCTGGTTGTAACCGTTGTACATACCCTCGGTCTCGATACGTGATGCATTGAAGATATCGTTGCCATAAGAACCGGTGATAAGCACGTTCAGGTTCAAGCCCTTCCAAGAGAAGTTGTTGGTCATACCGAAGGTGAACTTGGGGTTAGCGTTACCGATCCAGGTCTTATCGCTGGGGGTAATCTGACCATCCTCGTTGATATCGCGGTACATCAGGTCACCGGTCTCGGGATTCACGCCGTCAGAGATGTAACCCCAGAACTTAGAGAGTGCGTGACCGGGAGTCATACGAACAACATAGTCGTTGGTCATATCGGCAGTCTTAGAGTAGTAGTAAACCTGCTGCAAATCGAGGCTCTCCAACTTGTTGCGGTTGAGCGAGATGTTGAAGTCGGTTGACCAAGAGAAGTCGCGGTGAGCGATGTTCTGTGAAGAGATAGCAAACTCCAGACCCCAGTTAGACATCTCACCCTCGTTACGCATAATTGAGGGGTAGGGATCGGGCAGGGGAACCCACATCAACATATCCTTGGTGTACTTGTAGTAAGCATCCACGGTGAACTCCAGACGGTGGTTGAACAACGACCAGTCGATACCGACGTTGGTCTGGGTCGTGGTCTCCCAAGTAAGGTCGGCGTTCTTGATGTTTGACTTGTCACCCAGCGTGGGAACATCCTGTGAGTGGCCTGTCTCGGTCCAGTCGGTGTAGTTGGTGTTGTACTGCTGCAAGTAACCGTATTCGCTCAAACCAGCCTGGTTACCGGTCTGACCCCATCCTACACGCAACTTCAAGTCGTCGATCCAGGTAACATCCTTCATAAAGTTCTCGCCAGAGATACGCCAAGCAGCCGAGAATGAGGGGAAGTAACCCCAGCGGTGATCGGGAGCAAGCTTTGACGAACCATCGGCACGGAAGTTAGCGGTGAAGAGGTACTTGTCACCGAAGTTGTATGATGCACGAGCCAGGTAAGACATAATAGCCCACTCGCTCTTGCCATAGTTCTGACCACGCAAGCCACCCTTGTTACCACCGTTGAGGTTGGGGATAGCGTTGTTGTTGTCGGCAGAGAAGTAGCTACGGCTACCTGAAAGCTGCTCCCATACTGATGTGGTAGCAGAAGTACCACCCATAACCTCCAACTTGTGACGACCAGAGGTGTAGTTGTAGGTAAGGATGTTATCGTAGATCATACGACGATCCTCTGAGCGGGTGTCAGATGCTGAACCCATCTGCTTGCGACCGTAGGTAGTACGGATAGGATCGAGGAATGATGAAGAGTGTACCCAGCGTGAGTCCATCGTAACGGTTGACTTGAATACCAGACCCTCGTAGAGGTTGAAGGTCAGGCCACCTGTTGCCAACAGACGGTTGGTGGTGCTCTTGTCGTAGTCGGTACGAGCCATATTCTCCAGAGGAGAGGTCATCGTAGCACCGTAGAAGTTGTTGTAGTACTGGTTGGGCTTCTCTGCGTTCCAGATAGGAGCGTAGGTGGGAGTGGTGATGGTAGATACAACCACACCGGCACGGTTACCACCCTGACCGGTGATGATGCCACCCTTGTTGTTGTAGTTTGAGTAGGTCACCTGCGCCGTAGCGGTAAGCCACTTGCGAATCTTGCGGTCGAAGTTAACCTTTACGTTGAAACGCTCGGCAGAGGTAGTGTTGATAACACCCTGCTCGTTGGTGTAACCACCACCTACATAGTATGAACCCTTCTCGTCACCGTCCGATACAGAGAACTGGTAGTTCTGATTAACGCCGGTTGAGTAGGTCTCCTCAAACCAGTCGGTCTGGTCGGTCAGCGTTGTGGGCAGACCCTTGATAAGACCGATCTCGTTCTGCAACTCGATATACTGCTCGGTGTTCAATACGTCGAAAGTCTTGGCTACGTTAGAGATACCCACGAAGCTTGAGAATGTGATCATTGCGCCATCCTTCTTGCTACCCTGCTTGGTGGTGATAAGAACCACACCGTTGGCAGCACGTGAACCGTAGATAGCAGCTGATGATGCATCCTTCAACACCTGCATTGACTCGATGTCGTTGGGTGAGAGGTATGCGATAGCCGACTCACCCTCACCTACGGGCACACCGTCAACAACGTAGAGGGGGTCGTTAGATGATGCGATAGAAGAGGCACCACGCACACGAATAACCATACCTGAACCGGGTGCACCGTTAGCCTGGATAACCTGCACACCGGCAGCCTTACCCTGAAGCACACCTGATACAGAGGTGATGGGACGACGATCCAGATCATCGGTATCGACGATTGATACTGATGTGGTCAGGTCCTTCTGCTTAACGGTACCGTAACCGATAGCAACTACGGCCTCAATACCGATAGCATCCTCCTCCAACGTTACCTGAACGTCGCTGCGGGTGCTAACGTTGATCTCCTGTGAAATGTAACCGAGGTACTCCACAGTGATTGTCTCTCCATTCTCGCGGAAGGTAAGTGAGAACTTACCGTCCACATCGGTAGAAACACCATTCATAGTGCCTGTCTCAACGACAGAAGCACCAATTACAGGCATGCCGGCCTGATCCACAACGGTACCGGTAATGACCTTGTTCTGCGCGTTGGCCGCTGTAGCGACCGACAAGAGCATCAGAATCATCAGTGAGACTTTCAGTCCTTTGGATGAATCTAATGACATCAGTTTACGAAGAAACTTTCTCATAAGATTAGGTTTTAATAAAATTTGGCTCTATGGATAAGAGCCTTCCAGTTAATTAAATTATTAAGTAGTTAAACAATAATTTTCTTACTCCCACACGCCTCGGGCGCGATAAAATTCCAACAAAAGTATTTTAAAATCACTCTCTTTGTTACTATGTTCGCCTTAAAACGAAAAAATGGATGTTTAACACGAAAAATCCCCCGTTTTGCGTTACGTACCCGCCCGCACTGAGGCCATTTTCTGGTTATTATAGTATCCTTTTCTTTTTAAGGTCTTTTCTCTAAATATGCACTTCGAATAACCGCGCAAATATATAAAAAATCAAAAAAGTCTATGTAAACAAAATGTTATTTTTATAACACGTTATAGACCAAAAAATATCCCATTAGTATTACATTTTTATATTGATCTTCGTTTGACAGATACCCAAACAGGGAAAATGTGTGATTTAGAGATAAATATCAAAATTTATAGCATAAAAAAAGCGAGACATAAGCCTCGCCTTAAAAATTATTGTACTCCACTCACTACACCAGGCGGCGGATCAGCTGCTCTCGATCGCCTGCGAGGAAGTCGATGATAGGAATCTCAATCATCGTATATGCACCCGGCTGCTGACGCAACACGGCACGTGCTCCTGCCACCAGGATCTGGCTTGTAAGGCCAGGGTTGTCGATGCTCATATTGAACTCGAATCGCTGGTTCTGCGTCTTGCCCGACACGCCCTTGCGAACCATATTCACGCCGTGACCCATATCCTTCAGGGCATCGACGCTCTCAACCTGCATGACGTGTGTCTCGTCGTGTACGAAGTAGGGGTCACTCTTGATAGCATCTGCCACTTTTGCGAAGTCATAACCCTCCTCCAGCTCGATATAAACCATACGGCGGTGGATGCCCGTGCCTACGGGGATAGTCATCGACAGGGCGGCCTTCACGCCCTCGATAGCCTTCACAGCTACCGTATGGCCCATACTCATGCCGGGACCAAAGTTTGTATATGTAATACCCTGCGGAGCGCATACCTCCATCAATGCACGTACTACAGAGTCACTACCCGGATCCCAGCCCGTAGAGATAAGAGCCGCAGCACCTGCCTCACGAGCCACCACATCCAGACGGGCACGCATATCGGCAATGCCGGTGTGAATATCGAAGCTATCGACGGTCGAGATACCCAACTTGAGTGCCTGCACGGCGCTCTGCTCAACCAGACGTGAGGGAGTGCAGAGGATAGCAACATCCACAGCCTCCAGCTCCTCCAATGAACTTACTACGGGATATGCCGATGCCTCGGCTGATGCAAGCGATGATGCACGACGTACCACGCCTGCAATCTCAAAATCGGCAGCAGCCTCCAATGCCTCCACCACATACTTGCCAATATTGCCGTAACCTACGACGGCAGCACGAATCTTTTTCATAACTAACCTACATTATGTTTTTGCAAAGATAGCGGTTTTTGATAACCGTGGATAAAAAAATATCAAAAAAATTATCTTTAGCCACGCCAACCATATAAAAAAAGTGGTCGCCGTTATCCGACAACCACCTCTATTCTATTTGTTAGGAGTATATATCAGCTTCTTGGTCTTGGGGTCACGCGAGAACTGCTTGAAGAAATCCCACATAACCTGTGCCGTAGGCATAAAGTTCCAGTGACCATAGTCCATAACCGCTACGATGCGGATCAGTGGCTTCTCGCCCTTATAGTGCTGGCCAATCTCCATACGGATACCCTCGCCCTTGTTGGTCACGACGCTCTGACGATCCTTCAGAGTAAAACCAAAGACGGCATCCTTCTCAAAGTCGAGATCCATCACTACATCCATACCATTCATCTGCTGGTAGGTGTTCCATGCGTTGAGATAGCTGTTGTCCTTGTAGTTGTCGGGTGTAAAGTAGGGTACCACCATATCGGCCGTGCCGATAACCGAGCAGTAGGGCATCTCCACAGCACCGCGCTTCTGCGTAGCCTCATCCCACATAGCATCGAAGTTTGAGAAGAGACCGCGTGCGCCCTTGAAGATACCGCCCGAGTGACCACCCACGGCAGCGAAGAGGTGTGACTTCTTGATTCCGAGTGCCGTAGCGGTCATCGAACCGGCTGACAGGCCCTCGGCATAGATGCGTGAAGGGTCGAGTTGGGGATACTTCGCCAGGAGCTGATACAACACCTGCTCCACGCCATCGTGCCCCATAGCGCCGTAGTTGCGGCTTCCCTGCCACTCCATCTCCACAACGAAGAAACGCTCCTTGCCTGCCACCTGAATAAAACCAGATGTCTCGGCCTGCGTGCGAGGGTCGTTGGCGTTACCGTGCAGAAGAACCATCACAGGAACACTCTTCTCGGGTGCGCCCTCCTTTAGCTCCTCAGGCCAATACTCATACCACAGCCACGGCAAGCCCGTGCGCTGCTCGGTGATGACAACCTCGCGCTTGATGCCGAGCGACTCCCAGTCGGTGTAGGGCTCCAGCTCGCCAGCACCATACTGGCCAAAGGTCATACCCTCGTAGTGTGTATGCTTATAGTTGTTGTAGCGGAAGTTCTTGCCCAGCACCTCACGCCACGCCGCAGCGAAAACCTCCGAGAGCGACGCCGAGGCGTTCTCATTTACTACGACCGTAAGCAACGGCTCATCAGCGTTTACATACTTCTCGCCCTGCTTTATGGCCTTGTTGATTGCAATGTAGTTCTTGGCTACGGCCTTGGCTGTTTTGCCTGCAACGTATGCGGGTACGCCATACGATTGCGCAGGGGCTTTGAAAGTCTTGCCGCCAATGGTGAGAATACCTGCGATGTGCGAAGCGGCATCCGTCGCAGCGAGTGCCTGATTAACGAATGTAGCACCATTGCCAACACCCACAACCTTCAGGTTGCCCGAACGGGCACGGTTGAACATCTCCACAAAGGCATCAAAATCGGCCTTTGCGTTGTACTTCTCGCCCACGGGGTTGAGTACATACACCGAAGCGTGGTTGGCCTCCACAACAGCTTGCATACCCAACTCCTCAATGAGTGCCTTTGCCCCTGCCTCATCCACTTGTGTGTCGGGATAGATGAAGAAGGTAGGGGAGTTGTTGTGCGAACGTCCTGTATCCTGCGCAGCATTGTACGAACGGGTATTGTACGCCACATTTTCGGGCATGGGGGCTTGCTGCCTGCCCTGCGCCATAGCGGCCATTGACCAAATCAACACCGCAAGAAATAAAATTGATCGTTTCATATTTAATTTCATATTTAATAGGTTAATAGTTTTTATGGTAATGTTATCGGTCGAGAGTAACGAAGAGGTGAGTTCGTCGTTTTGATCTCATAATCTAATTTATACTTCCCATCTTATTTCTTACTTCGCCCCGATGCGGTAGAGGGCAAAGGTTTTGCCGCCGAGGGTTGTCTTGATTGCATTGCCTGCGGTTTGTATGGGGCTTTGCTGGGGCAGAATGGTGTTGGGTTCTTCGACCGTGTTATCGAGGTCGTAGTCGCTGCAGTCGAGTGTTGTGACTTGTGCCAATGGAGCGAGCGCTCGCACGCCATCCAAAACTATATGCACAGGCAGCGCCTCTGTCGAGGTATTTATCACCTTTACAATCCACTCTTCTGCCTGGGCATCCCACGTAGCACTTGCGAACAGCCCATCCTCGCCCACAGGCGTGCGAGGCATCTTTAGCGGTACGATGTGCGTGCCTCGGTTACGGGCGTACATCTGCTGCACATAGTAGCTCGTGGAGCGAGCCACACGCAGATTGTCGAACCAAATCAAATCGGGACGCCACTGCCAGCCATCGACGTGCGCAAACAGCGGTGCATAGGCTGTCATATGCACGATGTCGGCATTGCGCTCGAGCGTAGTCATAAAGGCCGCCTCATATATCGAAGCGCCTGCATGATTCCACTTCTTGCCTGCATCGTGGCAAGCATACTCGCCAGCAAAGACTTTCGGTCCCGTGCGAGGGTAGTCGTCATAGCGATACATGCTCTTCTGAAACCAATCCACGGGACGGTAGTAGTGTTCATCCACAAGGTCGGCTCCCTGCTCACGCATTGCCGCCCAACCCAAATCGAAGTTTTCGCCTTCCGAGTCGGGGCCTGATGAGCCGATAATCACAATCTCGGGATGAGCCTTGCGCATAGCCTCCACAAAGAATTTCAGACGCTCGAAGTAGAACTCTCCCCACTGCTCATTGCCGATAGCAAGATACTTCATATTAAAGGGCGCGGGGTGTCCCATCTCGGCACGCACCTTACCCCACGGGGTATCCACCCCTCCATTGGCAAACTCCACCAGATCGATGCAATCGTCAATAAAAGGTTTTAGCTCCTCGGCCGTAGCGGGTACGTGGGCGCTCTCCTGCTCCCAGTTCTGAAATTGGCACGCCATACCCACATTCAGCACGGGCAGCGGCTCGGCGCCAAGCTGCTCGGCAAGAAGGAAATACTCGTAGAAGCCGAGGCCTCCCGACTGGAAGTAGTCGGGCGCAAAGCGGTAGTTGAAGGTATACTCCCAGCGATTCTCATTCTGCGGACGGTTTTCTACTGCGCCGACCGTGTTCTTCCATTGGTAGCGGGTCTCTATATCAGCACCCTCGACTATGCATCCTCCCGGGAAGCGAAATACTCCCGGACGCAGGTCATACAACGCCTGCACAAGGTCACGACGAAGGCCATTCCGCTCGCCCATCCACGTATCCACGGGGAAGAGTGACACGTGCTCAAGATCTACCACAGCCTTGCCGCCTGTCTGTCCACGCTCATCGGTCAGGAACAGACGTAGCTGGGCATTGTCGATGGTAAGAGGCGAGCGCATCACCACCTCATACTTCTGCCACTCACCCGAGGTGATGGTCACCACAGTCTGTGCAAACTCCTGATGCTCCTGCTGAGAGGATTGGTCGATAAACTGCACCAAAAGTTTTGCCACACCGCCCTCTATCATGCGTGCCCATACCGAGAAACGATACTCGGCATCACGTTTTAGGCCTATGCCAAAGAAACCCTCATTCTGCAGTCCTGTCCACTTTGCCGCGTGGCCACTGCTCCCCAGACGCACATAATGGGGATTGCGCTCAAAGGGGCCATCATTACGCAACTCCACATTGCCAAACACACTCCAACCCATATAGTGGTCGGGGCGGAACTCGAACGAACGATTCTTCACAAGTTCGGCATATATACCTCCATCGGCAGCATAGTTAATATCCTCGAAGAAGAGTCCCCACATCGTGGGCTGTATAGCTGCGCCTCGAGCCTTGGTGTTGAGCGTTATTACGGTTGGCTCTGCAGCACCGAGCGAAAAGGTCATGCATAGCAATAATGCCAGCCAAAGGTTTGTTTTCAGCTTCATATATCTGTTATTTAATCAATTTCGTAAGCACAAAGCCCGTTAAGAATATAGCCATAGTCCCCAATACAATGGTCAGATATGTGTGCAAGGGAGCCCAAAAACTCATCCACGCAATTACGGCCAGACCCACCACTACGGCTATCACGGCATGCTGGCGTTTAACGGTGTGGCACACCACGCCGAGCAGGAACAGGCCTAACATACCACCACTGAATATGGACGCCAGCTTCCACCACGCATCCAATATGCCGTCAATCTGCATCATCATAAGTCCCACCACGATGCCTATCACTCCTACGGCAGCCGAGGCGATGTAGAGCACCGTCATCTCCTTGCGTGGCGTACTCTTTCGTTTGCGCAGTCGCTTGTAAAAGTCTGTCAGGATGATTGTTGCCGCAGAGTTTATACTTGTCGAGATGGTGCTCATACCCGCGGCAAAGAGTGCTGCTATGACCAGCCCCGTCACTCCCGTAGGTAGTCCATGCACGATAAAGTAGGGGAATACCTTGTCGCCCACAACACCCTCGGGCAGGAGGTCGGGCTGTGCTGTGTAGTATGAGAAGAGTGCCGTGCCGATATATACAAACACCAGCGACACGGGGATATAGAGCAGACTGCCCAGCATTGTCGATTTGACAGCTTCGGCGGTTGATTTGGCGGTCATATAACGCTGAACGTAGTTCTGGTCGATGCCATAGTTCTGCATATTGGTCAGAAGACCATAGATAAATACCACCCAAAAGGTCGGCTCACGTAGCGAGAGGGAGAAACTGCCAAGCGAGAACTTGTCGTGTGCCGAGGCTATCTCGAAGAGTTGCATAGGCCCCTCGGGCATGCTGAAGGTCAGCACAAGGGCACACGCCACAGCACCAGCAATCAGCACTATGCCCTGCACGGCATCGGTCCACATCACGGCGGCGATACCTCCCACAAGCGAGTAGATAAGCGTCAGCAGACCCGTAGCGACGATGATGGTTGCTATATTCCAGCCGAACATCGTGTTGATAGGTATGGCCAGCAGCAGTAGGATAGATCCTACGCGTGCAAGTTGCGTCAGAAGATAGCACACCGCCACATATGCCCTTGCCCAATAGCCGAATTTCAGTTCGAGGTAGTGGTATGCAGAGATGCTGTTCAGGCTGCGGTAGAGCGGAATAAATACCTTGGCGGCAAGCCACGTGGCAAAGGGTATCGAGAGACTGAACACCAACTGATTCCAATTTCCTGCATACGAGCCACCGGGCAAGCCGAGGAACGAGATGCTGCTGACGAACGTAGCAAAGATAGACATGCCCACCACCCACGCGGGCAGCGACCCCTCGGCGGCGGTAAAGGCCTCGACGCCACGTCTGCTGCGGAAGAAGAAACTGCATCCAAATGCAGTCACACCTCCCACAAAAAGAAAGAATACAATATAATCCAGCAGGGTCAGTTCCATAAGTTGTTATATTACTCTATCACCTCCACATAAAACGATACGGGGCGAAAACCATCGTTACACGAGAGCATAGCCGAGTGCGGGTCGCGCATCCAGCCATCGAAGAAGTTGCCACCGCCCTCGGCAAGTTCTCGGACAAAGGGTAGCAGTGTCTCCCACGCACTCTGGCACATCCCCTCGGGTTTCTCGCAATTCTCCACTACGAAGGTCTGCCCCAGGCGCATATCGCAGGCGTGAGAGATCGGGTTCTCGTATTCAGCCATCAAATCCTCGTAGCACGCCATACGCTTTACGGTAATCTTTACTCTCTTCATCGTTGCGGGTGGTTTATAATACAAATATATAAAATTATCCATTTAAAACCAATTCGTTCCCTTGAGAGTCGCTAAACCCGCCTCCATATCCCGACCGAAATGATAAAAAAATGAGGTTTTTTGGCCGTTTGTTGGAGGATAATTCATAACTTTGAGGGAGCATAGCAGCACGTGGCTGCGAAATTGAAATAAAAAACTCAAAAAGAAGATAACTATGAAACGACTTTTAGGAAACGTTACGCTCATCACGGGCGGTGGTAAGGGTATCGGCTACGGTTTGGCCGAGGCATTTGCGGAGCAGGGCTCAAACCTTGTAATCACGGGACGCACCGAGTCTCGACTGGTAGCGGCAAAAGAGAAACTGGAGGAGAAATATGGCATCGAGGTGCTGCCCATCGTAGCCGACGGCGCCGACGAGCAGGCAATCAAGAATGTGGTGGCCAAGACAATAGAGAAGTTTGGCAAGCTGAACACGTTAATCAACAACGCCCAGGTGTCGAAGTCGGGTACTCCGCTCGTTGAGCACACGAAGGAGGACTTCGACC
>JAFUOK010000073.1 GCA_017481925.1 Alistipes sp.
CTCTTGCACAACTCGAATGAGTTACCGTGGTCGAGGTGAAGAACGATAGGAATGTTCTTACCCATCTCCTTAGCGAACTCAACAGCACCCTGAGCCATATAACGCAACAGAGTCTGGTTAGCGTAGTTACGAGCACCAGAAGAAACCTGGAGGATAACGGGTGAAGAGCACTCTACGCAAGCAGAGATGATAGCCTGCATCTGCTCCATGTTGTTGAAGTTGAACGCGGGAATAGCGTAACCACCTTCGATAGCCTTCTTGAACATCTCACGAGTGTTCACCAGGCCGAGATCTTTGTAAGAAATCATAGTTTTACTTTATTATGAATTAGTGAATATATTTCATATCGGTTTATTCCGTGCAAATATACGAAATAAAAGATTTTGATGCAAGATTTTTTCTGACAATGTGGCGGCGAAGCAATTGATAAGGTGTGTCGGTGGGCCAATGTCACTTTACGAAGTAAAAAAATCAGATTATTCCCTTCCCGAAACGCGAAAAAACGGTATATTTGTAATAACGTGCAATGTTGTGCCGTCGATTGGAAAATATTAACCTAAAAAGATAATTATGAAGAGATTGTTTTCATTTTTCTTTGCCGTGAGTCTCTGCTCGTTGGCGGTGGCGCAGACCACGGTTTCGTCGTTGCGGGTGAATCGTATGAGCGAGCCGCAGGGCGTAGCCGACTCGAAGCCTATGATGAGCTGGATTGTGGAGAGTGCCGAGCGAGGCGTTGAGCAGACCGCATACGAGATAGAGGTTTATCAGGGACAACGCAAGGTGTGGGATACGGGCAAGGTGCTCTCGGACTGCTCTACGGGTGTGGAGTATGGCGGTGAGGCGCTTACGTCGGGTACACGCTACGCATGGCAAGTGAGAGTATGGGACAATAAGGGCAAGGTGTCAAAGTGGAGCGCACGTGCAGGCTGGCTCTCGGGTATGCTCTCGAAGGATGAGTGGCAGGCCAAGTGGATTGAGCCAAAGGAGCAGACCGCAGAGTCGCCTATGCTTCGTCGCGAGTTCACTCTTGCGAAGCCTATTGCATCGGCGGTGGCATATATAACAGCGCACGGTATGTACGAGGCCGAGATAAATGGCCGCAAGGTGGGCAATGCTCACTACGCTCCGGGCTGGACCACCTACCATAGCCGCTTGCAGTATCAGGCATACGATGTGACGGATATGTTGGTAAGAGGCAACAATGCCGTGGGTATCGTGCTGGGTCGTGGCTGGTATCACAGCGTGCTGGGTTGGGCGGCAGATAGCGGTCGCACGACCTACCAGATTAAGAATATGGGCGCTTTGGCGCAGATTGTTGTGACATATAAGGACGGCTCGCAGGAGATCATCGCAACCGATTCAGAGTGGCGCTCATCGACAGGTGAGATTATCTCCTCGACGATGTACGACGGCGAGACCATCGATGCCCGCAAAGCGCAGAAGGGGTGGTCGGTGGCTGGCTTTGACGATGGGGCCTGGCAAAAGGTAAATGTGGCCGATTATTCGCTCGCGGACTTGGTGCCCACGGAGAGCGAACCGGTGGTGACGCATAAGATACTGAAGCCCGTTGCGGTGATTACCACCCCGAAGGGCGAGAAGGTGCTGGACTTTGGTCAGAATATGGTTGGCCGTGAGATATTTACATATAAGGGCCGTGCAGGGCAGAAGATTACCATCTCGCACGCCGAGGTGCTCGATGAGAATGGTAATTTCTACACGGTGAATCTCCGTTCGGCAAAGGCGCAGAGCAACTATATCTGCAGTGGCGGTGAGGACCGCTTCGAGGCGAAGTTTACATTCTACGGCTTCCGTTACCTGAAAGTTGAGGGTATCGAGGGCGAGCTGAACCCCGATAATTTCCAGGCGGCTGTGATCTTCTCGAATATCGCCCCCAATGGCGAGTTCTCGTCTTCGAACGAGAAGGTAAACCAACTCCAGAGCAATATTCAGTGGGGTCTGTCGGGTAACTTCCTCGATGTGCCGACCGACTGCCCGCAGCGTGACGAGCGTCTGGGATGGACGGGCGATGCGCAGGTATTCTTCCGCACGGCGACGTTCAACCGCGATGTGCAGAACTTCTTCCGTAAGTGGCTCAAGGATCTGGCTTTGGATCAGGCTGAGGATGGCCGCGTGAGCGATATTGTCCCAAATCTGCGAGGCCTGGTGGGTCAGGGCCGTGTCGGCTGGGCTGATGCTGCAACGATTATCCCGTGGCAGCACTATATGGCGTATGGCGATCGGACTATCCTGGAGGAGCAGTGGGAGAGTATGAAGGCATGGGTTGATTATGTTATCAGCCAAAGCCCTGGCTACCTGTGGAATACAGGCTGGCATTATGGCGACTGGTTGTTCTATAGCGTAAATAACGACAATGCCGGTAACTCGGCCGTAACATATACTCCGCTTGTTCAGCAGTGTTTCTTCGCCAACTCGGCTACCATTATGAGCAAGGCTGCCGAGGTGCTGGGCAAGGAGAAGGATGCGGCCTACTATGCCGATGTTGCTCGCAAGGTCAAGGAGGCCTTCTGCGAGAACTACCTGACACCTACGGGTATGCTTGTATCATCAACGCAGACTGCATACGTGCTGGCTCTAAACTTCGATATGTTGCCCGAGAATATGCGTTTAAAGGCAGCGGCACACCTGGCAGCCAATGTGGAGAAGTATGGACACATCACCACAGGCTTCCTGGGTACGCCCTATATCTGTCACGTGCTGACAGAGTTTGGCTACAACGATCTGGCATATAAACTGCTTCTGCGTGAGCAGTATCCTGGCTGGTTGTATCCCGTTACGATGGGCGCAACGACAATTTGGGAGCGCTGGAACTCAATGATGCCCGACCGCACGATTCCCGACAATGGTATGAACTCGTTCAACCACTACTCGTATGGTGCTATCGGCGACTGGTTGTATCGTGATGCTGTGGGTCTGCACGAGACCTCGGCAGGCTTCAAGACGATGGCCATCAAGCCTCACCCCGGAGCCGACTTTACACAGATGCGTGCCGAGCAGATGACTCCCTACGGCCGTGCCGTGGCCGAGTGGCGCAAGCAGGGCGAGGAGTTTACACTCGATGTAGTGATCCCCGTAAATACTACGGCCGAGGTATATGTCCCCTCATCGTCACAGGATGCTGTGATGTTGGATGGCGTGGTTGCCACATCGTCGCAGGATGTGAAGGTTAAGGGTTATGATGCAGGTTACACCTTGATTGAGGTCGGCTCGGGCCATTATACCTTTACGGCAAGGTAAATAATTCGATAAAAAAAAGAGGTTGCCCCACGGGACAACCTCTTTTTTTTGTGCATAAAGCGATTAGTAGGTCATTGTAACCTCCAGCTCCTTTGCGTGGTCGATCATCTTCTGCAACTCGCTCTCGCTGGGAACACGGTTAACCAGGTTCTTCTCGGCATTAACCTCCTCCAACTTCTTCTGCAAGTTGGCAGCAACGCGGTGACGGAACTCCTTAACGGTGTCAACGCCAGCAGCCTCCAAAAGCTCTGAGAACTGGGGACCTACGCCCTTTACGCGGAACAGGTCGGCGTGGTTGGTCCAACGGAGAATCAACTTCTCGCTGATCTCGGTCTTCTCAGCCATCTCCTTGCGGCCCTTAGCCGAAGCGCACGCTGCGAGCAGATCCTCGGGAGTCTTAACACCAGCAGCCTCTAATTTTGCAGCATAAGCCTCGCCTATGCCCTCGATGTCGATAATCTTGTATGCCATACTATCAATAATTTTAGGTTAGATTAATATTCTGATTTCAAATTTAATAAAAAAAATCAAAGTCCCGTTTTTTTGTCCCACTTTTTTACTCAAACCGACGTTATTTTGTACCTTTGTGCGAAAATTGAAGATTATGCAACGACATATAGATATAAACGATTTCGACTATCCGCTGCCCGATGAGCGTATCGCCAAGTTCCCTCTCGCGGAGCGTAGCGACTCGCAGCTGCTCATCTATCGCAATGGCGAGATCTCGAAGAGCCACTTCCGCACCCTTGCGGAGCATCTGCCCGTGGGGTCGATGCTGGTTTTTAACAATACCCGAGTTATCCGTGCCCGCCTAATTATGCATAAGGAGTCGGGAGCCCGTATCGAGGTCTTCTGCCTGGAGCCTCACTCTCCGTCGGATTATGAGCGTGCCTTCGCCATAAAGGGAGAGTGCGAGTGGAGTTGCATTGTGGGTGGCGTGAAGAAGTGGAAGCAGGGTTTTATTTCGATTAACTTCGACTATGAGGGGACGCCCAGTTCGTTGCGAGCAACACTCGTGGAGCGAGGTGCAAGAGAGCATATCGTACGCTTTGAGTGGGACGTGGATCTGACGTTTGGGCAGTTGTTGGAGTATCTGGGCCGTATTCCCATCCCGCCATACCTCAATCGTGATAGCGAGGCCATTGACCTTACACGCTACCAGACCGTATATTCCAAGTTTGAGGGTTCGGTGGCGGCACCTACGGCAGGTCTGCATTTTACCGATGCGATGATTGAACGGATGCGTGCCACGGGGTTTGAGTTTGGCGAGGTTACGCTGCACGTGGGTGCGGGTACGTTCCTCCCCGTAAAGAGCGATAACGCCGCCGAGCATGAGATGCACACCGAACACTTTGAGGTTACGCTCTCGCTACTGGAGCGACTGCTCGCGCATGAGTGTGATGTTACGGCCGTAGGTACTACGTCGGTGCGAACATTGGAGTCGTTACCCGTGCTGGCGTGGCGAATACGTCAGGGCGGAAGTCCCGATGCAGAGCGCACGATAGGGCAGTGGGAGGCTTACGATATTGCCGAGGAGTACTCTGGATGTGATGTGCTGGAGGAGCTGATTTCGTATATGAAGCGCGAGGGCGTGGAGCGTCTGAAAGCCTCGACACAGATTATGATTACGCCGCTCGGTTTTCGCTTCCGCATCGTAAGGCGCATCATCACCAACTTCCATCAGCCTAAATCTACACTGCTGTTGCTCGTCTCGGCATACTTGGGTGATGACTGGCGACGGATGTATGACTATGCGTTGGAGAATGATTTTAGATTCCTCTCCTATGGCGACTCCTCGCTGTTGATTTGCGAATAAAAGATAAGGCGACCTTTCGGGTCGCCTTTATTTATAACATTCTCGTCAATTAAAACTCCGATGTAAAGTGGAATCTGATATCCTTGAAATTCTCCTGTGCCAGCGCCAGCGCATAGCTTGTGTCGGCGAGGAAGACATCGCGGCCATGCTTATCGACAGCCATATTTGAGTGCTTGCGACGCTTGAAGTCGGCCAACTGCTCCACGTTGTCGCTCTCGATCCAGCACGCCTTGTGTATTGAGATAGGCTCCCAGCGACACTTTGCACCATACTCGTGTTCCAAACGGTACTGTATAACCTCAAACTGCAACTGACCCACCGTGCCGATAATCTTGCGACCGTTGAGCGACGAGGTGAATAACTGCGCCACACCCTCATCCATCAGCTGATCCACACCCTTCGCTAGCTGCTTGAACTTCATCGGATCGGCATTCTCGATATAGCGGAAGAGCTCAGGCGAGAACGACGGGATACCCGTAAATTTGAGTTTTTCGCCCTCGGTGAAGGTATCGCCAATCTTGAACGTTCCCGTGTCGTGCAGACCTACGATATCGCCCGGGTAGGCAAAGTCGATCACCGACTTCTTCTCGGCCATAAATGCCGTGGGCGACGAGAATTTGAGTTGCTTGCCACTGCGAACGTGCAGGTAGTTCTTGTTGCGCTCGAACGTACCCGAACATATCTTCATAAATGCGATGCGGTCGCGGTGGTTGGGATCCATATTGGCGTGAATCTTAAATACAAAGCCTGTCATCTTTGCCTCATCGGGAGTCACGGCGCGGGTCTCGGTAGTTGAGGGGCGGGGTGAGGGTGCAATGCGGATAAAGCACTCCAATAGCTCTCTCACACCGAAGTTATTGACCGCCGAGCCGAAGAATACGGGTGCCAGCTTACCCTCAAGGTATGCCTCGCGGTCAAAGTCGTCATATACGGCCTCTACCAACTCCAGGTTCTCGCGCAACTGCGTGGCGAACTTCTCGGTGATGTAGCCATCCAACTCGGGGTTAGATATATCGCTGAAATCAACGGTCTCGGCATCGGCCGTCTGACGCTCGTCGGTGGTGAAGAGCGAGAGGTTTTTCTCGTAGATGTTGTATACGCCCTTGAACGTGTCGCCGCTCGATATGGGGAATGCCAGCGGGCGCACACGAATCTGCAACTCGCGCTCCACCTCATCCAGCAGATCGAAAGGATCCTTGCAGGGGCGGTCCAGCTTGTTGATAAAGACCATCACGGGAGTGTTGCGCATACGGCAGACATTCATCAACTTGCGGGTCTGAGCCTCCACGCCCTTCGCTCCGTCAATCACGATGATAACCGAATCTACGGCCGTGAGCGTACGGTAGGTATCCTCGGCAAAGTCCTCGTGACCGGGGGTGTCGAGGATGTTGATCTTCACATCCTTATAGTTGAATCCCATAACCGAGGTAGCCACCGAGATGCCTCGCTGACGCTCGATCTCCATGAAGTCGGATGTAGCACCCTTCTTGATCTTGTTGCTCTTAACGGCTCCCGCCACGTGGATAGCACCACCAAAGAGGAGTAACTTCTCCGTGAGGGTAGTCTTACCGGCATCGGGGTGTGCAATAACGGCAAATGTTCTGCGCTTAGTGATTTCGTCGATTAACGCCATAATGATTCTTCATTTAACGGCTGCAAAGATAGTGTTTTTACCTTAAATAAAAAATAAGGCCGACCCTTAAGCCGACCTTATTTTACTAATTATCTTTCACTTTATCTTACGGGCGAGATAATAAAGCGGAAGGTGTAGTCCTTATACTCTACGCGGTACTGCTCGAGCGGCAACTGACCCCACGAGTTGATACAGCCCAAGCCCTGCTGCTCCAGGTCGAAGCAGAGGTAGGTATTGGTGTCAGCCTTCAGATCGCCTGAGTGGCGCTGCAAGGGGCCTACGGTAACATCCATCGCCTCCTGCGAGTAGGGCAGAGCCGATGCCGAGAAGGCCGTTTCGGCGATGATGCGGATACCAGCACCCGCCGTGTTCTTCAGCTCAAAGTAACGCAGATCAGAGTGCGTGCCCGACTCCTGCGGACGCGCCATCTTCTCGTTATACTGCTCCGAAACACGCTGCTTGTAGAGACCAATATCGGCGGCACTCTTACGGTCGGCGTAGTTCTCAACCTTACCACGGCCGTAGTACTCCACTACGTTATATGCTGCGGGCAACTCCATGCGAGTACCGTAGCGGAACATATTCGAGATCTTAGCGCCGGGCGTAGTTGTCATAGCCTGCTCAACCTGAATTGCACCATCGCCATTGATCGTGTAGGTCATACGCAGTGTAGCCTGTACCTCGCTGATCTCGTAGTCGGCCGTAACCTTCGCTACGCCACCTTCAACCTTTGCGTCGAACGACTTGAGCGTGAGTGTCGGGTTGCGCCATACGCCATAGCGGGTGTGCAGACGTGCGCCTATATCGTTCTCCGTAGGTGCGCGCCAGAAGTTGGGACGCAGAGCCGAATCATCAGAGATGATGTTCATTGAACCGTACTGAATCTGGTTAATGAAGCCCTCGCGGTTGAAGCCTACCACCCAGTCGTAACCCTCGACATTGGTGGCTTTTTCAAACTTTGTAACCTTCACAGGACGAGCCGACTCGGCAAGCGTAAAGGCAGCCTTCGTGTCGTACTCCTTGATGATATGCTGCTGCTCGGCAACGGCGTAGCCAATATTGAGCAGAGGCTGCTTCTCGGTCAGCACAAAGCGGATGTTAAGCACCACCTCCTTTGCCTCGGGACAGATGTCCTCGGTGGTGTAGCCCAGCGTGAACTGCTTGCGCTGCTGTGCAGCTACGTCCAACCGGTCGATACGACCAGCCTTGGTCACAACGCCATCCTGCTGCAGCTCCCACTCCATAGCGTAGGGCTCAAGGCCGACAAAGAAGTTCTCGTTATAAACCTCCACCTTGCCACGCAACAGATCAACGGCCGATGTCCAGATAGACTGATACTCACGGCGTACCTCGTAGGCGTGTGCCTGCGGTGTGCGGTCGGCGGCAATCATACCGTTGTTGTTGAATGAGTTGTCTGTCGCGTCGTAGTTGTTGAAGTCGCCACCATAGTAGAACGACACCTTGCCGTCGGCCTCATACTGTGCCAGACCCTGATCCACGAAGTCCCAGATGAAACCACCCTGATAGTGGGGGTACTTGCGAATCAAGTCCCAATACTCCTTGAAGCCACCCATCGAGTTACCCATAGCGTGAGCATACTCGCACTGGATAAGGGGCTTCGAAGGCGAGTTCTTCACGTAGTTCTCGCACCACTCCAAATCGGCATACATGGGACACATAATATCGGTGAAGTCGTTACCCTCGGCACGCTCATAGTGGATAGGACGTGAGGGGTCAAACTCGCGAATCCAGCGGTAGCAAGCCTCGAAGTTGGGGCCGAAACCAGCCTCGTTACCCATACTCCAAATGATTACCGATGCGTGGTTCTTGTCGCGCTCAACCATGCGGCTGTTACGCTCAAGATGAGCCTTGGCGTAGAGGTCGTTCTTGGCAAGCGTCTGTGCGCCATAACCCATACCGTGTGACTCGATGTTTGCCTCGTCGATAACGTAGAGGCCATACTCGTCGCACAGATCATACCACTCGGGAGTGTCGGGGTAGTGACACGTACGCACGGCGTTGATGTTGAACTGCTTCATCAGACGAATATCCTCGATCATACGCTCGCGTGACATAACAAAGCCCTTCAGGGGATCTACCTCGTGGCGGTTCGCGCCCTTGATCAGCACGGGCTGACCATTTACAAGCAGAAGACCGTTCTTGATCTCCGATGAGCGGAAACCTACACGTTGGGCGTATGCCTCCTCGTCGGTTGCAATCACCACCTTGTAGAGATTGGGGGCCTCGGCCGACCATTTGGCGGGAGCCTTTACTTCAAATGTGTGTGTGGCCTTGCCCTTCGAAGGGGTAACCTTGGTCTCGGCAACAGCCTTGCCTGCGGGGTCGAGAAGCTTCACCGTGGCAGACTTTACCGCCGACGAAAACTCCATCTCAACGGCCAACTTACCATCCGTGTAGTTGTTTTCCAACGAGGGTGTAATCATCACATCCTGCATACGGGCCTTGGGGCGTGCCACAAGCTCTACGTCGCGTGAGATACCGCTCAGGCGCCACAAATCCTGATCCTCGAGGTATGTGCCATCGCACCAGCGGAAGATCTGCAGGGCGATAAGGTTCTCGCCTGCCTTCACGTACTTTGTTACGTCGAAAGATGTGCCGAGGTGGCTATCCTCCGAGTAACCTACGAACTTGCCATTCACCCATACATATACGTTCGACGTAGCGGCACCGATGTTGAGCATGATGTCGCGACCCGACCACGATGCGGGCAGGGTGAATGTACGACGATATGAACCTACGTGGTTCTGCTCGATGGGTACGTTGGGAGGATCGTGGCGGAAGTTACCACGCCACGCGTAGCCAATGTTTACATAGATGGGATCGCCGTAGCCGTTGAGCTCCCACATTGCAGGAACCTCCATGTCGTCCCAGCCCTTGTCGTTGAACGAAGGGGTGAAGAAGTCGGTGGGACGCTGGTCGGCGTTCTCAACCCAGTTGAATCGCCATGTGCCATTGAGCGAGAGACGATATGGACTCTGCTCATCGCAATATGCGCCCTCGGCGCCGGCCACGCTCTCGAAGACCTTGTAGGTCGAGTGCATCGGCTGGCGATTGATTGCATTTACGTTGGGATCCTGCCACTCGGTAAATGTCTGCGCCTGCGTGCCAACAGCGGTAAGCAGGGCTGCAAGAATAATGGTAAATCTCTTCATATTAAGTTGTTTGATGGTTATCAGATTATGCAATCAGGGGCTTGATCACGCCAAAGAGGATGTAAGCCACAATCAGCGTTACCACGATATTGAAACCCTGTGCCGTGAGGAATGCCCACAAAGGACGACGGTTCTCCTTCGAGAAGATGTCGGCAAAGCGGGTCTCCAGACCTACGCACACAAAGGCAATGCTGAACAGCGTATTGGTGAAGCCCTTGGTGATCTTGCCCACAGCCTTGGCACTCTCCACGTCGAGCAGGAAGCTGAATACGAGCGATGCCACAACAAAACCTACGACAAACTTCGGGAAACGATCCCAGATAACACCTATCGTAGGTTTCTCATCGTGCTGCTCACCCTTGTAGGTCCACATCAGCGAGATTACGAAAGCGGCCAGGCCGAGCAGCACGTTCTGCGATGACTTCACGATAATTGCGGTCTGTGCTGCTGCCTCGCCCAACATCGTACCCGATGCAGCTACGGCACCCGTGGTGTCGATAGTGCCACCTAACCAAGCACCGGCGACCTCCTCGTTAAGTCCCAATAGACCAGCCACCCACGGCATAATGTACATCATCGGAATAGCGCATACCAGCACCAGCGAGATGATGTACGATAGTTTCTTGTTGTCGCCCTTGATTACGCCTGCGGTGGCGATAGCAGCCGACACGCCACTGATTGAAACCGATGAGGCAAGCATTGTTGACATCTCACGATCTACGCCAAAGCGACGTGAAATGTAGAATGCGAAGTACCATACGGTGAAGACCACGATAAGAGCCTGCGCAAGACCAAATACACCCGACTTCATCACCTCGCCAAAGAGGATCGTTGAACCCAGGCAGACGATACCGATCTTGATGTAGAACTCACTCTGTATAGCGGGCTTGAGCCATTCGGGCACGCGGAAGCAGTTGCTCACGATAAGACCGAAGATCACAGAGAAGAAGACCGACTCCAGACCCCACTCCTTGATGATGGGGATGTTGGCTACGACCTGTGCGCCGAGCGAGAGTACGAAGATCACCAGCAGCGAGAGGAATATTCCCACCATCTTGCGACGCAAAACAGCCTGGCATAGATAGGTTAGACCAAGTATAGCGGCAAACATCGTGGCGGCCTTGAGCCACGCGTCGGTCGAACCCAGCTCCTTGGGCATTGAGGGCATAGCATCGGGGAAGAGCGTCGCCAGCAGCAGTACGATAGCACCGGCATATACGATTACCCAGTCTTCATTTTTTAAGGTTGCAATAAGTTTCTTCATTGTATTTTATGTTTGTATAATTAAAATCGTATGGTTGTCATAATACCCATCACATTGGTGTTGTTCTGCTCGTTTTCATTGTAACGCTTGTGCGTATAGTTCAGTTGCAGTAACAACATTGGCCAAGGTTTGTAGTTTAATCCCACGACGTAACACTGCTCGCAGGCCTTCGTATAAACATCATCATCGAAGTAGTCCAATCGTACGGCGGCAGAAACCTTCTTCATAAAGGCATACTGTGTAAGCAGATATGCACCCTCGGAGTGGAGATGTCCCGTTTTTGCTCTAATGTACTCTGCTCGAACGATCAGCCTGTTTGTGGCATAGTGTGCGCCACCACCGTAACGTTGTACGAGCGTATATTGCGGCGACTGCACATTGCCAAATCTCTCTATTAGGTCAGGCGTTGAGAAGTTGGCCTCTCCACGCAAGTAATAAGCCGCCACCGTGAGTCGCTTTGACGGGCGCAGAATCAATCGTCCAGCCACATCCTTGCTCTTGTTGCTATCGCGGGTGTTGGCTCCGTTACCGTTCAGCACCGCTAAATTGTAACTGAGTATGCCATAGCCGTCACCCGAAATTAGATCTCCATAGAACTGCAATCCTATGTCGCGACCCATCGATGAGATGCCTGTTATGTCTCCTTGTCCGACACGCTGCAGGCGTTGTATGGCAAGAGCAAAGTCGATAACCTCTACCTCGTAGTTGTCGGTAAACTCCATCAGCAAAGGGAACTTAAATTGGCCTAATTGCACTCCGAAAGCCTTAAAGGGCCGATAGCGCACCCATAAATCTACAAGTTTTGGCGTCCCCGCAAACTCTGTCTGAATGCGAAACTCTGCCTTTGCACCTTTTTTGCCATTGTAAATATCTCCTCCAATGAATAATCGTGCACGGTGCAACTGGAATGTTGACACATCGTTGTCATCGAGCGTATATTTTATCTGACTCCATCCTGAAAGTTTAATCTTATCCAGAATTGAAACCTTGTTCTCAAGATTTGACAGCCTCTGGGCAAGTGTTGGTGCATCATCATAGTACTCTTGAGCCGATGTCGTCAATACACTCAACAAAGCGACAACAATCGTAAAACACTTTCTCATAAATTCTCTCCCGCATAGGATCTTACTATTGTTTCTTATCGACTTCGTTCAAGGCAAAGGCATACGCACCGAGCGATATGGCCTTGCTTGCACCGATCTTCGATATCATCACGCCGATGCGCTTCTGCGGGTCGTAGGTAACCGTACGCTCCGAGCCATATACTTTCAGCTCGCGTGATGCGCCACGCGCAAACTGCTCGAACTCATCATTATTATCCAAGTCGTAAACCTTCATCTGCACGCGGTCAAACTCCTCGCCCGAGATAGAGTGCATCTGGCTTCGCAACTCCTTTAGCAGGGCTGGCATAATATACTTCTTCGCCGCCGTGATGCCTCCTCCGATGACGATCACACCGTCAATGAGCGTCACGGCCGTAGCCATAGCATCGCCGGCAACCTCGCCCATCGTGGCAAATGCCTTGCGAGCCGCCTCCTGATCGCCTTCACGTGTGCCCTCGGCAATATCGTAAATATCCTTTGGTTCCAGCGAGGGATCATCCACGCCCGAGGCCTCTCGATATACGCGTTTCACGGCACGCACCGCCACGCCATCCTCGGCCATCACGTCGGGCATATGTTTATGGCGCAGACAGAAGGTCTCGATGCAGGAGTTGTCGCCTGTGTGTAACTCGCCTTTGGTTACAAAACCAAAGCCGAAGCCCGTGCCGAACGTGTAACCCAAAAGCGTGTGATAACGCTTGGCGCTTCCCAACTTTTCAAGGCGGGCATTAATCTCAGGCAGCGCGCCAGCCAAAGCCTCACCGTAGGCGTAGAGGTCGGCGTCGTTGTTGATATATACGGGGATTCCGAATTTTTCTTCCAGAAAGGGACCCAGCGCCACACCATCGCGGAACGATGGGAAGTTGGGCAGATAGAAACCACCTACGATGCCATTGGCATAGTCGGCAGGGCCAGGGAATGCAAAGCTGATGGCTACGGGCTTATGGTCGAGTTGTGCAATGACGCGCTCGAAGCCATCCACCATGGTGGCCATGCAACGATCGAGATCGTCAGCGTTGGCAGGCAGGGTGATGGGATCTACAATGAATTCGTTGGCACGGATGGCTCCAAAGACGAAGTTGGTACCTCCTGCGTCAAGTGTAATGACGGTTCGTTGGTCGTTTCTGTACATGAAATCTAAATTTTATAAAATTATTCAAAGATACGCAAAAAGTGTGATATTTTAACACGAAATTATTAATTTTGTAGAGTAAAACAAAAACCTACGAAATGATCAAAGTTATGAAAAGAGTAATTTCTTCATTGTTTGCTCTTGCTCTATTGTGTTTCGTGTCATTTGCAGTATCTTGCCAGGGCACGGCAACAGAACCGGATTTAGGTGCAAATAGAGTAGAGAAAATCTTGCAGCATCTGCACAATCCGCAGTCGAAGTATGTGATTGTGGTGAGCCACCGTGGCGATTGGCGTAACTATCCCGAGAACTCAATCCCCGGCATCGAGTCGGTTATCAGAATGGGCGCCGATATGGTTGAATTGGATATTGCTATGACCAAGGATAGTGTGCTGATTCTCTCACACGACCGCACTCTCGACCGTTGCACAACGGGTAAGGGTCGCATTAGCGAAATAACCTACGACTCGTTGCAGTCATTCTCGCTGAAGTCGGCACACGGCGGACATTTCGGTTATGAACTTAAAATCCCTACATTGCGTGAGGCGTTGGAGGTGTGCAAGGATCGTATTATGATCAATATCGACAAGGGTTATGACTACTACGATCAGGTGCTGGCACTGACCGAGGAGTTGGGTGTAACCAATCAGATTCTTATCAAGGGAGGTATGCCTCTATCTGACGTGAACAAGAAGATGGCCGCACATAAGAATAATCTGCTCTATATGCCCATCGTGACGCCCGCAAGCAAGTCGCAACAGCCTATGTTTGAGGAGTATTTGGCAGGTGAGCCACAACTCGCATACGAGATTTGTTGGAGCGAGATGACTCCCGTCGTTGAGTCTGCTATCGAGCGAGTGAAGGCAAGTGGCTCAAAACTATGGGTCAATACGCTATGGAACTCACTCAACGGGGGGTTGAGTGATGATATGGCATTTATGACATCACCCGACGAGATATACGGCAAACTTATAGATATGGGAGCAACGATGATTCAGACCGATCGACCTGAATTTATGATTGAGTACTTGCGCTCACGAGGTTTGCACGATTAAATAAAATTGGCGGTCCTGATGGATCGCCAATTTTATTATAGATATAACATTGCAACGCAACATATCACAAATCCGACGAGAAAACTCGTGAGCAGTTGTCGGCTACGGTTGTGACCGAGATATAGTCTTGCGGAGGCCGCCAGGCCGGCAATGAGCAGTGTCCATATCAATGTCCAGAATACGGCCGGCTCGCCTGCGATATTGAGCATCACAAAGAACGCCACCGCGGCACCCATAGCCGTAAGGTGAGTGCTGGAGCGCATGAATCGTGACATTATGAGCGACGCCATAGTACAGAGGAATGCTGTCGAGGCTATCTTGCGAAAGAGGATGAGCGAGGGCGAGCGCATCATCGTGATGGCGTAGAGCAGGTAGCAGATGGCGCAGGCAAACATCATCACCGTTAATTTGTTACGCTGCTGTATCTCTCGTCCGCGCAGACGCTGGATGCGTTTTATCAGAGCCACCGAAAGCAGAGGCAACGCTGTGGCATAGAGTATAATGGCCCACATCAGATAGATGCGTAAACGCATAGGGTAGAACGAATATATCGTACCCGAAAAGAGCAACACCGCCTCCGCATATATCGGAATAAGGAAGGGGTGCAGCAGGTTTGATATTATCTTTGCTATGCGCTTCATATCTTGTGGGTTGGGAAGTTAAATCTGTTTACGCAGGCGTGCTACGGGAATATCGAGCATCTCGCGATACTTTGCCACCGTACGGCGTGCTATGCAGTAGCCTTTGGCGTTGAGGATATTCATCAGCGTCTCGTCCGTCAGCGGGTGGCGCTTATCCTCCTCGTCAATGCATTTCTGCAGGATGTTCTTAATCTCGTAACTCGACACTATCTCGCCACTCTCGGTCTGCATAGCCTCCGAGAAGAGCGATTTGAGCAGTATGATACCGAAGTGTGTCTGCGCATACTTGCTGTTCACCACACGCGAAATGGTCGATACGTCCAGCCCCGTGCGGTCGGCTATATCCTTCAGAATCATCGGGCGCAACTTGCTCTTGTCGCCATCCTTGAAGTACTCCTGCTGAAAGTTCAGAATCTCCTGCATCGTGCGCATCAGCGTGTCGTGACGTTGCTTGATGGCCGATATGAACCACTTGGCCGAATCAATCTTACTCTTGACGAACTGCACAGCCTCGCGATCTTTCTCGGCCACAGTGCCGTTTGTCGATACCATATCGCGAATCATATCGACGTAGCGTCGATTGATCTTGATCTCGGGTATGTTGTATGAGTTGAGCGTGAGGTCGAACTGCCCGTCGTGGTAGTCGATGCGGAAGTCGGGGATGATATATGGCGATGCGTCCAGCCCTCCGTCCGAGTAGAGATTCCCCGGCTTTGGCGAGAGACGCTTGATCTCCTCGATGGCATCGCGGAACTCATCCTCGGTAACACCCAGCCGTGCGATAAGTTTTTCGTAATGTTTCTTAACGAACTCCTCGAAGTATGATTGCAGAATCTTGCGTGCCAGGCGCTTTGAAGGGGTGTCAGCACGACGCTGTTTCATCTGCAGGAGCAGGCACTCCTGCAAATTGCGTGCTCCGATACCCGCAGGCTCCAGCTCGTGGATGATCGAGAGAAGGCGCTCCAGTTCCTCGGTCGAGGTCTCGATGCCGAGCGAGAAGGCCACATCGTCAGATATGGACTCCATGTCGCGGCGCAGGTATCCATCTTCATCAATGCTGCCGACCAGGAATTCGGCTATGGCCTGCTCCTGCTCGTTCAGGTTGCGAAAGGCCAACTGCTCGATCAGGTACTCCTGCATCGAACGGCCTTCGGTTATATTCACGGGACGTTGCTTGTCATCCTTTGAGAAGTTGTTGATGCGACTCTTGTAACTTGGCGCATCATCCTCGCGGATGTAGTCATCGACCGATATTGTCTGCTCGTCCTCCTCGGTGCGCTCCTCCTCTTCGAGTACGATGTTATCCTCAATCTCCTGCTTTACACGTTGCTCCAATTGCAAGGTGGGCAGCTCCAGCAACTTGATCATCTGGATCTGTTGCGGAGAGAGAGTCTGTTGCAGTTTCTGAATCTGACGTTGTGAAATAGCCATCACTTGTAATTTTAAGTTCCACTTCGACAGGTTCCTTCACGCGGGCCGAAGATAATTTTCTTCTATCGTGTTTTCTTGTTTGCGCTCTTGATGCTCTGCGCTATGGCCTCGGCCCAAAAACGAGCCAACTTCTTTGCTCCCGCCTCGTTGGGGTGGAGATAGAAGGTGCCGGCCTTGCCATCCTCGGCGAACATAAACTTGTGGTGCTTGGCACGGAAGTAGTCAAATGCCTCATTGTCACCAAAGTATATGTCAGCGTTCTTGCTGGCAATGTCGATCAGTACATCCGTGTAACCGACCATGCGTTTCTGTCCGGCCACCAGATACTGCGAGTTGTTGTGAGTGTTGGGGCTGTACCAGATGGGACGTTGCAACACAAACAGTGCGTGGGGGCATAACTCGCGTATGCGCTCGATCATTGTCATCAGGTTACGCTCGTAATCCTCGTTCGATACGGGCGACCCCTTCGGACCAAAGTTGGCCGAGTCATTGGTGCCCAGCATTATCGAGAATACGATAGGCTCGTAGCTGATCTCCTGAATCTCCCGAATAGCCTTTTCTACACGCACGAAGTCGCGTTGCTCCGAGGGAAGGAAGTCCACCGTCGTTGCTCCCGAGCGACCGCAGTTGCGGAAGATGATGTCGCGCGAGAGTATTTTGCCAACCATCTCGGCCGCCACTACGGGAGGTGCGGTCTTGCTCTTATCGGCGTGGAGCACACCCTCGGTGATGCTGTTACCGATGAAAATAAGGTTGCACGTTGCTTTGCGTGACTGAGCCACGGCAAGGCTCGCGCTGCACAAAAGCACGATTAGGCATACTATTCTCTTCATACGTATGAGGTTTTCTATTAAGGGTTATTAGGTTCAGGTTTTTCGTTTGCTCTGTTTGATTAAAACTCTGCGTTGTTCGGTGTGCGGGGGAAGGGGATCACATCGCGGATGTTAGCCATGCCCGTAACGAACAGAAGCAGACGCTCGAAGCCCAAGCCGAAGCCTGAGTGAGGTGCTGAACCCCAACGGCGGGTATCCAGGTACCACCAGATGTCCTGCTCGCTCATGCCGAGTTCCTTCACTCTTGCAGAAAGTTTGCCATAATCGGCCTCACGCTCCGAACCGCCGATAATCTCGCCGATTTTGGGGAAGAGAACGTCCATAGCGCGTACTGTGCGACCATCCTCGTTCTGCTTCATGTAGAAGGCCTTGATCTCCTTGGGATAGTTGATCAGGATTACGGGACGCTTGAAGTGCTCCTCCACCAGGTAACGCTCGTGCTC
>JAFUOK010000074.1 GCA_017481925.1 Alistipes sp.
CTTATCAGCGAAATCGATCTTGCCGGTAGCCTCATCAACGGTTACGTTCTCCAACAGAGCGTTGCGACGGATAGCGTTCCAGATGTCGGGCTCGTTCTCCTTTGAAAGGTTGATAACCTTTGCATAGCAACCACCCTCGAAGTTGAATACGCCCTCGTCGTCCCAACCGTGCTCGTCGTCACCGATCAACTGACGCTTAGGATCGGTTGAAAGGGTAGTCTTACCAGTACCTGAAAGACCGAAGAAGATAGCGGTCTCGCCCTTCTCGTTGGTGTTAGCAGAGCAGTGCATAGAAGCGATGCCCTTCAAAGGAAGCAAGTAGTTCATGTAAGAGAACATACCCTTCTTCATCTCACCACCATACCAAGTGTTGATGATTACCTGCATCTTCTCAGTGAGGTTGAATACAACAGCGGTCTCAGAGTTCAAACCGAGCTCCTTGTAGTTCTCAACCTTAGCCTTAGAAGCGTTCAATACTACGAAATCGGGCTCGCCGTAAACCTCCAACTCAGCGTCGGTAGGACGGATGAACATATTCTTAACGAAGTGAGCCTGCCAAGCAACCTCCATGATGAAACGGATCTTCAGACGTGAGTTCTCGTTAGCACCGCAGAAAGTATCAACAACATAAAGCTTCTTGTTTGAGAGCTCCTTAGAAGCCAACTCCTTCAACTCAGCCCAAGCCTCCTTAGTTACAGGCTTGTTGTCGTTCTTGTACTCCTCTGAAGTCCACCAGATGGTGTCCTTAGAAGTCTCGTCCATTACGAAGAACTTATCCTTAGGTGAACGGCCAGTGTAAACACCAGTCATTACGTTTACAGCACCCATCTCGGTTACTACACCCTTGTCGAAACCGGTCAAACCGGGCTTAGTCTCCTCACGGAACAACTCGTCGTAAGAGGGGTTGTAAACAACCTCAGTAGTACCGGTGATGCCGTACTTAGTCAAATCAATCTTTGCCATAATTTTTTAAATATTATTTAGTTAAACTACTATTTTCTGTCTTACGCGGCCGAAAGCCGTTTTTTAGCGGTACAAAAATAGACAAACTATTTGAATTGTGGAATAGTGGAGAGTGAAAAAAACGAAAATTTATCATTTTCTTAACACTGCGATTTGCGTGCGATGAAAATTGTTAGGCAAAACGGCTTTTAAATTGCTTTTTTATAATTAATTAAGTATATTTGTAATTTTATGTCGCACTGCGACCTAACTCGCAAAACAAATGGCAGGGTTATATTTCCATATCCCCTTTTGCAGGCGTATATGCGCTTACTGCGATTTCTTCCGCTCGGCCGAGCTCAAATGGCTTCCTGCGGCCGTACAGGCTATGCACACCGAGATGGACGAGCAACGGGATTTTCTTTGCGATAGCAATATTCGCACCATATATTTCGGGGGAGGTACGCCATCACTCGTTGAACCCTCGCAGGTGCAGTTGTTGATTGACCACGCCGCACGCCTGTGGGATTGCTCGCAGGTGGGGGAGATAACCCTCGAAGCCAACCCCGACGATATCACGCCGGAGTATGTTGCGGCGCTACGCTCGACGGATGTAAATCGCGTCAGTTTAGGTGTCCAGTCGTTCGACGATGAGGAGTTGCGCTTTATGAACCGTCGCCACTCTGCCGCCGATGCTGTCGCTGCTGTCAGGCGTTTGCAGGATGCGGGAATTGAAAATATAACTATCGACCTTATCTTTGGCGTGGATGGCTTTGGTGAGCAGGTGCTGGAAAGGAGCCTTGCACAGGCTCTTGAACTCGACGTGCAGCACGTTTCGGCATACCATTTGACAATCGAGCAGAACACCGCTTTCCATCGTCGCCTTGAGCGTGGTCAGATGCGCATCGTGGCGGAGGAGCAGAGCGAGCGCGAATATGCCCTTGTTCATCGTCGCCTGACCGAGGCTGGATATGAGCATTACGAGGTGTCGAATTTTGCTCGCGAGGGTTATCGGGCGCAGCATAACTCGTCGTATTGGCACGGAGAGGAGTATCTCGGTATAGGTACGGGTGCCCACTCCTTCAATGGCAGGGTGCGTCGTTGGTCGCAGCAGCCTGTTGCGGAGTATATCGCAGAGCGTCGCTACGAGGAGGAGATTTTGAGCGAGCAGGCTCACCGCAATGAGAGGGTGATGACAGCCCTGAGATGTGCCGAAGGCATCGATTTGGAGGCCTTCGAGAGCCGTTTTGGTGCGGTGGCGAAGGAGCAGATTCTGCAAGCCGCCAAGCTGTGGATTGCGCAGGGCGATGTGGTTGTAAGTGAGCGCAGAATGAGGATCCCGACGGAGCGTTTTCTGATATCTGACGCAGTGATAGAATCACTTTTTGAAGTGTAGTTTCTAAAAAATATTAATTTATTGTTAATTTATTTTAAAAAAGCCAAATAGATTGGTTTTCTACTGATATAAGTATTATCTTTGCACCGAATTTTATAGCGTGCGTCCAGTGCGTACATATATTTATATATAGAAATTATTACTAACAGAAATATTTTTTTATGAGTAACACGAATCAAATGCCCGACCATCTGTTTGAGGTGAGTTGGGAAGTATGCAACAAGGTTGGAGGCATCCACACCGTAATCGCCACCAAGGCATTGACGGTTACCAAGCGTATGGGTGATAACTACATCGTCGTAGGTCCCGATCTTATGCAGGAGAGCCAGAACCCCGAGTTCGAGGCTGACGATACGCTGATGACAGCTTGGCGCGAGAGCCTCTATGAGGATGGTATCCGCGTTCGTATAGGCCGCTGGAATGTTGAGGGCCGCCCCATCGCAATACTTATCGACTTCAAGTCGCTCATCTCACAGAAGGATGATGTGCTGAAGCGTCTGTGGGAGGATTACCACGTAGATTCAATCTCTGGTCAGTGGGATTACGTTGAGCCCGTACTCTTCGGTTATGCTGCAGGTATTGTTATCAAGTCTTACGCCGAGAGCTTCTGCTCATCGACCGATAAGATCGTAGCACATTTCCACGAGTGGATGACCGCTTCGGGTGGTCTCTATCTGCGCAAGAACGCCTCATACGTTGCAACAGTGTTTACCACTCACGCAACCGTTGCGGGTCGTTGCATTGCAGGCAATGGCCTTGCGCTCTACTCTGATCTGCACAAGTTCAACGCCGACGATCTGGCACGTCGCTACAATGTGACAGCAAAGCACTCAATCGAGAAGATGGCGGCTATGTACCACGACTCATTCCTTACCGTTAGCGACATTACGGCTAACGAGTGCAAGTATCTGCTTGGTCGTGAGGTTACTCACATCACACCCAACGGCTTCGAGAACGACTTCGTATGGCAGGGTGAGGAGTATGTGGCAAAGCGCACCGCAGCCCGCAAGGCTATGATCGAGGTTGCCGAGGCTTGCTATGGTACAAAGTTCGAGAAGGAGCCTTTGATCATCGGTACAAGCGGTCGCTACGAGTACCACAACAAGGGCCTGGATCTGTTTATGGAGTCGTTGAAGCGTCTGGCATCGTGCGCTCTGGATCGTGAGATTCTGGCATACGTTACCGTGCCTGCTGCAAACAACGGTCCCCGTGCCGACTTGGTTCGTCACCTCGCAGACAAGGAGCAGGCTATCGACGCCGCACAGTGGAAGTACTCTACTCACTACCTTGAGAATCGTCAGTGGGATCCCGTATCGCAGGCTATCCGCGGCAGCGTATTGGAGACAAAGGATTCGAAGGTTAAGGTTATCTTCGTGCCCTCATACCTCAATGGTGCGGACGGTGTGTTCAATATGAATTACTATGAGATGCTCTCAGGTATGGACCTGACGGCATATCCCTCATACTACGAGCCCTGGGGCTATACTCCGCTCGAATCAGTGGCATTCTCAGTGCCCACCATTACATCGAACCTCTCTGGTTTCGGTCTTTGGGCTGTAAAGCAGGCTGACCACTCAGGTGTTGAGGTTATCAGCCGTGATGATAACAACGACGCATACGCCGTAGAGCAGATCGTAGCAGCTACGTTGCGCTTTATGCAGCTCGACCAGGAGCAGGTGAAGGCTGTACGTCAGTCAGCATACGACCTCTCTAAGAAGGCTCTGTGGGAGAAGTTCTACAAGCACTACGAGCGTGCTTACGCCGAGGCTTTGGAGAACTCAACGGCTCGCATCAGCACCATCACCGAGGATGGCGGCAACTACACCGAGCAGATTAACTTCGTACGTCAGCAGCTCACCTCAAATAAGCCCTCTTGGCACCGTATGATGGTAGAGAAGCGTCTGCCTTCACGCCTGAGCGCCCTGGAGACCATCTCTCGCAACTTGTGGTGGAGCTGGACTCAGGATGCACGCGATTTGTTCGAGTCTATAGACCCCGAGTTGTGGAATAAGGTTGATCGCAACCCCATCGCCCTTTTGGATAAGCTTCCGTTGGAGCGCATCAACGAGCTGGAGAACGACAAGGAGTTCCTCGTTCGCCTGGATGGCGTAGCGGCACAGTTGGAGGCTTATATGACCGAGGAGCCCGATGGCAAGAGCGCAAAGGTGGCTTACTTCTCAATGGAGTACGGCTTGCACTCATCACTGAAGATCTACTCTGGTGGTCTTGGTATCTTGGCTGGTGACTACCTGAAGGAGGCTTCGGACAAGAACGTTCCGATGGTTGCCGTAGGCCTTTTGTACCGTTACGGTTACTTCACACAGCAGCTCTCGGCTCAGGGTAGCCAGGTTGCTACATACGAGGCACAGAACTTCGCTAAGTTGCCCATCTCGCCCGTGCGTGACGAGGCTGGTAACTGGGTGACTATCCAGATCGCTTTCCCTGGTCGTACCTTGTCGGCTCGCGTATGGCGTTGCCAGGTGGGTCGTACCGACCTCTTCCTCTTGGATACGGACTACGAGGCTAACCGCGACGAGGATCGTCAGATTACATACTATCTCTACGGTGGCGATTGGGAGAACCGTCTGAAGCAGGAGCTCTTGCTCGGCGTGGGTGGTATCCGCGCCCTGGAGAAGATGGGTATCAAGCAGCAGGTATATCACTGCAACGAGGGTCACGCTGCCTTCATCGGCATCGAGCGTATCCGCAACCTTATCGCAAAGCGTCGCCTCTCATTCTCGGAGGCTATGGAGGTTGTTCGTGCGTCATCGCTCTTTACTACGCACACCCCCGTGCCCGCAGGTCACGATGCCTTCCCCGAGTCGATGATGCGTCAGTATATGTCGCACTATCCCGATGTGCTGGGTATTACCTGGGAGCAGTTCATCAACCTCGGTAAGACCAACCCCAACGACCCCAACGAGCGCTTCTCGATGTCGGTATTGGCATGTAACCTCTCACAGGAGGTCAATGGTGTATCGTGGTTGCACGGTGAGGTGTCGAAGGAGATTCTTGGCAACATGTGGCCCGGCTACTTCAAGAATGAGTTGCACATCGGCTACGTGACCAATGGTGTTCACTTCCCCACGTGGGTTGCATCGAACCTTCGTCGTCTGTACGAGCGTTACTTCCCCAAGGGCTTCAATGGCCACGTTTACAATATCCCCGAGTGGCAGGGTGTACATAAGATCGACGACGCCGAGTTGTGGCAGGAGCGTATGGCACTTAAGACTCGCCTTATCAACCACATCCGCAACCGTTATAGCGATCCCAAGCAGGTACGTTGTGATTCGCCCCGTCAGATGGTGCAGATCGTAGAGCGTATCCGCCCCGATGTGTTGACCATCGGTTTTGCACGTCGCTTCGCTACATATAAGCGTGCTCATCTGCTCTTTACCAACCTGGAGCGTCTGTCTGCGTTGGTAAATAACAAGGAGCGCCCCGTGCAGTTCATCTTCGCCGGTAAGGCTCACCCGCACGATAAGCCGGGTCAGGATCTGATCAAGCGTATCGTTGAGGTATCGTCAATGCCCGAGTTCGTAGGTAAGATCGTATTCCTGCAGAACTACGATATGGAGCTTGCTCGTCGTATGGTTCAGGGTGTTGATGTATGGTTGAATACTCCTACACGTCCCTTGGAGGCTTCAGGTACTTCGGGCGAGAAGTGTGTAATGAACGGTGTAATGCAGTTCTCTGTGCTCGACGGCTGGTGGGTCGAGGGCTACAAGGAGGGTGCAGGCTGGATGCTTCCTATGGAGCGTTCATTCACCGAGCAGCGCTTCCAGGATGAGCTCGACGCCGAGATGATCTACAACACTATCGAGGATCAGATCGTACCGATGTACTACGACCGTGCTGAGGATGGCGTACCCCACCGTTGGGTTAACGCTGTTAAGAAGTGCGTGGCAGATATTGCATCTAACTTTACTATGAACCGTCAGCTGATCGACTACGAGGATCGTTTCTATAACAAGTTGGCCGTTCGCAAGGAGCAGATGGTGGAGAACAACTACCGCATGGCTCGCGAGATGGCAGCGTGGAAGCGTAAGGTGTCGGCAGCGTGGGACGATGTGAAGATTCTTGGTGTTCAGCGTGTTGAGCTGGATAATGAGGCAATCTTCGTGGATAAGAAATATCTCTATGAGGTTACGCTCGACGTGGCTTCACTGCGTGCCGAGGATCTGGGCGTAGAGCTGGTTGTGGCCAAGCAGATCGAGGCTGGTGAGCCTGTGAATGTGGTTGCTACCAAGCCTTTGGAGATAAAGTCGGTAAATGGTCAGGAGGTGACCTTCTCGATCGATTACACTCCTGCACGTACGGGTTCGTTCGACGTTGCACTGCGTGTATATCCCAAGAACGACCGCTTGCCGCACCGTATGGATTTCGCTCTTGTAAAGTGGGCTTAATCTTTTGAGTTAATAATCGTTTCGGGCAGCAATGCCTGCCTGAAGCGATTTTTTTAGGCTCAAACATAGTGAAAAAGGTTCTTTTTTATTGCAAAACGAAATAATTCCTTAAAAAAGAAGAACAACGTAACGCAATTTTCACTAACTTTACAATATATAAGTAATATATTCAAAAATTTTAATATGTCGGCACTAACATTTGACAAGAGTGAGTTAGGCAACCTCGAGTATTCGTTGCAACGCGAGATGCTGGCAACCGACCGCAAGGGCGGTTATATGAGCACTACGATCGTATGTTGTAATACCCGTAAGTACCACGGTTTGATGGTGGCACCGATCGATGCAAGCGACGAGGCTTACGTTCTGCTCTCATCGCTCGATGAGACCATCATTCAGCACGACCAGTCGTTTAACCTGGCCCTGCACCGCTATCGTGGTGTGTATGAGCCTCGCGGCCATAAGTATATCACCGATTTCCAATACACACCCACGCCTACGATTACCTATCGCGTGGGAGGCGTTATCCTGCGTAAGGAGCTGCTGTGGATTCACAAGCGTACGCAGCTGATGATTCGCTACACGTTAGTTGATGCCCACTCGGACACTACGCTGCGTCTGCGTCCCTTCTTTGCTTTCCGTAACAAGCACTCTTTGTCGAAGGCCAATATGGAGGCTAACGGCCGCTCATATCCCATTACGGGCGGTGTTAAGTGTAAACTCTACGAGGGTTTCCCCTGGCTCTACCTGCAGACCAATAAGGCCGATGCGGAGTTCGTTGCCGCTCCCGATTGGTACTACGATTTCGAGTACCCCGAGGAGATCAAGCGTGGCTACGACGGCTACGAGGATCTCTTGACAACGGGTTACTTCGAGATGCCTATCAAGAAGGGCGAGAGCATCATCTTCTCGGCTGCTACCGATGAGATGGCAACCAACGAGACCATCTCGCAGATCTACGAGGCCTCTATCGCACGCCGTACGCACAAGATCGACTTCCTGAGCTGTCTGCATCACTCGGCACGTCAGTTTGTGGTTCGTCGCTCGGGCGGTCGCACGGAGATGATAGCAGGTTATCCTTGGTATGGTACTGTAGGTCGTGATACGCTTATCTCGCTGCCGGGTATCGTGCTTGAGCAGAACTACAAGGAGGACTGCTTGGATGTGTTGGATACGATGGTTAGCCAGATGAACAATGGCGACTTTGCCGGCTCGGCCTCAGCGTGGGTTGCTGCCGACGCTCCGTTGTGGTTCTTCTGGACGTTGCAGAACCTGGAGAAGCATATCACCGCAAAGAAACTGTGGGAGCGCTATGGCGAGGCTATGAAGTCTGTATTGGAGGCTTACCGTCGTGGCTTTGGCGATCGCGTGGTGGTTCACGACAACGGTTTGGTGTGGGCTGCTGCCGAGGGCGAATGCCTTACTTGGATGAATACAAAGGTGGATGGCAAGCCCGTAGCACAGCGTGCCGGTTATGCCGTAGAGATTGAGGCTTTGTGGTACAACGCTGTATGCTATACGCTCGCTCTGGCTCGCAAATATAAGGACAAGGAGTTCGTTGAGCGCTGGGCCGATATGCCCGCCAAAACGAAGAAGTCGTTTATCGAGAAGTTCTGGCTTAAGGAGGAGTACTTGGCAGACTATGTAAACGACTACGAGGTAAATAAATTCCGCCGCTCAAATATGCTTGTGGCATTAGGTTTGGACTACACGATGCTCAACGAGGAGCAGACGATGGATGTGCTGGGAGTAGTACGACGTCACCTGCTCACGCCTCGCGGTGTACGTTCGCTCTCGCCGCTCAATCCTTTCTATGAGCCTTCATATGCCGAGGATCAGCGTTCGCAGGATTTGGCCTCTCGCAATGGCTCTACCTGGGTGTGGCCTCTGATGTTCTACGTGAAGAGCTGCTTTACTATCGGTGGTGAGCGTTTCCTGCCCAGTGCCGAGGAGTTGCTCGGTGGCTTTGAGTCGGAGATTCAGACCTCTTGCATCGGCTCAATTAGCGAGTGCTTCGAGGGTGATCCCCCATTCCGCGCACGTGGCTGCTTGTCACAGGCTACAAGTGTAGGCGGTCTGCTGTATATCCACTCTCTTATCGAGCAGTGGAAGGCAAAGGTAGCCAAGGAGAAGGGTGAGAAGCCCGCAAGAAAGTGTGTACGCAAGAAGAAATAGATAAAAAGATTATAGGATGAGAGTATTAATGTTTGGCTGGGAGTTCCCGCCTCATATTGCCGGAGGCTTGGGCACGGCGTGCTACGGTATGACCCGAGGCTTGGCTCGTAACGATGTGGAGGTGATCTTCGTGATGCCTCGCGCTTCGGGCGACGAGGATGAGCGTTTCGTGAAGGTCGTAAATGCCAGCGACGTGGAGGCACGTTATTGTGACTCTACGATCGAGGGTGCTGACGATATCATGCGCAAGATCTCGTTCATTCACATCGACTCGAATATGGTTCCCTATATCTCTCCCGAGGAGTTTGCAACCTACCGTGAGGGCTACGAGCGTACGGGTCGCAAGTTCTGGGAGAAGGAGGGTGACAGTTGGACACAGCGCTACACCTTCTCGGGCAAGTATGGAGCTAACCTCATGGAGGAGGTTGCTCGCTATGCCGTTGTGGCTGCCGAGGTGGCACGTCAGCTGGAGGGTCAGTTCGACGTCATCCACGCTCACGACTGGCTCACCTACTTTGCCGGTATCGCCGCAAAGCGTGTGTCGGGTAAGCCGTTGGTAGTGCATATGCACGCTACGTCGTTCGACCGCTCGTCGAGCGATAATATCGATACCCGCGTTTATGAGATCGAGCGTGCAGGTATGGCCGCTGCCGATCGAGTGATTGCCGTGTCGAACCTTACACGAAATATTGTAATCGAGAAGTATAACATCCCCGCCGAGAAGGTCGTGACGGTACACAATGCCGTGCGTTTTGCCGAGAAGGAGAATGAGTTGCCCGAGCGTGGCGTGAAGGATAAGATCATCACGTTCCTGGGTCGTATCACCTTCCAGAAGGGTCCCGACTACTTCGTCGAGGCTGCTGCCAAAGTGCTGAAGCGTGTGCCTAACGTACGTTTCGTGATGGCTGGCTCGGGCGATATGATGAACCACGTCATCCGCCGTGTGGCTCGCCTGGGTATTGCCGACCGTTTCCACTTTACGGGCTTCCTGAAGGGTGACGATGTGCATAAGATGTTCCAGCTCTCGGATGTATATATCATGCCTTCGGTATCGGAGCCGTTCGGTATCTCTCCGTTGGAGGCTATGCGTGCCAACGTACCTTCGATCATCTCAAAGCAGAGTGGTGTGGCCGAGGTTTTGGACTACGCTGTGAAGGTTGATTACTGGGATGTTGATGCTATGGCTGACGCCATCTATGGTTTTGTGAAGTACCCCGCCTTGTCGAAGATGTTCTCTGAGAAGGGCCTGGAGGAGGTTACCGGTCTAAAGTGGAACAACGCCGCTGCGAAGATCAAGACCGTATATGAGGATGCTATTAACGAATGTGCAAAATAATAAAAACACAAGATATGAAAACTGTTTGCTTATATTTTCAGGTGCATCAGCCTTGGCGTTTGAAGGTCTATCGCTTCTTCAACATCGGTAAGGATCACAACTACCTCGATGACTTTACCAATCGCGCCATCATGCAGAAGGTTGCACGTCAGTGCTACCTGCCGATGAATGCACTGCTATTGAAACTTATCAAGGAGAACAAGGGCGCATTCAAGTGCAGTTTCTCTATTACGGGTTCAGCCGTAGAGCAGTTCCGCGCTTACGCTCCCGAGGTGCTGGATTCGTTCCGTGCCTTGGCCGAGACAGGTTGCGTAGAGTTCCTGGCCGAGACCTACTCTCACTCGTTGGCTTCGCTCTCATCGAAGGAGGATTTCGTGGAGCAGGTGAAGTTGCACACCAAGATGATCAAGGAGGAGTTCGGCAAGAAGCCCGTAGCATTCCGTAATACGGAGTTGATCTACTCTGACCACATCGGCGAGATGGTATCGGAACTCGGGTTCAAGACCATCCTGGCAGAGGGCGCGCGCCACGTCATGGGTTGGAAGTCCCCTAACTACATCTACACCAACTCTATCGACAACCGTCTGCGCGTATTGCTCCGCAACTACAAGCTTTCGGACGATATCGCTTTCCGCTTCTCTAATCAGGGCTGGGATCAGTATCCTTTGACAGCCGAGAAGTTCGCACAGTGGTTAGCCGAGGAGAATGGCGATGTGATGAACTTGTTTATGGACTATGAGACTTTCGGTGAGCATCAGAAGGCTACCACGGGTATCTTCGACTTTATGAAGGCTCTGCCCAAGGCTATCCTTAAGCACAACGACGTATGTTTCGCAACGGTTAGCGAGGCGGCGAAGTCATCACAGCCCGTAGGCGTATTGCACTGCCCGCACGTTATGTCGTGGGCTGATGAGGAGCGCGACGTTACGGCATGGCTCGGCAATGAGTTGCAGAACGAGGCTTTCTCGAAGCTGTATGCACTGAAGGATAAGGTTAAGTCGTTGAAGAATGCCGATTTTGAGTATGTATGGAACTTCATGCAGACCTCGGATCACTTCTACTATATGGCAACCAAGTGGCTCTCGGATGGTGACGTGCACTCATACTTCAACCCCTACGGTTCGTCTTACGAGGCCTTCATCAACTATATGAACGTGCTCTCGGACTTCGAGATCGAGGTTGAGAAGGCGTTGGCAGCGAAGAAGTCACGCAAGAAGGATACAGCATCGGCATAACGCCCTTGCAACACAAGAAAAAAGACATTTGCCCATCGGGTGAATGTCTTTTTTTTGTATCTTTGTGTAAAACTGCAACCTATGAAGAGAGGAGAATTTTTACGTCTGTGTGGTGGACTGTTTCTTGCCACACAACTGCCCGACGAGGTCGTGGCTCGCATCACAGACCCCATCGCGGGGCCACAGTCATTGAAGACGGTTCGCCGCCTGACTATTGCCGTGGGGGCAACAAAGCCCTTCAAGGCGCTGCATCTGTCGGATACGCACCTCACGCGTGTGGATAGCCGCGATAACGAACGCAAGCAGGCCCTTGCCGCATCGCGCCAGCGTGTATTCCCGTGGGCGGAGCACTACTTCGATGCCGCTATCCGTTATGCACGTGAGCGCAACCTGATGATTTTGCATACGGGTGACTTGCAGGACTTTGTGAGCGAAGCCAACATCGGGTTTATCCGCGAGCAGCTGGGCATAGGCGATTGGTACGCCTCGGCGGGTAATCACGAATATTCGCAATATGTGGGCGAGGCGAAGGAGGATGCCGCCTACAAGATGCAGAGCTATGCTAAGGTGCAGTCGGCCTTTCCTAATGATTTGACCGTTGCGTCGAGGGTAATCAATGGCGTGAACTTCGTGGCTTTGGACGATGTATATTATAACGTCACGGCCGAGCAGCACGAGGCTATGCGGAAAGAGGTAGCCAAAGGCCTGCCCATCGTGTTGATGTGCCACGTGCCCTTCTATACGCCCAACCACTGCCAAACAATACTCAAGGGCAATGGTGGCATTGCGGGTTATATGACCGGCGCGCCGCTCTCAATCACGGAGACCTATCAGCAGGATGCGTCACGCCCTGCGTCGGAGCAGTGGCGTAACCGCACCGTGCAGCAGCGTGCCGATAAGGCGACACTCGACTTTATTGCGTGGCTCAAGGAGCAACCTCTGCTCAAAGCTATCCTGTGCGGACACTGCCACTCGTTCTATGAGGAGCGTTTCTCCCCGACGGCTATGCAGTACACTGTCGAGGCAGGATATAAGGGTGGAGCATATGAGATAGAGTTTGTGTAGTATAATATAGGTGTAATAAGTGAAATAGGTGTAATATATAGCACCTATAACACCTATAACACTTAAATAGTTGTTGTATATGCACAAAAAAAAGGAGGCTTCAAAAAAGCCTCCTTTATCGTTGTATGCAAACGTTGCTTACTCAACAGTACCTGCTGAACCAAGAACGTTAACGCACTTGTGCATATACAACTTCTTCAACTCCTCACGAGCGGGACCCAAGTACTTGCGGGGGTCGAACTCAGCGGGGTTGTCAACGAAGATCTTGCGAACCATAGCGGTCATAGCAAGACGGCCGTCAGAGTCGATGTTGATCTTGCAAACTGCAGACTTAGCAGCCTTACGCAACTCCTCCTCGGGAATACCTACTGCATCCTTCAAAGCACCACCGTGAGTGTTGATGATCTTCACATACTCCTGGGGAACTGATGATGAACCGTGCAATACGATGGGGAAACCGGGGATCTGCTTCTCGATCTCTGCCAAGATGTCGAAACGCAAGGGGGGAGGTACAAGGATACCATCCTCGTTGCGAGTACACTGCTCGGGCTTGAACTTGTTAGCACCGTGTGAAGTACCGATTGAGATAGCCAATGAATCTACGCCAGTCTTTGATACGAAGTCGATAACCTCCTCGGGACGAGTGTTGTGAGCAACCTCTGAAGATACCTCATCCTCAACGCCTGCCAATACGCCAAGCTCACCCTCAACGGTTACGTCGAACTGGTGTGCGTAATCTACAACCTTCTTAGTAAGAGCAACGTTCTCCTCGTAGGGGAGGTGTGAACCGTCGATCATTACAGAAGAGAAGCCCATATCAATACAGCTCTTGCACAACTCGAATGAGTTACCGTGGTCGAGGTGAAGAACGATAGGAATGTTCTTACCCATCTCCTTAGCGAACTCAACAGCACCC
>JAFUOK010000075.1 GCA_017481925.1 Alistipes sp.
GCATAGCGTGGCCAATCCTGCGAGATTCATTGAGTTTGCCTCGCTACGGCTTCGCCGTTCGAAACCCTCTACCTTTGACGGTGCCCCCGCGGCGAGCGGAAGGGAAAGGGCACGCGTTGCGATGCGGCAGCAGAGCATAGCGTGGCCAATCCTGCGAGATTCATTGAGTTTGCCTCGCTACGGCTTCGCCGTTCGAAACCCTCTACCTTTGACGGTGCCCCCGCGGCGAGCGGAAGGGAAAGGGCACGCGTTGCGATGCGTCAGCAGAGCATAGCATAGCGTGGCCAATCCTACTCCAAACATAGATTGCGAACACAATGTATTCGCAATTGGAAATCTGCGAAAAAAGAGTTATCTTGCAGAAAATATTGCAACTATGAAATCGAAAATCATTCTTTTATTCGTTGCGCTATGCCTTACGACGGGCGCAATGGCGAAGTCACGCAGTGTGAAATTCCGTTCGTTGGATGTTAAGGAGTTTGCACGCTATATTGAGCGGGCTGATGTTATGTTGGTAGATGTACGAACTGCCGAGGAGTATGCCGAGGGTCATATCGTGGGCGTAGATCGTAATTTGGATGTGCGCAGCGCGACCTTTTTCAATGATTATCAGTCGCTACCCAAGGATAAGCGCATAGCAGTATATTGCCGTGGCGGAGGTCGCAGTAAGCAGGTGGCAGGCGTACTTGCTGGCAATGGCTACCGTGTAGTGGAACTCAGCACGGGGTACAATGGCTGGGTAGAGGCAGGTGGTGCCGTAGAGAAATAGAAGAGTTCTCGTTAATAAAAAAATAGGCTGCTAATTTAGCAGCCTATTTCTATTGTATGAGTGTCGGTTATACGAAGGGATACTTCACAACCTCGGCCTTCAACAGGCGGTCGCGGATAACTACGGCGATGGTAGTACCTACGGCTGCATACTCGCTCTTAACGTAACCCAAAGCGATACCAACCTTCAACATAGGCGACATCGTACCCGATGTTACGCAGCCGATCTCTTCGCCCTCGAGGTTTGCCAACTTGTAGCCGTGGCGGGGGATACCGCGGTCGATCATCTTCAGACCAACCAGCTTGCGCTGTACGCCCTCGGCCTTCTGCTGTGCCAAGAAGTCGCGGTCGATGAAATCCTTGCCCTCAACAAACTTCGTAACCCAACCAAGACCAGCCTCCAGCGGAGAGGTCGTATCGTCAATATCGTTGCCATACAGAGCAAAGCCCTTCTCCAAACGCAGTGTGTCGCGAGCACCCAAGCCGATGTTCTTCAAGCCAAACTCCTCGCCAGCCTTCCACATAGCCTCCCAAATGGTGTCGGCGTCAGAGTTGTACATATAGATCTCGCAGCCGCCCGAGCCGGTGTAGCCCGTAGCCGAGAGGATTACGTCGCAACCTGCCAGCTTGCACATCTTGAATGTGTAGTAGGTCATATCCTCCACAGGTTCGTCGCACATCTTCTGCACGAGCTTCATAGCCAGGGGACCCTGAATAGCCAACTGTGCGATGTTGTCCGATGCGTTCTCAAGCTCTACGCCGGGCTTCATACCCATCTTCTCGCCCTCGGCGCAGATGTGTGCCCAGTCCTTGTCGGTGTTGGCAGCGTTTACACACAACATATACTTCGTGTCGCTGAACTTGTAGATCAGAATATCATCCACGATACCGCCCTTGCCGTTGGGCATTGTGGCATACTGCACCTTGCCGTCGAAGAGCTTCGATACGTCGTTCGAAGCGATGCGCTGCAACAGGTCTAAGGCCTTCTCGCCCTTAACCCATATCTCGCCCATGTGGCTTACGTCAAATACGCCGCACTTCTCGCGTACGGTCATGTGCTCATCGTTGATGCCCGAGAACTCAATGGGCATATTGTATCCCGCAAACTCGGCCATCTTGGCACCTGCGGCGATGTGATACTTGGTAAATGCTGTTGTCTTCATTTTGATTTATGTTTTTTAATTACTTTTCATTTCGTTTGATACCGAGGCGAGGACAGCGCGTGAAGGGCTTCTCTCTATCGAACAGATAGCGATACGTGGTGTGCATCTTGTGACGCGTAGCACATACGTACGACTGAATCATACGGTTCATCACAGGGTTGAAGTCGCCAATCCACGCAAACTCTACGGTCTTGTAGTTGTTCTTGTCGGTGCGGATGTAGTTCTCGTAGATGTACTGAATCATACCTGACTCAACGCCCTTGCCTTGGAATTCGGGCGTTACGGCGAAGATCATACCGAAGATACGGTCACACGACTTCTTAACCTTTAAATCCCACATCAGTCGCAACTTATTCCACAGATTCAACTTGCCGTTGAACTTGCCGATGATGCGGTTGATGTCGGGCACCATGATGAAGAAGCCGACAGGTTCGTTGTTGAAGTAGGTAAAGAAGATGATGTTTGTATCTACGATGGGACGCAAGGTCTCAACGATCTTCTGAGCCTCCTCCTTGGGCATAGGCTTCACGCCCGTAAAGAGCGACCACGCCTTGTTGTAGATGATGCGGAAATCCTCGGCAACCTCCTCCAGATCGCGACCCTTGATGTTGGCAAACGTGTAGCCAGGGGTGTTGTGCAGACGTTTCGCACGGTCGTGGATCGACTGGTTGATGTCGTCGTCATATACACGCCACAGGTAGGTGTTCTGGTTGAAGTAGTTCTGGAAACCGTATGTCTCGAACAGCTCCTTGTAGTAGGGTGGGTTGTAGGGGTTGGCGTAGAGGGGCTGGAACTCGAATCCATCGACCAGCAATCCCCACCACGAATCACGAGGGCCGAAGTTCACGGGGCCATCCATAGCCTCCATGCCGCGGCTCACGAGCCACAGACGTGAGGCGTCGAAGAGCAGGTTGGCCAGCTCCTGATCGTTGATAGCCTCAAAGAAACCGCAACCACCCGTGGGCTGCTCGTATGAGTAGGCGTGCTCGTTGTCGTAGAATGCAGCGATGCGGCCTACCACCTCGCCCTCCTTGTTGCGTGCCACCCAGCGGATAGCCTCGCCATCGGCGTAGAGATTGTTCTTGGCGGGATCGAATACCGCTTTGATATCGTCATCGAGTGGGCATACCCAGTTGCGATTACCCTTGTAAAGACGTTTGGGCAGGTCGATAAACTCCTCCTCCAAAGCCTTTGTGGTCACCTCCTGCAAGGTGTATTTGCTATTGCTCATATATTAGTGGTTTATGTTTCGCATCAATAATCTTTCAAAGGTACAAAAAATTAGATAAAACCACGCGGTTTCGTTCAGTTTTTATTTAGCCATGTTTGCTATTTGTAAAAATTGCGCTACCTTTGGCTGAGTTCAAATCTATAAATGATAGCACTGATGAAGCAATGTCTGCAGAAAATACTTCAGCCCATTAAGCGGTGGCTTGCGGGCCTCTCGTTCCGCACGGGTGTTATCGTACTCTCATCGTGCGTAGTGTTCTATCTGCTCTCGTTTGCGGCGCTGGCTCTGCCCGTGAGTGCAGCGCTGCGAGGTGCGCTCTGGTTTGTTCTGTTTGGTTGTGCCAAGACAGCGCAGTATGGCGGCCTGCTGATTTTAGGTGTTGAGGGCGTAAAACGGGTAAAAAAGTGGTTCGGCCGCACCGAGTAACCTTACTTTATCTCCCTTTCTGGATTCTGCTTTATAAAGGCCTCCCACGACGAAGAGCCTTTGGCGGCTTTTTTGCCTCCGCCCAAGCCCTTTACACGTGCCGGGCCCATAGCCTGCGAGATGGGTGTGCGTGCCGTGTAGTAGTGACACATAGCCACAGCCATACCGTCCGTAGCGTCCAGTCGGCGGGGCACATACTCCAACTTTAACATACGCTTGATTATGGCGGCCACCTGCTCCTTCGATGCCGAGCCGCTACCCGTTATGGCCTGTTTGATGCGCGTGGGAGCATACTCGAAGACCTCCTTGTCGCGGCTCAATGCTGCAGCCATAGCCACACCCTGCGCACGACCTAACTTGAGCATACTCTGTACATTGGCGCCGAAGAAAGGCGACTCCAACGCCACCTCGCGTGGCTGGTAGTCGTCGATGAGCTTGCCCACACGGTCGAAGATATAACGCAACTTACGATAGGGGTCACTCATCGTGTGCAGGTCAATATCGCCCATTACGACCGAGCGCACCTCGCGACCTTCGACCTCGATGATGCCGTAGCCCATATAGTTCGTGCCCGGGTCGATGCCCATAATGCGGTATGTCTGTGTCTCTGCCATACATCACAAAAGTACAAAAAAAAGAGCGTGCAACAAAACATTGCACACTCTTGTAGTATTGTAGCGGCTAAATTACTTCAGCAACTCACCGATCTTCTCTGCTACCTGCTCACCACGCAGACCCTTTGCGATGATCTGACCTGTAGCGCAATCAACCAGGAAGTTTGCGGGGATAGAGTTTACGGCGTAGTCGTGACGGGCCTTGTTGTCCCAGTAGTTCACTGCACTTACGTGTACCCAATCCAACTCCTTCTCCTCGATAGCCTTCAACCAAGGCTCGCGAGCGCGGTCGAATGATACGCCATAGATCTCGAAACCCTTGTTGTGGTACTTCTTGTAGGTATCAACCAAGTAGGGAACCTCGCGCATGCAAGGACCACACCATGATGCCCAGAAGTCGATCAAAACGTACTTGTTCTTCTTGTTCTCAACAACGCTCTTCAAGGTAAGAACCTTGCCGTCGGGTGTCAAGGTCTGGGGCTGGTCGCCTGTGCCTACCTCGGTGATGTCGATATACTGGTTGCCGGGCATAACCTTCAGAGCCTGCTCTGCCGACTGCTTCATATTTGCGAATGACTCCTGTGCCTCGGCGGGCATAGTTGCGATAGCGTCGATCACCTGCTGGGGCTCGAAAGCGTAGTAGTTGTTACGCAGGATGTTCTGAGCAACCAGGTTGCCACCATTTGCGATGATAGCATCGTAGAGCGCAGCGTAATACTCGTTCTCAAGAGCGGTGTTGTCGGCACCCTCGCTCATCTTTGCCTCGATGGCTGCCAACTTGTCGTTTACAGCGTTCATAGCGTCGTTCATAGCGCCACCTACGGCCTTGAACGAAGGACGCTCGCCTGCAACCTCCTCGATGGTGATCTGTGCGGGCTCAACATATACCTCAGCGTAGAACTCGGGGCGCTCGGCGCCGGCATCCTTTACTACGACGTAAGCCGAGTAGGGGGCCTCGGTCTGGCCCTCAAGCGTGAAGGCGTTGCCTGCTACGGCTACTGAGTCGATGGTCTTCAATGCCTGACCCTCCTCTACCTGCAAGTAAGCATACTTACCTGCGAACTTATCCGATTCACCCTTGATGGTGAACTTGGTGCTGCTGCCGCATCCTACCATCATGGCGGCTGCGAGTGCGATTCCAAAAATCTTTCTCATCTTTTCTATTTTTTATGATTATTACTACTTTTTCAACTCCTTCTCCAGTGCTGCCACACGCTTCTGCAACTCGGGCAGGGTCTTGAATACGGCAAATGAACGGTGGAAGTTCATACCCGGCAGTGCGGGTGATCCGAGGCGTACCTCTCCGTCGGGTACGTTCTTGTCAAGACCTGACTGCGAGCCGATCATCACACGGTTGCCGATGGTGACGTGGTCGGCAATACCCACCTGACCTGCGAGGAAGCAGTTCTGACCCACCTTCGATGAACCTGCGATACCCATCTGTGCTGACGATACGGTGTTCTCTCCGATCTCTACGTTGTGGCCGATCTGAATCAGGTTGTCCAGCTTCACGCCCTTGCGGATGATCGTCGAATCGGTCTTGGCACGGTCGATGCAGGTGTTGGCACCAATCTCGACATTATCCTCGATGATGACATTGCCCAGCTGCGGAATCTTGTCAAACGTGCCGTCGGGCTTGGGCAGGAAGCCGAAACCATCAGCGCCGATCACGGCACCTGCATGGATGATGCAGTTGGCACCTACACGACAACCCTCGTAGATCTTCACTCCGGGGTAGAGCGTGGTGCCTGCGCCAATGCGTACGCCATCGCCCACATAAACCTGCGGATATATCTTTGCACCAGCCTCCACTACGGCACCCGCCTCGATAACGGCAAAGTCGCCCACGTAGCAATCCTCCGCCACGGTAGCCTTCTCCGAGATAGAGCACATCTTGCTGATGCCCTTCTTCTGGGGCTTCATAGCGTTGTACATCTCAAGCAACTTCAATACCGCTGCACCCACATCGGGCAACTTGATAAGTGTAGCCGCCACCTCCTGCTTGGGCTCGAAATCCTCGCCAACGAGTACGATTGATGCTTCGGTAGAGTAGATGTACTGCTCATACTTGGGGTTTGAAAGGTATGTAAGCGAACCCTTCTTGCCACCCTCGATAGAGGATACGGTGTGAACCATTGCGTTCTTATCTCCTACGATGCTGCCACCCAAAAGGCCGGCAATCATTTCTGCTGAAAATTCCATTTTTATGTAGTTTCTGTGTTAAATTAGGTTTCTAATCATTTGCTAATCTGCAAATATAGGAACAATTACGCTTTTCTGCAACGGCGTGGGGGCAAAACCATAAAAAAACCGCAGAAAAACTCTCTGCGGCTATTTGTTTTACAAATAATCATTCAAATTTACACCCTCGGGCATCATCTCCGCGACATCTCTGTCGAAAGCTATTAGCTCCCTCACAGTCGAGGAGGACACATCGGCAAGCGACGGGGGCGTGAGCAGCAGAACGGTCTCTATCTCGGGGAACAGGCGGCTGTTGGTCTGTGCCATTGTGCGCTCATACTCAAAGTCTATTGTGTTACGCACACCACGCACTATGGCCGAGGCTCCCACCTTGCGTGCCACATCGCCCGTGAGCGTTGAGTAGGTTATACACTCCACATTAGGGTTGCTTTGGTACAGATCGCTGATAAGGCGCAGACGTGCCTCTGCAGTGAGCAACGACCGTTTACCGACATTCTCGCCTATGGCTATAATGACCTTGTCGAACAGACGCAGTGCCTGCTCAACTATGGCCTCGTGACCTCGTGTAAAGGGATCGAACGATCCGGGGAAAAGTGCTATCTTCATTTCGATACTATTGTTTTGAAACTCTCTCCATTTCGCGAGCCAGACGCTCGGCTATGATTGCCATATATTGTTTGCCATCCACCTTGTCGGCGGCCGTAATGCCCTGCCAATCAACGGTCAGCACCTCGTCAGCCTTTAGCACATCCTCGCGGTAGAGCGTGCGTCGTTCCACCTTGATATTGGCATTTTGAGCTGCCTGCTCGATTTTTTCCTGCTCTGCGGAGTAGGGTTGAGGCGCAAGCAGCAGACGACGACCCTGCACAAGTGCTACGGGGCTGGTGGACTCACTATATATCTGCTCATCATCGCCCATCAATAGTGCCGCGTGAAAATCACGGCTGCGGGCTATGTTCTCCGCCACCTCGCGTGTGGCTACGGCGGCAGAGGTGGGGTAGATCTCCAACGGCATTGTCACTCGCATTGTTGCCATCTCGGGGCGCAGGCTACGCAGCGTATATCCCTGATAGAGCGACGGGGTGTCGCAATCTATTGAGTAGCTGCCTGAGGCATATTGCTTTGCGATGATGCGTATCGAACGCTGACGTGACGGTCGGGTGGCCATAAACAGACGCTCGGCCTGCTCCATGAGATCTTCGACGGTCAGGTTGCACTCCTGGCCGAACAACTCCTGCGAGAGAGCGTGCAAGATCTCGATGTGAGGCTCTGCATTGCGAAGTTTATAGTCCAGCGTATGGATATATTGGTAGATATATGCTCCTTCGCGAGGTTGCCATGCGAGCAACTCCCCGTCCACAATCATATATCTGCGATCTGCGGCCATTACTGCATAAATATTTTGAGCAACAACTCCCTCAATAACTCGCCGTCGCTCATTCCTCCCGTGTCGATACCCTTGCTCTTGCCATCATACTCACGCAGAAGTCCCAGCACGCCGAAGACCTTGCGGTTGGGCCAGCGCTGCGAGAGTTGCATTAACTCCTTCACGGCGTATGCGTTGCTCTTTTTGAGGGTTCGCATCAGCTCCATTTCGCTGGGAAAGGGCACGCGCTTATACCTCTCCAGCCAGCGCAGGTAGTTGATAATAAACATGTCGCGGAACTGCCCGTATAGCGCCATTATGGTGAGTAGTAGTGGGTTATCCTTGGGGTTGCGGGCAAAGTGGTCGGCTATGGTCATTGCACGCTTAACGTCCCACGTCGCCACGGCATTACATAGTTCGAAGTTGTTAAAATCCTTCGATATACCCACGTTCTGCTCGATATGCAGATCCGTGATATCCTTCGTGCCGGTGGGTAGCGAGACAAGCAGTTTATCGATCTCATTCGAAATCTTGGCTATGTCGCAACCCAGGTGATCCGTGAGCATCTGCACCGCTTTGGGGGCAATGCGAAGCCCCTTGCCCTGGATGAATTGCGTCAGCCATGGGCCTATCTCATAGTCGCGCGGACGCACTGACTCAAATACTACGCCCTCCTTCTGGCACTGCTTGTAGAAGGCGGAGCGTTTATCCACGTTCTTCTCCTTGTGGCAGACGACGAGGATGGTCGATGATTGCGGCTTGGAGGTGTAGTGTGAGAGTTTCTCTATCTGACGCAGTTGCTGTGCCTCCTTGACAATTATGACCTGATACGAGCCCATCATCGGCATCTGACGACACAGGTTCACGATCTGCCCTGCGTCGCTATCCTTGCCATATACGGTTATCTGGTTGAAGGCCTGCTCGGCGGGCGAGAGTATTGTTGAGGCTAACTTTTCGCATAGCGCATCAATAAAGTAGCTCTCCTCACCCATCAATAGATATATGGGCGCAAAGCGTCGTGCCGCAATCTCCGCACGAAGGCTCTCGAATGCCGCTACACTATCCTTGAATTTATATGCGCTCTTTGCCATTAGATAATCTCTTTTGTTATGCGTAATACGCGCTCCGTTTGATCCGTAATGCGGAAGGGATCGGCTATGCGGCGTCCTACAAGCCACGCTATCTCCGAGCCCGAGATCAGGACAAACTGTCGTCCCTTCTCGGCCATCGACACCTTGCCGTCGATAAGAAAGTCGCTCACCTTCTTGCGTCCCGTCATTCCGAAGGGTATGAATGTGTCACCCTCGCTCCAACGGCGCAGCGTGAGGGGAAACTCCACCTTGTCGGCATCGAGTAGTGCCACATTGTCAGCCACATTGTACGTAGGCAGGCTATCCACATCCACCACCTCGAAGTACAGCACCGCATTACCGCAGTAGGCACGCTGCTGACTCTGCTTTACGCTCACCTGACACGAATCCTCGTCGCTCACTTCCGCAACCACAATGTTGCCACGATCCACATACGCCACGTGCGAGCGTGAGTAGAATCGGCGCCCCGTAGTCTCGTTTTGCAGGGCTCGGCATAGACCGTCCACCACATCGCCCTTGAAACCGAATCGCGAGCTGAGAATTTCGTAGATGACAAACTCGCGTGTGTCAGCATCGGTGATGCGCTCCATGCGAATGGTTATGATGCCTCCATCGTCACTCACCGCATCGGCATAAATATGGTCTATCGCACCGTCGATAAATCGCTGTGCCGCCATCAGTCGCTCGATGTTGCGGCTCATGATGAACGGGAAGCGTGGGTTTATCTCACGTATGCGGGGGGTTAGTCCCAGGCGTATCTTGTTACGCAGATATTTTGTTGTCTTGTTTGACGAATCCTCACGGTAGGGGATATGCTTATGCAGGGCATACTCCACAATCTCCTTGCGTGTGGCAAACATCAGCGGTCTGACCACGCGACCTACCTGCTGGTGTATGCCCGTCAGACCTCGCAGTCCCGTGCCACGCAGCAGATTGATAAAGAAGGTCTCTATCGAGTCGTCTATGTGGTGTGCGACGGCGATTACCGTGTAGCCGTGCTCCTCGCACAGCTCGGCAAACCACGTGTAGCGCAGGCGGCGGGCTGCCATCTCCATCGATTCGCCCGTGCGCTCCATCTCGCCCACGGTGTCGAAGCGGCGGTTGTGGCACTCGATGCCATATTTGCGTGCGTGCTCCTGCACCAGTATCTCATCCTCGTCGCTCTCGGCGCCACGCAGCGAGAAGTTGCAGTGCGCCACGCCCACCGTGTAGCCGCTATTCACACAGAGCGACATCAGCACCATCGAATCCACTCCTCCCGATACGGTGAGCAGAATCTTATCCTTCGACGTAAAGAGTTTTTCGCGCGTGACGTACTCCTGAAACTTGTCTATTAACATCCTACAAAATGTTTACTTCGGGCTCAATCTCTATTCCGAATTTCTCTTTTACCTGCGCCTGTACATAGCGGGCAAGTGCCATCACTTCGCCACCCGTAGCACCTCCGTGATTGACCAGCACCAGCGCCTGTCGGTCGTGTACACCTACATTGCCCGTGCGGTAACCCTTTAGTCCCGACTGATCAATCAGCCAGCCTGCAGCCAGCTTTCTATGGGCATCGTCCGAAGTGGGGTATATAGGCATATTTTCATATTTGGCCTGCAACTCCTCGGCTACGGCGCAGGGTACAATGGGGTTCTTGAAGAAACTGCCTGCGTTGCCCAATACATTGGTGTCGGGCAGTTTGCTTTGGCGTGTGAGGCATACCACCTCACGAATATTTTTCAGCGTCACACCACCTCGAGCCTCTACGTCGGCTTGCAATGATCCATAGTGAAGCAACGGCTTTGCGCTCTTGCCGAGGCAGAACTCCACCGAGGTGATGATGGCGCGTCCACGCAATTCGCCCTTGAAGATACTATCTCGATAGGCAAACCGGCACTCCGCCTTTGTCAGCGAACGGTGCTCCCTAAGGAGTGTGTCGTAGTAGTGTACTACGCTGATAATATCTTTAGCCTCGGCACCATACGCTCCGATGTTTTGCACGGGGGCGGCACCCACCGTGCCGGGGATAAGCGAAAGATTTTCCGCTCCCCATGCGCCTCTCTCGACTGTCCAGCGCACGAACTCATCCCAATCTACGCCGGCTTCTGCCTCGACGAGCAGGGTGTTGTCGTCCTCACACTTGACAGTTATCTTTTTGCCTACGGGGTGTATCAGCGTGCCATCGAAACGGCGGGTAAAGAGGATGTTGTTTCCTCCGCCGATGACCATCCACTCTTTGGGCTCACTCCCTACGGCAAATATCGCATCGAGGTCGGCTGCCGCATCGAACTCAATGATGCGGGCAGCCTGTTCCTCGACGTGAAAACTATTGCGCTCACGCAAGGGGTGATCTGTATAGGTTGTAATCATATTTTGCTATTTTGCTGCGTCAATCTCTGCCAACAGCGTCTTCACGGCTGCCTCCAGCTGCTCGTCACGGCCTGTGATGACTACCTCGGCCGAGTTGGCAACCTTCACGTCGGGCTCCAGCTGGTCGTTCTCAAGGTATGTGCCATCGGCCTTGCGGTAACCCACAACGGGAATACCGAATACGAGTGAAGGATCCTGCAGACGCTCCCACGATACGCTGGTCATCGTACCCGGCACGGGCATACCGACAATCTTACCTATACCGCGGTGCTTATATACCCAGGGTGTTCCGTGAGCGTTCGAGTAGTTGGCCTCGCCCGTGATCATGATCGAAGCCTTATTCCAACGACGTGAGGGCATATCGCAAGCCTCCTTGCCGCGAACAACCTGCGTGAGATACTTCTCACCGCTGAACAGAATCTCAATATCCTCGTGCATACGACCACCACCATTGAAGCGGGTGTCGATGACGATACCCTCGCAGTGGTTGTACTTACCCAAGATGTCGGCATAGATCGTACGGAAGCTGCCGTCAGCCATCGACTCGATGTGCACGTAGCCAAGACGACCACCCGACAGACGCTCTACGTCGGCAGCACGCTGCTTAACCCAGCGCTTGTAAAGAAGCGTCGTAAGCGTACCCTGTGAGATGGGGCGTACAACCTCCTCCCAACGACTGCCATCGGCAGGGCGGTAGATCGATACGAGCGTGCGCTTGTCGGCCTTGCGGTTCAGCAGAGGATAGTAGTCCATACCCTCGGCGATCTCCACACCGTCGATCTTCTCCACTACGTCGCCAGCCTTGACCTTCGAAGAGGCCTTGTCGAAGGGACCGCCAACGATAACCTCCTCGATCAAAAGACCCTTGCCCGCACGGTTCATTGCAAACATCAACCCGAGGTCGGCGGTCTGGTCGTCGCTCGTGGTGGTGGGGTGGGTGTAGCGACCTCCCGTATGTGATACGTTCAACTCTCCGAGCCACTCGCTCAGCATCTCAGCGAAGTCGTAGTTGTTGTCGATGTGTGGCAGGAAGCGGGCGTAGTTGTCACGCATAGCGTCCCAGTTCACACCGTGCATATTGGTGTTGTAGAAACGGGCCTTCTCCTGGCGATATACGCGGTCGAACATATACTCGCGCTCGGCCTCACGGTCGAGGGTCATATCGGCACGCACGCTGATTGAGGTGGGGTTGCCCGTGCCACCCTTGAATTTCTTCATCTGACCGCCCAAGAGGTACATATTCTCGCGCTTCTTATCCCAAACCAGTGAGCCGCCGCCAATGCCACGCTGTATGGCCTTGTTCTCGCGGTCACGCAGGTTCAGCTCCCACATATCGTACTTACCCTCGTAAGAGATGATGTAGTAGAGTTTGTCGCCCTCCTTGCTCAACGTGTAGCCACTCAATGAGCCAGAAGTGGGCGTGAGACGGAAGATACGCTCGTCCATATTCTCGAACTCGATGTTGATTGCTTTAACCTCATCCTTCTTCTCCTTCTTGTCGGCTTCCTTCTTCTCGGCCTCCTCGGCCTTCTTCTTTGCCTCCTTGTAGTACTCGTAATCCTCCTTGCTCATACGTGCAACCTCCATCGTCTCACGATTCAGATATACGATCATCACGTCGTACTCCGAACCCCATGATGCGTGGCTGCGCATACCGTAGCGGTCGGTAGAGAAGAGCAGTGCATTGCCATCCAGAACCCACTCGGGACCCTCGTCGAAGTAACCCGTGTTGGTGATGTTGTAGATCTCGCCACCCTGGGCGCTCACCAGACCGATGTCAGAGTAGGGGTCGTGGCCATTGCCCGTGTATGAGAGTGCAAACCACTTGCCGTCGGGTGACCAGTGATAGTCCAGACTGCCCGTGGTAGAGTAGTGCCTCGATCCGTCGGTAACCTGACGCACCTTGCCCGAAGCGACGTCCATCACCATCAGACGATCTCTGTTCTCGACGAATGCCAACTCCTTGCCGTCGGGTGAGAACTTGGGTGATGTGCGGTCGATCTTCGAATCCTTAAATAGGGGCTTCTCCTCGATGACGGTAGCGTTGGGGAAGTTGGGCTCCTCTTCGCGCACAATCTTTGCTGTGTAGATATTCCAATAGCCGTTGCGCTCCGATGCGTATGCAAGGGTGCGGTTGTCCGCACCAAACGAGGGTGAAGACTCCGACTCGGCTGTGGTGGTAATCTGCTTTGTTGTGGCGTAATCTACCGATGTCACGAAGATCTCGCCACGAGAGATGAAGGCAATCTGCTTGCCATCGGGAGAGAGTGTTGTGCTGCTGCCGCCCGTGACGTTCAGACGCTCGGTCTTGTTTGTGGGTGCATCAGAGGTAATCTCTACACTGAGTTTCTTTGCTGAACCACCCGCTGCCATGGTGTAGATCTCGCCATTGTAGCCAAAGCACAGCGTGCCATTGTCGGCCATAGAGAGGAAGCGCACGGGGTGCGTAGCAAACTTTGTTACCTGCTTTGCCGCCTTGGTGTTGTCGGCGGGCATTGACCATACGTTGTATGTGCCGCCACGCTCGCTCAGGAAGTAGATGGTCTTGTCGCCATCGGCATATATCGGGTTGCGGTCCTCGCCAGCCCAGTCGGTGAGCTGCGTATGCTTGCCCGTAGAGGAGTTGTAGAGCCACAGGTCGCGTGTGATTGATGAGGTGTGGTGCTTGCGGAAGTCATCCTCGCCGCCCTTGCGATCCTGATATAGGAAACTCTTGCCGTCACGGCTGAAGTTGATGAGCTGTGCCGGCGTAGCCAACACCTGCTCCGCACGACCACCATTGACGCTCACGGCGTACAGCTCGCCCATAGAACTTTTGGGGAAGAGAGCCGACGATGCGGGGTCGGAAATCGTAGCGCCAAAGTAAATCTTCTTGCCATCGTTCGAGAAGGCGTAGGGCTCCTCCTTTGCCGAGTGCGTCGTAAGGCGCACGGGTGAGCCACCCTCGACGGACACGGTGAAGATGTCGAAGTTGCCGTAGCGGTCCGAAGCGAAGGCGATGGTCTTCGAATCGGGTGACCATACGGGCATCGTGCTGTGCATCTCGGAAGATGTGAGGCGAGTGGCCTGGCCACCTGCGGCGGGAACTACATAGATGCTGCCCTTATAGGTAAAGGCAATCTGTTTTCCGTCGGGTGAGATGGCGGGGTAGCGCATCCACAGCGGAGCGGCCTCAGCGGCAAATGCCACGAGGAGCATTGCGATAAAAAGAGTAAATTTTTTCATATACGAGGTTTTCTTAATTGTTTATACGGTTTGCGTTGCGATAAAAAATCGACTATATGCGACAAAGTTAGAAAATATTTCGTAAATTTGGATAATTTTCAGCCCCTATCGCAGGTCGAAAGCCTGCCTTGCGAGCAAATTTATATGTAAAACAAGATAAAACCTGAGATTATGTTCACACAAGAGGATCTACTACAAATCGAGCAGCACGGTCTTACTACGGAGCAGGTGGAGCAGCAGATAGCGAATTTCCGTCAGGGATTCCCTTCGCTGCCGGTGGTGCGTGCCGCATCTGTCGGTGATGGCGTATTGCGTCTTGACGAGGAGGCTCTATCACGTGCAGAGGCCCGCTATGAGGCGGCAGCAAAGGCACTTCGCGTGGTTAAGTTTGTGCCGGCATCGGGTGCCGCTACACGAATGTTCAAGGAGCTTTTTGAGTATGTGAATGACGACAAGTACACCGATGGCATCGAGCGCCTGCTGGATAATATCGAAAAGTTTGCGTTCTGGCCCGAACTCTCGAAGTATATTATGCCCGACTCTCCCGACGAGGAGATCGTGGAGATGATTATCAAGGGCGGCCTTAACTATGGCTCAAAGCCCAAGGGTCTGGTTACCTTCCACTCATATCCCGATGGTGCCCGCAAGGCCGTTGAAGAGCATCTGGTCGAGGGTGCTATGTATGCACGCTCGGGTGATGAGGTCTATATCCACTTCACCGTCTCTGCCGAGCACATGGGTGGTTTTTGGGATGTGCTTGGCGCTACGCAACCTCTCTATGAGGAACGTTATGGCGTGAAGTACAATATCTCATTCTCGGTACAGAAACCTTCGACCGATACCATTGCCGTAAATCCCGACAATACACCGTTCCGCACCGACGAGGGCAAGTTGTTGTTCCGCCCGGCGGGTCACGGTGCGCTGATTGAGAATCTGAACGATATCGATGCCGACATCATCTTCGTGAAGAATATCGACAATGTTACCACCGACGAACGTCGTGGCGATACGATCAAATATAAGAAGGCGTTGGCCGGTCTGCTGCTGGAGTTGCAGGAGCAGGCATTTGAGTATCTGAAGGTGCTGGAGGTTGGTGGCGCCGATTTGGAGCCTATTGCCCGCTTTGTTGAGGAGCGTCTGTGTGTTAAGTTGCCCGAGGATTACAATACAGCTCTGTTGCAGGCAGTACTCAACCGTCCGATTCGTGTCTGCGGCGTGGTACTTAATCAAGGCGAGCCCGGCGGAGGCCCCTTCTGGGTGGATGGTGGCGACGGCACCGAGTCATTGCAGATTGCCGAGTCGAGCCAGATCGCCAAGGAGGATATGCATCTGATGAAGTCGGCTACGCACTTCAACCCCGTGGATCTGGTCTGCGGAGTGAAGGATTCGCGTGGCAATAAGTTCGACCTTACGCAATATACCGATCCTACGACGGGCTTCATCTCGTCGAAGTCGAGCGGTGGTCGCGAACTGCGTGCACAGGAGCTGCCCGGTCTGTGGAATGGCGCAATGGCGAAGTGGAATACAGTGCTCGTTGAGGTGCCTATCACGACATTCTCACCCGTTAAGGTGGTGCAGGATCTTCTGCGTCCCGAGCATCAGCCGATGTAGAAGGTAGGTTCGGAAACGATAATTATACCTTAAATATATATAGTCAGGTCGCTGCAAATTTTGTCGGCGGCCTGCTTTTTTTGATACTGTTTGGTCGTATTGTGGAATGTTGTGTTCTATTTGCATAATATTGCACAAACTTCGAATATTATGCAGATTCTATGCATTTGCCGTTTTGGTTACAAATAGAGTAGTATTTCGTATTTTACGTAGTAAAAAGCCGATAAAATATTTGGAATTTATTTGTAATTAGACTATTTTTGTCAAGTACTTTATATATTAGCGTAAGAGTGTTCGTTAGGATGCTCGCCCAACCTTGTGCAGAGAATAACTAAACTAAACAAAACTATATCACTTCAATGGGAAATTCAAAACTTCAAGAATTGACTGACAAACTTTTTCAGGAGGGTCTGGAGAAGGGTCGCGCCGAGGCCGATAATCTGGTAGCCGAGGCGAAGAGTAATGCCGCAAAAATTGTAGCCGAGGCTGAGGCTCGCGCTGCGGAGATCGTTGCCGCTGCTGAGACCAAGGCTGTGGATATCGAGAAGAACGCCATGACCGAGATCTCGCTGGCGGGCAAGCAGGCTGTAGCAAAGATCAAGGCCGAGATCGAGAACTTGATCGTAGCGAAGTGTGCCGGTGAGGGTGTCAAGAGCGCTAACCTCGACGCGTCATTCATCAAGGATATGTTGCTCGCAGTAGCCAAGGGCTGGAACAACGGCGCCAAGGCTGAGTTGTCGGCTCTTCTGCCCGAGGCAAAGAAGGCTGAGCTGGGCGAGGCTATGGAGGCTGCTACGAAGGCTCTGCTGTCGGAGGGTATCGAGGTTGGTTACTCTGCCGATGTTAAGAGCGGTTTCAAGGTAGGCGAGAAGAATGGCGGTTACTACATCTCATTCTCTGACGAGAGCGTAGAGGCACTCTTGGGTGGCTATCTGCGTGAGAAGGTGGCTCAACTTATCTTTAAGGCGTAGTTTCCTATGTTTGGCAATAAGAATTATTACTGTCTGGTAGCCGGATTGCGCGAGTACACGCTCGATGCCGACACCAAGGGCTTCGATGCTCGCGAGATTATCGACGAGATTCTGGAGGAGCTCTCGGGTGCCGATGCAAAGGCTGTGCGTCTGCTTTACGGCTATTACGACTGCGAGAATATCATCGCTCTGCGTGCTGGTCGCGAGGCTTTCAACCCGCTGGGTAACCTTACCCGCGAGGAGCTGGAGGCTGAACTAGCCGATCCCCAGGCGTTGCCCTCTCGTGTGGCTCGTGTTATCAAGGCGTATGCCGTGGCCGAGCAGCAGGATGGCGAGGCTCAGGAGAATGAGTGGGCCAAGGGCGTGAATCTGGAGCAGTCGTTCGAGCGTTCGCTCTTTGAGGCTTACTACGAGGAGTGTGCCCTGTCGGGCAGTCGCTTCCTGCGCGAGTGGGCTGCATTTGACCGTACGTTGCGTAATATCTCGGCTGTGGCCGTTGCCCGTGCGGCAGGTCGTGCCGCTGCAAGCGTGACGGTAGGCAAGGGCGAAGTTGTGGAGCAGTTGCAGCGTTCGTCGGCTGCGGACTTCGGTCTGCGTGGCGAGTTGCAGTATATCGATGCCGTTATTGCGGCCGTGAACGACGAGCAGAACATCGTGGAGAAGGAGCATAAGATCGACCTTATCCGCTGGGAGCAGGCTGTCGATCTGGCGGCACGCGATTATTTCGATATCAACGCTATATTGTCGTATCTGGTGCGTGTGAACATCGTGGCACGTTGGGCTCTGCTCGATCCCAAGCGTGGTCGCGCTATGCTCGATCGCATTATGGCCGATCTGGACGGCAAGGAACTGGTAAATAAACAATAAAACTACATAGAACATAAATGAAAACTTTAGGACGTGTAAACGGTATCATCTCGAACATCGTGATCGTTAAGGCCGACGGTGCTGTGGGTCAGAACGAGATCTGCTATGTTTATTGCGGTGATACACGAATGATGGCCGAGGTCATCAAGGTCATAGGCGATGATGCCTATGTGCAGGTGTACGATAGTACCCGAGGCTTGAAGATCGGCGACAAGGTAGAGTTTATGGGCCACATGCTTGAGGCTACCCTGGCTCCCGGACTTTTGTCGCGTAACTACGATGGTCTGCAGAACGATTTGGAGAAGATGGACGGCCTGTTCATCGAGCGTGGATCGATCACCGAGCCCATCGACTTCGAGCGCAAGTGGGAGTATTCTCCTCTGGCAAATGTTGGCGATAAGGTAACCGCTGGTGACTGGCTGGGTCAGGTTAAGGAGCAGTGGGTGGATCACAAGATCATGGTTCCCTTTGTTATGCAGGGTACCTATACGGTTAAGAGCCTCACACCCGCCGGCGAGTACAAGGTAACCGATACGATCGCAGTGCTGGCTGATAAGGATGGCAACGAGTATAACGTTACGATGGTGCAGAAGTGGCCCGTCAAGACTCCTATCCGCTGCTATGTTGAGAAGCCGCGTCCCTCTCGCGTTATGGAGACGGGTGTTCGCGCTATCGATACCTTCAACCCCATTGCTGAGGGTGGTACGGGCTTTATCCCCGGTCCCTTCGGTGCTGGTAAGACCGTGCTTCAGCACGCCATCTCTAAGCAGGCCGAGGCAGACGTTATCATCATCGTAGCGTGCGGTGAGCGTGCTAACGAGGTTGTGGAGATCTTCGCCGAGTTCCCCGAGCTGATCGACTCTCGTACAGGTCACAAACTTATGGAGCGTACCATCATCATCTGTAACACCTCTAACATGCCCGTTGCGGCTCGTGAGGCATCAGTATATACGGGTATGACCATCGGTGAGTACTATCGCGCTATGGGTCTTAAGGTATTGGTTATGGCTGACTCTACGTCACGTTGGGCGCAGGCTCTTCGTGAGATGTCAAACCGTCTGGAGGAGCTTCCCGGTCAGGATGCGTTCCCCATGGACCTTTCAGCTATCATCGCAGGTTTCTATGCACGTACAGGCTTGGTTAAGCTCAACAACGGCCAGACAGGTTCTGTAACATTCCTCGGTACCGTATCACCCGCGGGTGGTAACCTTAAGGAGCCCGTTACCGAGTCAACAAAGAAGGCTGCACGTTGCTTCTACGCACTTTCGCAGGGCCGTGCCGACTCGAAGCGTTATCCGGCTATCGATCCGCTGGACTCATACTCAAAGTATCTGGAGTATCCCGAGGTAGCATCATACCTGGACGAGCATATCGGCAAGGATTGGGTTAGCAAGGTGTACGAGGGTAAGACCATCGTGCAGCGTGGTAAGGAGGCTAACGACCAGATCAACATCCTGGGTGATGACGGTGTGCCCATCGAGTACCACGAGCGTTTCTGGAAGAGCGAGTTGCTGGACTTCGTGATCCTGCAGCAGGATGCATTCGATAGCATCGATGCC